>CAZTZB010000051.1:0-12850 GCA_964617505.1 uncultured Peptostreptococcaceae bacterium | reverse complement strand
CGACGACCAAGATTCAGACGGCGACGATGACGATACCAATGATGATGATAACGATGATAATGACAGCAACGACGACAACAACAACAACAACAACAACAATAATAATGGATCTGGCGGTAACAATGATCCTGGAGACGATGAATTAATCGATATTTCTAATGAAGGGGCTCCGCAATTAATTCCTGAAACTTTACCGGAAGCCGAGGAAATGATTATGGCTGAAGTGTCAGTTCAAGCTGTGCCACAGGCTCTTCCCCAAACTGGTGAAGAAAGCAAAAATATTTTCTACTTTATTGGAGCAGTTCTTCTAGGGTTAGGTATGCTTATCAAAGGGAAAAATCGTCAAATAAACTGATTGTAACAAAACATTAATATAATAATTCTGAAAATTTATAGTTAAACAATGAATTATGTATTAAAATAGTGTTAGTGTGATTAACAATTCCGTTATTCATACCCCCTTTTTAATCCTCAAGAGGTTTGACCAACCGCTTGGGGATTAAATTTATAAATGATTAAATATATGTTAATATAAGGGGTAAAAATATTTGTATTGTTTTTTTAGCGTGTATAACAGGCAATAATTTAACCTATATTGATATAAGGTATAGAGACTTAAACAATTAAGCACTAGCACAAGGAGGCCAATATGAACTTTTTTTCATCCTACTTATCTAAAGCAGCAGTAAACAGAGTTTCAAAATTTCTTATTATCACTATGCTTTTGAATTTGATGATGGTGACTGGAACAGTTACAAGTTTTGCAGAAACTGATGATTTTTTTGGAATTTATGATATTACATTATCTGTAGCAAATCAATCAGGAGAATATGCTGAAATTCCAGTAGATTATAGCGGGGAAATAGACCCTGACAGCAAGGTAAAGCTAGAATATCTATGGAGAATTGGTAATGACGCTACAGTAGTGGCGGATAGTGAAGTATCAACCGACATTCCTGATATTTTTGATTTCGACACAAGCATGGGACCAATCGATTTCATTGCTGATGTAGATGGGGATAGTGTCCTTATTGGTAATTGGAGGGTTGATGTTGTGGAAGGCAGCCCAAGTAAATTTATTATTGAATTTGAAGATAATCTTGATGCTGTACACGGCATCGAGGGGGGAGTTTCCTTTAGTCAAATATCAATAAATGAAAGTAAAATTACTACTGTCCCGCAGATTATTATTTTTACTATTAACGGGGAATCTCCTAAAACATATACACTATTATACGAAAACAATAAAGGAGATACAGTCACAAAAGAGGGAACGCAAAACGAGACGAATTCCAAACTGATTGATTGGACAATTGATGTTAATACAAACCTTGAAACAGACATTTTTGAGATTAGCGATGAGCTTTTAGGTGATCAAAAGTATTCTGATGGAACAATAGCAATTGAGTATTTAACTGTTAATTATGATGGCAACCTTATACCTGGTTCATCTTTAACTGAGGGTACTGATTATAGCTTTGAGCTAGAAGCAGGAGCAGATGATAAGAAATTTGATATTACTTTTACGGAAAATGAAAATAAAGCATACCGAATAACATATCAGTCTGAAATTACTAAGGAAGGACTCTTAGAACCTAAAGAAACTTTTGACAATACAGTTACAGTTAATGATACACCGGTAACAGCAACAGCAACATGTGCCTTTAACCCCATTCTTGTAAAAACTGGGGTTGCAAACGCTGCAGTTAACCCTGACAAAATAACATGGACCTTAATAGTTAATCCATCAAAGTACTCTTTAACAAATGTTGTTATTACAGATACTTTGCCAAAAGGTTTGGTCTTTGATGCGGATAGTGTTAACTTGACAGATACAGCTTTAGCAAGCTACGTGAAAGACACTCATTTCACAGTCAGTAGTAGTGGCGGTGCATTAGATACAACTCTAGTTGCAATATCACTCACTCCATCAGCACTCGTTCTGGATGAAACACTAACAGTAACCTACGATACAACTTTTACACCAGAAATTATTGCCGACTCAAGAAATAAGATTCCTTTTACGAACGATGCTGCATTATTAAGCACCATTTCTGCCAGTCCGGCTGCAGGCTCCGATAGTGCTATAGTTAATATTTACAAAGGCGTTATTGTTAAAAAGTCTGCTAGCGGCGATATAAATTATGCTGACGACAAATATATCAAATGGACGATAGATTTGAATACTGCAGAAGTCGATTTAAATGTTGACACGGTAACAGATACAGTAGATGACATCACTAAGCATATAATGGACCAGGCCAAAGGCCTGACAGTTTATCCTCTAACAATAGCAAAGTCCGGTAATACTATTAGTGCAACTCCGGGAGAAGCTATTACAAGCTATACACTTAATTATGCAGCTGATAATAGCGGCTTTGATTTAATCTTTGATGACAATATTACAAGCGCATATAGAATCGTATACTATACTAAGATTACTGATAAATTAGAAGACAATTTCAATAATACTGTTACAATTGTCGGCTCTGCCTTCCCAATAATTGGTGGTCAAGGCGGTAGCGGAATAAACCCGGGAATAGCCAATACCTTTGTGAAAAAAAGCAACGGCATAGATTACAGATTTAATGATAGTAAAACCATAGTAATTGAATGGATAGCAACACTTGATTTAAAAGAAGAAAAACTCACCGGTATTGATATTGATGGAGTACTCACTCCTATTATTATTGAAGATAATCTTAGCTTGAGTCAAATAATGAGCGATACTCAGTTTGAGGGTATTGTAGTCAATAAAGGCGGAACACCATTAACAAAAGGAACAGACTATCAAATCAGCTCAAAGAAGAACCTAGATGATAAAATAAATGGTTTTATTATTAGCTTTAAAGACGGAAGTGACAATATACTCAATCTCGAAGAAGACGTTTATACAATTGAATATTCTACAACAGTAGACCCGGATGTTGTAACTGATTCAGATGGGCTGGTTTATGATAACACATGCGATATAACGGCGACAGGATTTACTAGTGGCGATGAGTTTGCAATTTCACGTACAATTGCCGCGGATAGGGGAACTGTTTCTGAAGACCTTCTAAAATACAATGGTCAAAAAACAGTATCAGGCCCTGTCGATCAAGAAATGGCGTGGGAAATCGATGTCAACTATTTATCTAAAAATATGCAAAATTTAGTTGTTACAGACTTTATTGAAGGGAACCATAAACTTATTGAGGGTTCAGTAGAAATTTACCCCATTACGCTTGATTCTGATGGTAATATTACAACACCGGATCCAATGATTGATTATTTAGATATTGCTAACGGCATCGAAGTAACCCAAGCGTCGGATGTTGATGAAGCAGACTGGCAAACAGCGGGAGTAAAAGAAAGCAAGTTCTCTGTAACCTTTAACGACCCGATTTCTCAGCCTTATCGCATTACCTATAAGACAGAGTTCGAGGACTTAACGCAAAGCAGCTATAGCAACAGAGCATTGCTTTCATACGATGATGTTGCGTCAGTAAGTAAAACGGTTACGTATACAGCTGAAACAGATGATGTTGATTACGCTGATAAATATGTATACAAATCATTGGAAAGTACTGACAAAGCTACTAAAACTGCCAGATGGGAGATTTTATTAAACGAGAGTCAGTCTAATCTTGATAAACTGACTATTACAGATATTTTGGATCCGGGACTGGAACTCGATTTAAGTTCTTTGAAGCTCTATGATATCGAGGGCATAGAGATGGTTGATGAATTTGACGACTATTTTAGAGTAGACGACAAAGGCACAGACCTAGATACATTGAAGAGAACATTTGAGTTTGTATCCTTGCAACCCATCACAAATACAATAACTATCAAATATGACACTAAAGTCTATCCCGACCGCGCGCAAGCTGAGGAAATCTATAACAGCGTTTCATTTAAAGGGGAGGCTTCTACTATTGTGAATAAAGAAGTTTCGGAATCAGTTTCTTTTTCTGATATTTCAGCTGAATCCTTTGCTGTTGCGAGTGCAAAACGTGAGTATGGTTCTTTTACAGTCAATAAAGTCGATACTAAAGGAAATCCATTAGAAGGATCTGAATTTACCCTCTATGAAGGAGACCCTGATGGGGTAAACAGTGAATATTATTCCTTCGCAGTTGATGCTGGAACGATACAATTCACCGATGTTCTTTACGGGGACTATTACCTTAAAGAAATAACTGCACCGGATGGATATACCGGAGACGATTCTGATATTGCATTTACCATTGACAGTACTGATGATGTATTAATAGTTGTTGAAAACAGCAAAAAGGCTTCTTCATCAGGCGGTGGCGGTGGCAATACAGAGCCTGATCCTGAGATAGTACCCGAACCTGAAGTAGTACCTGAACCGGAAGTTGAGTCGCCACCGATTGACGTCACGACACCGGAAGAAACACCAACAGGCGGCGAGATTGAACTTCCTCAAGACGGTACTGCAACAATCATAGATGAGCCTAAAAATGGTGAAGTTCTTGTCGATGATGAAGGCAATTGGACATATACACCTGATCCTGGCTTTGTCGGGAAAGATGATTTCTCTATCAAGCTTGTAGATGGAGAGGGCAACGAAGAAATCATTTATTATGAAATCGATGTCCAAGAAATTCCAACCACCGTAGTTGAATTGCCAAAGACAAGTGAAGCAAGTCCGTGGATAAATTATATTATTGGTTTCATCCTCATTGCCAGCGGTTTGATCATGACGATGAAAAGAAAATCCAATTCCTATTAATTACAGCTTTTTGTCAAATAGTGTTGACCAAGAGTCAAGGTAAATAAATTTAATAAGCAATTAAGGCGGTTTGGATAAAAATTCAGGCCGCTTTTAATTTTAAAAAGAAGAACCCGCGGCTCCCGTAACTTATTTGAATATATGAAAATAAAATTTTTCAACTTAATGATACCAAGGCGTTTAAGGCAAGCATATTTATTATAAAAATTGTAAATCCTGCAAGTTTAACCTCTTTGTAAAGAAAAGTTTTGAATTAAATGATATGATTTTAATAAATAAAGGGGGGCAGGCTATGAAACTGAAACTTTTGGAAAAAGAGAAGGCAATGGCATTCTTTGCCGGCCTTAAGAAGAGAGCTGAAGAAACCCTTAAGGACAAGGGAAAAGCGAAGAAGCTTGTAGAGGATGCCTTGGAAAAGGCAAGGGAAAACAAGGGACCTTTCGCGGAGCTTTTAGATGATATAATACTAATGTTTTCAATGGCGGCAGACTATGTAAAGGGGAACTACCGAAATGTTCCAATCGCGACCATTGTAGCTATAATCGCCGGAGCGATATATCTGCTTACACCCATAGATGTTATACCGGATTTTATTCCTTTTGTAGGATACCTTGACGATGCGTTCGTTTTAGGAATTGTTATTAGGCAGGCAAGATCAGACTTGGATAAGTACAGGATATGGAAGGTAGAACAAAAGAAAGATCCCGGCGAAACCCTAGAGGATTTAGATAAAAAGCAATTATAGAAATAAGAACACCACTATCTCATATTTTGAGATAGCGGTGTTCTTATTTTTGTGTTTAAAGCGGCAAGTCTACGGGCTAAAAGGTTGCTGAGCCGCGCTGCATTCCCACAGAGCTTGAACGTGCCATTTCGAGAAGCCCATAGTCTCGCATGTGTTCTATGAATGATTCTATTTTCTTGTTTGACCCCGTCGCCTCCAGAACCAATGTGTTTTGGGTAACATCGAGAACAGAGGCTTTGTATAGGTCGGCTAGGTCTTTGATTTCGCGCCTTTGTTCTACTGTGGCAGACACTTTAATGATTAAAATTTCTCGGATCAATGAGTCTTCAGGCAATAGCTCGACAACCTTAATTACGGGTATCTGCTTGTTTAGCTGTTTGAGTATCTGCTCAGTCTGCCAATCGTTGGCTGTTATTCCGATTGTCATGCGGGAATATTCGGGGTTGTCTACGGTGCCTACGGAAAGCGAGTCTATGTTGTAGCCCCTCCGGCTGAAAAGGCCTGCGATGCGTGAAAGCACGCCTGCATGGTTTTCAACCAGAACGGACAAGATTCGTTTTTTCATTCTAAAACCTCCTAACGGAATTAATCTTTGGGTCGATCTGGCAGTCTATGAGCCAGCTTTCGACTCCTTTTAATGCCAGGTCCAGTATCTCGCTGAAGCTTTCCATGTTGTGGGCATGGGCGCTTTTCAGTCCGTAGGCCTTGGCAATTTGAACAAAATCAGGTCCTTTTTCGAAGCGCACGCCGTGCCTGCAGTCAAGGCCGTAGGCATTGTCCTGCAGCTCTCTGACCATGCCGAGATACTGGTTGTTGAGAAGAAGGATTATAACCTTATCGCCTGATTCAGTCAATGTACCGAGCTCTCCGAGACTCATCTGGATGCCTCCGTCGCCCATGACTGCGAAAACCTGTCGGTTTGGAACAGCCATCTTGGCACCGATTGCCGCAGGGAGTCCATAGCCCATGGTACCGAGGCCGCCTGAGGTTAGAAATCTGCGTTTGCCGGACATATCGATGTGGCGTGCGGCCCATATCTGATTGAGACCGACATCCGCAGTGAACACGGCGTCGGAGTCCGCCTTCTTAGAAAGGTAGTCAAGAAGCACCGCCGGATCCAACCTGTCGGGATTTGTTTTTAATGGCACTGCTGCTTCGGACGGAGTCCTTGAGGGTTTCCAATCCCATGATTTTTCAGGATTAATATGCTTGAGCATGTAAAGCAGCACATCTCCTGCATCACCTACTATGGGTATTTGAGTTTCTATGTTCTTGCCTACTTCCGCTGGGTCTACGTCAATATGGAGGATGGTTTTCTCCCTTTCGAATATGTGGCCTCCGGCCGTAGCTCTATCCGAAATCCTTGCACCTATTATTAGGAGAAGGTCGGCCTCCTTTAGGGCCTGTTTCGCCCGTAGGTGTCCGTGAGAGCCGATCATTCCCATTACATTTGGAAGGTCCTTGTCTACAGCGCTGTTGCCCATTAAAGTATGCACGACAGGGATGCCTGTTTTTTGAAGAAAAATATTAAGCGGCGTCCTTGCTCCGGAGCATAGTATTCCGCCGCCTGCGCATATGAGAGGTCTCTCGCTTTTTTCAATAGCGTCGAGGGCTTTCTTTATTTGCCTTCTATTTCCATGAAAAACCGGCTTGTAGCCCCTAATATTAATTTGCTCATCGCAATTGTTGTCAATGTCCATCGTTTGAATATCGACAGGTATGTCTATAAGCACCGGACCGGGCCTGCCTGTTGAGGCTATGTGGAAGGCCTCATTCATGATTCTTGGTAGGTCTTTTTCATCTTGGACAAGGTATGTATGCTTTGTGAAGGGTTCCGATGCCCCCGTGATGTCGGCCTCCTGGAAAGCGTCCGTGCCGATTTGGTCCCTCTTGACCTGTCCGGTTATTACGAGCATGGGAACCGAATCGGCCTGGGCCGTTGCTATACCGGTTATTATGTTTGTGGCTCCCGGGCCTGAAGTGACTATGCAAACCCCCGCCTTTCCGGTCATGCGGGCATATCCGCTGGCTGCGTGGGCTGCCCCCTGTTCCGTGCGGGTCAGGACATGGACAAGGGAGGAATTCCTCAAGGCTTCGTATAGGGGAAGAACAGCCCCACCTGGATATCCGAAGACCCTGTCGACACCGTGCTTTTCAATTGATTCGATAATAATCCTTGCGCCTTCCATGTCTAATCCTCCTTAAGTTTTTAAATACTATTAAACTATGCTAAGACCTCAATGTCAATAAAAATTTCTGAAAATACGCATTTATCGATTAATTCAGAAAAACTTGAATTATTTTGAAAATTTTGTTGACAAGCTCTGCCTATCTTGATATCATAGGCAACAATATATCGAAAAGAAACGCGATGACAGAGAGCGTCATCCGGAAGAAAGCCTATAGAGAGTCGGCGTGTGGTGGAAGTCGATGGTTTATCTGGAAGACTACTCACTCTGGAGCGGCCGCCTTGAAAATGTAGGGGCGTGATGATTGGCCTCATTATCGGCCGGTGCATTAAAACGCTCAGAAGAGGCTTGCACTTGAAACGTTATTTTCGTTTTTGCGAGTAAAAAAGGTGGTACCGCGGGTAACAGACCCGTCCTTTGATTAGGACGGGTCTTTTTGTACTCAAAAATAAGGGGGATATAGCTATGACGCAAAGAATAAGCATATTTGATACAACACTTAGGGATGGAGAACAGGCACCGGGATTCAGCATGGATCTAGGTGAAAAACTGCAGGTGGCAAGGCAGCTTGAACGCCTTGGAGTAGATGTAATGGAGGCGGGCTTCGCCATAGCTTCGGAGGGTGACTTTGAAGCGGTAAAGGCCATTGCGGGAACAATAAAGAATTCTAGCGTGGCTTCTCTTGCGAGAACAACTAAAAAGGATATCGACGCTGCCTGGGAAGCTGTTAAAGGCGCCGAGGCGCCAAGAATACATACATTCATCGCAACGAGCGAAATACACATGAAATACAAGCTAAAGATGGAAGCTCGGGATGTAATGGAGAGGGCGGAAGCAATGGTAAAGTATGCCGCTGGGCGATGCCCTGACATAGAGTTTTCTGCGGAGGACGCAACAAGGAGCAACCCCATTTTCCTGGCCAAGATATTTGACAGGGTCATAAAAGCCGGGGCAACTGTAATAAATGTTCCGGACACCGTTGGATACGCAATGCCGGAGGAGTTCTTTTCTTTCATAGAAACAATACGCAAGAACATGAAATATGACCACAAGGCCCAGTGGTCTGTGCATTGCCACAATGACCTTGGTCTGGCTGTTGCAAATACTCTGGCGGCTGCCAAGGCTGGAGTAACGCAATTTGAATGCACAATAAATGGAATAGGAGAGAGGGCTGGGAATGCTGCCCTCGAGGAAATAATAATGGCAAGTAAAGTTAAAAAAGCCATTTTGGATATTTCTACAAATATAGACACCAGGCAGATAGCTCGTACCAGCCGCCTGGTAAGCAGCATAACAGGGGTTGGGGTTCAGCCAAACAAGTCTGTGGTGGGGAAAAACGCATTTGCTCACGAGTCGGGAATTCACCAGCACGGAATGCTTAGCAACTCCCTCACCTATGAAATAATGACGCCAGAATCCGTAGGCTTCGAAAAGACTAATTTGGTTCTTGGAAAGCACTCCGGGAAACACGCATTCAGAGACCGCCTCACAGATATGGGAATCGAAATGGACGACACGGAAATGGAAGATGTATTCACCGCCTTCAAGGCCTTGGCCGACAAGAAGAAGACCGTTGAGAGGGACGACATAGAGGCTCTAATAAATAAGCACAGATTCCGCCACGACGAAAACTTTACCCTTAAGGGATTCACAGTTCATAGGGGTTTTGAAAGATTCTCAAAGGCTGAGGTTACCATAGAGAATGCAAGCGGAATAAACAAGGAAATGGGCGAAGGGGACGGACCGGTCGATGCGGCATTTAACGCCATAGAGCGCATGACGGGAATAAAGGCAGTGCTCAAAAGCTTTAGCGTAACAGCCGTAACCCAGGGGAAGGATGCCCAGGGCCTCGCCGACATAGTAGTAGAGGCCGGAGGCAAAAACTACAAGGGCCGGGGGCTTTCAACAGACATAGTGGAGGCTAGCATCTTGGCATATATAAGTGCAATCAACAGGATAGACATGTCAGGCAAGCGCATGATAAAGGAGGCATAACAATGGCAATGACAATGACGCAGAAGATATTGGCAAGGCATGCCGATATGGAGCATATAGAGGCGGGAGACTTTATAGAGATTAATCTAGACGGGGTGCTTGGAAACGACATAACAACTCCGGTTGCCATAGACATACTCGAGGAAAGAAACATCGAAAAAATAGGGGCAGCTGACAAGACAATACTGGTTATGGATCATTTCATACCTAACAAGGACATCAAGTCGGCGATGAACTGCCAAAGGGTAAGGAACTTTGCTGCCTCTCAGGGCATAGACAAATACTATGATGTAGGAGACATGGGCATAGAACACTGCCTGCTTCCCGAGAAGGGGCTTGTTGTTTCTGGAGACGCCGTGATAGGGGCAGACTCTCACACCTGCACATATGGGGCGCTTGGCGCCTTCTCAACGGGAGTAGGGTCTACCGACATGGCGGCGGCTATGGCAAGGGGCAAAACCTGGCTTAGGGTGCCCGAGGCCATACGCTTTGAGCTTAAGGGCAAACTAAACAAGTATGTTTCTGGAAAGGACGTTATCCTTGGCATTATAGGAGACATAGGGGTAGACGGAGCGCTCTACCAATCCATGGAATTCGGCGGTGAGGGAATGAAAAACCTATCCATGGCGGACCGTTTTACAATAGCCAACATGGCAATCGAGGCAGGAGCAAAGAACGGAATATTCGAGGTGGACGAGGTAACAATGGACTACCAAAATGCAAGGGGAGTGAGAATCCCTAAAATATATAAGGCAGACAAAGGCGCCATGTACGCAAGAACAATAGAGATTGATCTTGGGAAAATGGAACCCCTTATTGCTTTTCCTCATCTTCCTTCCAACACAAAGCGCTTCGGGGAATTTGATCCGGTGATTTTAGACCAGGTTGTTATAGGTAGCTGCACAAACGGAAGGCTCGAGGACCTAAGAAAGGCAGCCGGCATTATGAAGGGCAAAAAAGCTGCAAAAGGCACAAGAACAATAATAATACCCGGAACCCAGCAAATATACTTAGATGCCCTTAGAGAAGGACTCATAGAGATATTCATAGAGGCCGGGGCAATAGTGAGCACCCCAACCTGCGGACCCTGCCTTGGTGGATACATGGGCATACTAGCAAAGGGCGAGAAGGCGCTTTCAACCACAAACCGAAACTTTGTCGGACGCATGGGCCATCCCGAATCCGAGCTTTATCTTTCAAGCCCGGAAGTTGCCGCGGCATCGGCTATAAGGGGAAGAATATCACACCCGAAGGAGCTAATGTAATGAGCATAGGAAAAGCCCATGTCTACGGGAATAATGTAGACACCGATGTAATAATACCGGCAAGATATCTTGGCGCAACAAAGGCAGATGAGCTTGCGGCCCATTGCATGGAGGACATAGACAAGGAATTCGTCAACCGAGTAAAGCCGGGTGACATAATAATAGCAGGCCTAAACTTTGGATGCGGTTCATCCCGGGAGCACGCCCCAATGGCCATAAAGGCAAGCGGCATTTCATGCGTGGTGGCAGCATCCTACTCCCGCATATTTTTTAGAAACGCCTTTAACATAGGCCTTCCCATATTCGTATGCGCGGAGGTTGGAAAATCTGCTGAAACAGGGGATGAAATAAGCGTGGACCTTGAGAGTGGAATAATAAGAAACGAAACGCGTGGAGAAACATATAGGGCTCAGCCCATTCCTCCATTCATGATGGATATGATAAAGAAGGGCGGCCTTATGGCAAAGATTGCATTGGAAAGGGAGGCAAAAAAATGAAGACAATAGCAGTCTTGCCGGGAGACGGCATAGGCCCCGAGGTCACCGAGGCCGCAGTGAGGGTGCTGGAGAAGGCGGCATCCATGCATGACATAAGCATTTTTCTGGAATACGGCAAAATTGGAGGGGCAGCCATAGACGAGACTGGAGAGCCCTTCCCGGATGAAACCTTGAGGCTGTGTGAGAGGACGGACGCCATTTTGCTTGGAGCAGTTGGAGGGGATGCTTGGAATGACCTGCCAAGCGAGAGGCGTCCCGAAAGTGGACTCCTTGCCATGAGAAAGAAAGTTGGAACCTTCGCAAACCTCAGGCCAGCATCCATAATGCCGGGAATGGAGGATGCATCGCCCCTTGCCCCAAGGGTTATTGGAAACGGCTTCGACATACTCTTCGTTAGGGAACTTACGGGTGGCATATATTTTGGCGAAAAGGGGACATCCTTAAGTGATGACGCCCACACCGCATGGGACGAAATGAGCTACTCCGAATTTGAAATTAAGCGCATTGCCCGCATGGCCTTTGAGGCGGCAATGGGGCGCAAAAAAAATCTTGTGAGCGTTGACAAGGCCAATGTGTTAAAGAGCTCCAGGCTCTGGAGGCAGACGGTAGAAAATATGTCCAAGGAATATCCATCCGTAAAGGTTCGCCATATGTACGTAGACAACGCCGCAATGCAGCTTGTCATAAACCCCAGGCAGTTCGATGTAATACTTGCTCCGAACATGTTTGGAGACATACTATCAGACGAAGCCGCAGCAATAACAGGCTCCATAGGCTTACTCGCATCGGCAAGCCTTAGAGCCGATGGAAAGGGCATATATGAGCCAATACACGGATCTGCGCCGGACATAGCCGGAAAGGATATAGCAAACCCCATAGCCGCAATCCTTTCCGCCGCAATGCTTCTACGCCACGCCTTCGGAGAGGAGGCAGCGGCCTCTTCTATAGAAGTAGCCGTAAAGGAATGCCTAGCAGATGGAAATAGGACACAAGATATTGCCCGGGAAAATGAGGAGTTTATAGGGACAATTGAAATGACTGAGAAAATTGTCAGGAAAATGGAAGGCAATAAAATTTAAAGTTTTTCTTGCAAGAGCCAATCTCTCCTGAATAGATACTTGCTAGAAGCCTCCTTTTCGACTATAATAAAACTGTAGTTTATTATAGTCGAAAAAGGAGGCTTCTTATGTATATAGCAAGAAATTGTGAAAAAACTGTTAAATATATGAGTGAGAGATTTCCTGTAGTACTTGTTACTGGGCCTAGACAAGTAGGAAAGACAACAATGCTAATGAAAATAGCGGAAAAAGGACGTGGCTATGTAACTTTGGATGATCCAAATGCAAGAAATATGGCGATTAATGAACCTGGATTGTTCTTGCAAAGATATGAGCCTCCTATCATTATTGATGAAATAC
>CAZTZB010000050.1:0-13176 GCA_964617505.1 uncultured Peptostreptococcaceae bacterium | reverse complement strand
CCTTTATTTCTTCTACTACGCTGTCCCATATGAATGCGAGCTTCTCATGGGCGAAGGCTTTCTCCCTTATTGATTTTGCGGCCCTTAGCTCGTCTCTTCTATGGACTATTGTCACTTTGCTTGCGAATTTGGCCAGGTACATGGCTTCTTCTACCGCCGTGTCGCCACCACCTATTACGTAAACTTCTAGATCAGTGAAAAAGTCGGCGTCGCAGGTTGCGCAGTAGGATACTCCTTTTCCGGTAAGTTCCCTCTCTCCGGCAACATCAAGATACCTTGGGCTGGCTCCTGTCGCAATTATTACGGTTTTGCTTTTGTATGTCTCTTTCTCTCCGGTTATTACTTTTATTTTTTCTCCAAGCTCCACTTTTACTATGTTGTCTTTCTTTTTCTCGGCTCCAAACTCTTCGGTCTGTTCAACCATGCGCGCTACCAGACTCGGTCCTGTCGCATTCGGTATCGATCCCGGATAATTTGCGACTTCGCTTGTTGTCACTATCTGCCCGCCCGTCCTATCTTTCTCGAGTATCAAGGTACTCATCTTAGCCCTGGCGGCGTAAAGCCCCGCTGCCAATCCGGCCGGTCCTGCTCCGATTATTATCACGTCATAAATCATTGTTTTATTCCTTCCTTTTTTAGCCAATGCTTACTTGTTCTTCACACTCGGCAATTTCTCTTTTGCTCTTTTTTCATTTTTTTCATAATCGCGATTAATTAGTTTCTATTCGAATACAGTTTGTCCGTCAATTTCAGTTTGCAAGGCCGCAAGCGCCTTTTCAACCAAGCCTCTTCGGAGTTTCTTTTCTGCTTCAAATGGCAAAGCAGGATTTCCAAGCGGATATGGTATTCCTATAGCCGGAACTATTCTGTTCGCACCTACAGTTAGAGATATTGGAACTACAGTGGCAATATGCACAACAGGAATACCTGCACGTTCAATTTCTTTGACCATCGTTGCACCGCAACGAGTACAGGTTCCTCAGGTGGATGTTAAGATAACCGCTTGCACGCCATCAGCCAGCAGTTTCTTGGAGTACTCCTCTCCGAAACCTCTCGCATTTCCTACAGATGTTCCTGTACCGGTTGTCGCTATATAATAATCTTCTAGTTTACCGATAACTCCTTCTTTTTCTAAATCTCTCATTACATCTAGAGGAACTACACGATTTATATCTTGCAAAGCATAGGTTCTATCATATCCACCATGGATTGTTGTAAACTTGTCAGCAGGCATTGAATCATATTCGCTTATATCATAGATTCCATACTTGGTTGCACTTGAAGACTCGATTCTGTCCGGATTTCCGGTTGGAACAACTCCGCCCGATGTTACGAGTGCAATTTTTTTGTCGCTCAAATCCATAATTGCCGGCATCGGAGTCACTTGACCGAAATCAGGCATTTCATATTCGGTTGTATACGGAAGATTGTTTACCTTTTGAATCATCATTTCGACGGCTCTCTTTGCGCCTCTTTTTTCATGGAAATAATTGGTTCTAATTCCTCTTACATGATATCCTTCGTCTTCAGGAGTACCAATTTCTTGGCCTTTTACAAGTTTGAGAGCAAAGGCACTTAATTCTGAAACAGCTTTTTTCATGCTGGCAGCAGAATTTCCTGTAGTCTTTATATACAAATCCTTTTTAAACATATCTACACCAGGATTTTCTTCATTCATAGCAGTTACAGCAGGAATCCCCAATTTTTCTTCAACCGCTTTTGCTATGGCTCCACATGCTACTCCATAACGACCGGCATTGAAGGCGGGACCTGCAATGAATAAGTCTGCATCATATTTTTTTATCATATCAAGCAGTTCAGCTTCTGCACTTTCCAGATTTTCAGCATAGTAAGAATCACCGCAAACAACCGTGGCAACAACTTCGGCTTCGTCCCCAAGGCTTTTGTTAAGCGCCATACCCGGCCCTACAAAACCTTGCATTTCACGAGGCGGTATATCTGCTTTTTCTTCTCCCCCGATTCCGGCAAAGAAGTTATTGATATAATGAACAACTTTTAATTTAGACATGTTATCCTCCCTCCCTTTCTAGTGCATTCTTGCAGTCAGTTTGTTACATCCAAATGCCGATGTCGCAGAAATTATGATTTGTATCTCCGCTTCTATGCTTCCATCTTCCTTCAAACTACCATCGTACCCGCCGATCATTGTTTCAATGTCCTCAAGCGTTCCAATAACTTTATCCATTGGCGGCATTGTTATTACTAAGTTGCCTTGGCCACACGAAACAAGAGCGTCCGCTTCCTTGGTTGCATCTGCTAATGATTCGGATTTACCGTCTCGACCTGGAAATTCATCCGTTACCAAAACCGTCTTTATTCCTCTCTTCTCAGTTTTTTCACAATTCAACATCAAATCGGTATCAGGATTTCCATAACCCTCTTCAGTTATTATCACTCCGTCAAGGCTCATGAGTTCAGCAAGCTTTGCAACTGCGTCTGAGCATCGCTCTTTATCAGCAAGGAATACATTTTCATTTGTAATGATTACACCCATGAAATTGATTTCTTTACCGTGCTTCTCGAAAAGTTCTTCGATAATAGGGTCGTTTTGATGCAAGTATGTCGGAATTTTATCACACGATGCAACGCAGTTTCCGCTTATTACAGCGCCATCCATGAATTCTGTGGGATTCATAAGTGTTGGGATAATCTTCTTAGCATCTACACCGTAAACATATGTATCATGTAAAAGACCTTGCGATTGAAGCATGCAAACATAACCAATGCGCGGAAGATCCGGATACATATTCGATTGCTCAATAATCCCCTTAGTTTCAAACACTTCGATTTTATCCGGTTTAACATTGCGTCCGGCTTCACCAATAAAGTTAGTTATAACGAGTCCGGCTTCTCGTGCCGCTGCCTCATACGCATGGGACTCAACGCCTTCTTCCGGCTCAAGAACTACACAAATATTCAATGTCTTTGAAAACGGTGTGTACTCTGATCCGATACCCGTCATATCAACAATTCCCTCTTGGAAACCCACTATCTTTCCTACCGTAACAACTGCTGCCCCACTTAATACATGCGTTCTTCCTTCTCCAACCTGCTTAACCTTATTACCTATAACTCCCGGAAAGTTCGTGCCAGTCCCACTTACTTTAACGCGGGGTTCAAGTACATCTTTTACAGGCGTAATACGAACGGATTCACCCGGTCTTGCCAATTCAATTTTTGCACTTTTGAGGCGGTCATCTTCACTAATTAGATCGATCAATTCTTTTTCGTTTACATACAATACACCATCTTCAACATGCGTAAATTCCCCAAACCTAATATCTTTGATAAAAATCCTACCAATTTCTAATCGCATTTTATGCACCTCCACTGTTTTTTAGGCCACTCTCGACAATTGACTTATCAATAACCATAAAATCATGGTTAGTAGACGGTTTATATTTTGGCAAACTTTTTCCTCCGAAAAACTTGTCGGTTGTTTCTATTCCCTTTTCAATCATGATTATATGATCAAATTCAATGCCTTTTCCTTTTCTGCTTACTATTATTGACTTGTATGGATTCTCATTCGGTTTCAGACTCCCCGATAGCGGATGAGTCAACAATCGATGTCCATTGTTAACCATATCTCTAACAACATGCAGCACCCCTTGAATATTTTCGGTCTCCACAAAGATATTTTCAACATTTTCATAATTAGATTTATAAACAAGCGGGTTGTTTGTAACTATGGTCATTTTTGATTTCATTGATTTCCCCTTTCTTTAAGGTAATGCAATACTCCGCCCTCCTTTGACTCTAGTATTAAAATTATCTATCCATATGACTCCAATATTAAAATTCTCTATCCATAATCAAAGCAATAGTTATGCCAAAACCACGATTTAGTGAAAAATTTAACGAAATCCATTGATTTCAACATGCTTAGCATTTCTGTGCATAAATTATCTTCCATTGCGGCACTAAAGCAGTGAAAAATATTTCATAAAAGAGAATATTTTTTCGCTGCATTAGTGCATTTAATATTTCTTCATAGTATAATCAATGCATACAAATCCTTGTAAGGGAGACAAAGATGACTAATCAAAATCTCAGATTTTATAATTTGAAAAGCAAAAGCCCTCTTTATTTAAAGATGCTTCATCTCTGCCAAAAAGCTTCCAATTCCAATGCCAATGTCTTGCTTATCGGCGAATCGGGCTCTGGGAAAGAAGTTGCCGCCCATTACCTCCACTACAATAGCAAAAGAAAGGAAAAACCTTTCGTCTCAATAAACTGCACATCATACACGGAATCTCTCCTCGAATCCGAACTCTTCGGATACGAAGCGGGAGCCTTCACTGGAGCGACCAAAACCAAAAGCGGCAAAATCGAAACCGCGAATACCGGAAGCCTATTTCTCGATGAAATCGGCGATCTGCGCTTACTGACTCAGGTCAAACTGCTTAGGACAATAGAGCAAAAAAAAATACAACGTTTGGGTTCCAATATCGAACTTGACGTTGATTTCCGTCTGATTTCCGCAACAAACATAAATGTTTGTGATGCGGTTAACCAGAATAAGTTCCGTGAAGATTTTTTCTACCGCATAAGTACCATAGTAATCAAGGTTCCCGCTTTAAGAGAGCGCAGAGAAGATCTAAGAGACCTAATCGACTATATGCTTGTAAAGAGTCAGCATGAGCACCAGATTGAAATTAGCCATATTGAACCTCATGTTATGGAATTTTTGATGAATTACAACTACCCTGGAAACATAAGGGAGCTCAAAAACATAATAGATCGAATGGTGGTTCTCTCTGATGACGGCATCATTTCAGACGACGGTCTCCCTATAATGCATTCAATCAAATCCTCAACGAACCAATGCAACACCTATAATTTCAAAAACTTTATTGACTACAAGGATTTTAAAAACCAATCCGAAAAGGCCTATTTAGAATGGGTACTCGGCCAATTCAACGGCAACGTCAACAAAACTGCTGAAGCCATTCATATGAGTTCCAGGCAACTCTTCAATAAAATAAATCAATATGGATTAAAATGACGGTAAAAAGAGGTTGCTTCAGTATTAAGCAACCTCTCTTTAAATGCAATTTTACCCACAATTTATAAATCGCTTAACTCAACATCCTTCTGGAAATGCTGATAATCCTTAAGGGAATTCCATTCCCCGCCCCATGTCCATCCTTTAGACTTAAAAGCTTCATAGCATGCATCGCCTTACATAATAATGCCTTGCTTGACGACACTTCTATCTACATAATCCATGCCCTCAATAGGCTCTACAACTTCACCTTTTACGTAAGGATTATTATGCTGATAATATTTTTTTCATAATTTTCTCCATAATAATCCCCGTTTGCTTCTATCAGTTTAAATTCCTGTTTCATCAAGCTGTCTCAACTCGTATCTCTTTATAATATTTATTAGCTTTGTAGAATACACCGGATCCGTCGCGTAACCAGCCCTCTTAATTGCCCAAGCTCCCAGGGTACTGTCGTACATAACTTCCGTGAACTGCCTATATCTCTCACGCTCGAGTAGAAATCTCATGTGATCCTCCCACCCTTCTTTTACATCTGTATATGCCCTAAATTCATCGTCAACTCTATATGTTACTCCGTTATATACCTCCCATGTATTTGAAATTACAGAGCCGGCACTTCCCTCGCCCTTTATTCCAAATAGATTATTTGAAAATGCTCCACTGTACTTGTCCACCGGCACACTCTGCCCCCAACCTGTCTCAAGGATTGCCTGAGCTGTCTGCATGGCAGCCGACATTCCAGTATCTTTCCAAGATTCAATTGCTAGACCCGAAGCGAATTCGAGAAATTTATCCTTTGCTACAATTGGCTTTGCTTCATACAACGTTCCTAAATAAACCTCAAATGAAAGCTCTTCGCTCGCTATCGTCTCGTTATTATACAACCCTTCAACCCTTATTGACATTTCTCCGGTATCCTTTTCTAAAGGCGTATATTCAAACTGTTCATCAGGACTTAAGCCCTTTGCAATATACCTTGTGTTTCCAGATGCCTTGTTTTTAAGAATCAAATTAAAACTTTCAAGTTCTATATTACTTGTTACGCCAATTTTTTTAGCCTCCGTCAACACCTGTCCCTGTCTTATTCCTGATATAGAAATACTTGGACTGCCATCGACGCTTACTCTAACAAATTCGCTCTCATAAAGCCTCCCGGCTGTATCTTTTACACTTACCCGAAACTCCTTTTCCCCAGACTCTAAGGCTCCCGGTTCCCATGTGTAGCCTCCATAGGGAATAGTTGCGAGTAGGCTAACCTTTCCAGTTGCAACATCCCTTATTGAATACTTAGTTTCAATAACATCAAAATTCCTTAAAGCATAAAGCGTTACAGGCCCGCTTACCGTCATCCCTTCTTTAACTCCACTTAGAGAAAGGCTCTTTTCCGCTTTTGCAGAAACACTCACGCTTTCACTTTCATAAGCGACGCCATTACCATCATATGCTTTTACTTTTACCGAGTAAGATCCTGTTGCAGGCGTCCATGAATACGCCCCAAACGGATCCTTCAAATCTATTATATTGATATTTCCACTCTCTAAGTTTTCAATTTCATAGCTGATATATTCAGCCAGGAAATTTATATTTTGACCAATTGATACTGTTCCCTTCAATTCCTCTCCGTTTGAAATTCCATCAATTGCTATTTCCGGACTAACATCAATGGTTACAGGAATCGAAGCCCCTCCTAAAAATTTATTATTGCTGTCGTAAAAAGCTGCCACAAGAACCTTATCGCCTACATCCTCTACTCTCGGCAGGTATTCCAATGACGTTGCCAACGAATTTCCTCTGCCTACAATATACCCTTTTGCCGTATCCCTTTCGAGTAACAATAGCTTAATCTCTACAGCATCACTTCGTATACTTTGCGTCGCCGAAACCGCAATATTTGTTTTACCATCTATAACTTCGCCGGGATTATCCTTTTCAATCATAATGTCAAAAAATGGTGTAACACTTGAAGATTTTCTCGAATCTACAAGCACAGTTCTTTGATTCCCGTCCCAGTCCACACCTATTCCAAGTGCGTTCCCTATAAGCCTAAGCGGAACATAGGTGCGGTCATTGATTATCTTTGGAGCCACATCACTGATGCCATAGGATTCTCCATTTCCATAATCTAGGAGATGACTGCCTATCCAAAAAAGAATATCCTTGTCTCCCTTTTTCACCCTAACAGACCGCATCTCTCCATCCCAAATAACTTCCGCTCCGATTTCCTCTGAAACAAATCTAAGAGGCACAAGTGTTCTGTCATTTTCTATTACAGGCTCGGAAAGCTCTGTTATATCTTTCCCATCAACCATCAGCCTTATTCCCTCAACTTGAACTTCCTCCGCATTGCAGGAAAAGCCCAAAAAAACGAAAAAAGCCATTGACAATGAAATTGCTATTTTCATATTCAACTTCCTAATCATCACAGCTGCCTCCTTTTTAAATCTATATTAAACATTATACTATCTTTTTCTCCATTATCATTACAATTAATAGTTTAACCCGAAAAAATCTGTATGAGCATACCCCTTGGTTTTCATAAAAAAATAGCCCCATATGGGGCTATTTTTTAAATCATTGAATTTCCTTAAATGTATCAATGTCAAATGCCCTGATACTATCGTCTAGAATATAGTAGAGTATATCTCCAATATAAATCACTCTTTTAACATTTGATCCATATATTCCTTCATTGGATATAAGCTTCAATATGCTAATTTCTCCATCTTCTCTTACCTCGAGGATTACCGCCCCGTAAAAATTCGATTTTGAATAATCACCGGTTATATTTGCAAGTACAGCGTCAAAAGCTATCATGTCTTCTTTGAGATTTAGCATAAGAGCCTTGTGGTTGTACAGCACCTCTGCGTAGCTTCCGCTACCTCCGAGAATCAGGTTGTTTATTTCTATTGGCTTGCCCTCGTCGGACACATCGAATAATGAGAGCTTTATGCCTTCCTGACTTCCCGTTTTTTCATCTATATTCTGTCCAATTCCCAAAATAATGTCTTCGCTCAATGGATGCAGGTAGCTTGAAAATCCAGGCACTTTGAGTTCACCCGTAATCCTTGGAGAATCGGGATCTGACAAGTCGAGCACAAATAGAGGATCTATCTGCCTGAATGTCACAATGTAACCCTTGTCCCCCATGAAACGAACCGAGTATATCCTTTCACCAGGTGCTATATTTTCGACCGAACCCGCTTCGTTTAAGTTTTTGTCAAGTACATAGAGCGCATTGACATTTTCCCTTTGCCAATTGCTTGTAGCCACCCTCAGGTTACCTTCGTACTCATCCATTGAAAACTGGTTGAGTATGGTTCCCTCCACCATGCCTCCTCCTGCGAATCCTATTTTTGTTCCGTCTACCGTAAACTTGGCGATATTGGTAATGCTTCCCCAAAATGAATTGTAGTCTTGCCCTGCCACATAAAGGGCGTTATCACTCATGTATACCATATTCCCACTGCCGAGGAAGGCCTCTATTGTTGCCGCCTTTGTTTCATCAAAAATATCTACTGCTGCAACAATTAGGTAATTAGACGATGCCCTCTTCGGATAGTACATAATCTTGTCTATTGAAAGTTCTCTGTATTCATCACCCAAGACAGTGTCCCTGAACATAGGAACTATTCCTTCATAATCCATTCCATATCTATACATATACTTGTTTATCACCATATACACAGTATCGTCTTTCTTTCGACTCGAAAGCATCGACCCTTCGACTTCAATTTCCTTTATCAAATCACTTTTGCCGTTTTCATCTACGGAGTAGATTCCGCACCAGACATAACTTCTACTTTCTCTGTATGGCATTATTGAAGATTCCATCTCCTCCATGGGCTCTGGAATCGGCCTAATCCAATTCTCGAATTTGTTGCGTGAACCCAGCACTACAAGCCTTCCATCGTCGATATACATTTCACTGAACTGCACATACTGTCCGCTAGCTGCATCCACCGTCATTTTTATTTCATCCCTAAGAACCGGCTTCCCATTATTTGAATCGTATACCTTGATAGATTCGCCAGTGGCTACATAAATGAATCTGCCATCGGTCTTTACAATATCGGCTTCATTAACTCCGGCCACCTGCTCGTTTGTTGCCGAAAAATCCTCAGAAGCCGACGCTTCATTGACCGCCTCTCCCATTCCATCAGGCGCGCGCATTTCATCCATAGCCTTCATTTCGTAATCTTCAGTCATTCCAGCCACTATTCCGGCTAGTTCCTCGCGAGATGAAACCTTCAGTGCCTGCCCTATCCTGTTCTTAATACCCTCTATCATTTTACTATCCAAATCAATTTCTTCATTTCCTACTGTTATTACTCTGTCGCTATACCCAACTTTTTTATTCAACACGTCTTCGCAAATAACTCTAAGTGGAACCATAGTGCGATCTTGAATTATCAAGGCCTCCGTGTCAATAGCAATAGTCACGGTTTCCCTTCCATCTTCCTCGATTCTATAATTGCTCTTATCTATCGGAAAGACAAACCTCTTTCCGCCATACTCGATATATGCCTCCCTAAGCTCAGCTTCATATCCAACATCGGCACCAAAGTGCTCGCTTATTGCCCTTAGAGGAACAAGCGTTCTGTCCTTGTGGATTACCGGAACAACATTGGGATTGTCTGAATCAAGTGCCTTCATGGTTTCGCCCGACATTATTAGCGGACTCCCTATATGTAGCGCTATTGAATCCCCCGAAACATCGTAAGCTGCAAACGCCGAAACATTCCAACAACACAGCAGAGATGCTATCAGAGTCAAAACAAAAAGCTTCTTCATTTAATTCCCTCCTTTTCATTCTTTATTCATTTGAAATATGCCCGTCCCATTACCTGTTACACTATTATCCTGTCCCCGAAAGAATATATTTATCCTCAGATTAGTTTCTTTAATATTTAGACGTTCTACGCAGCAATATTGTTCCGCAAAAAAGAAACACTCCAAGCTATCATCTAGAACCTTTCGCACCATCAACCTTCATCCTTCTGGCATGGACAACGAATCGGGCATCGTCAAACTCATAGGAACATGTGGAAAGAGTTAGGATTTCCTCTATTTCATCTAAATTCTCTGCCGAATCGTACATAGATTTTTCCCCAACCGTAAGGGCAAATTCATGGAAAGATTCATTTGAGAATTCAGTCGGTATATAGTAGAATTCGGTTCCCGTAACATACACAGAAAATATTTCCCAAAGAGATTCCCCATTTCCCGTTTCGAAAGAAACAATTCGGTTTTCATTGTAAAAATCACGGTTTTTATAATTCATAAGGCCTTTAAACATTGTGCCGTTTTTCATGTTATGCCCGTAAATAATCACATGACGATCTTCCTTGTTTCCACTATTTCTATAATCCATGAAAATCGCTCCGGACACATTCTTCTTTCTGTCGAATCCATTTTTCAGATAGAATTCGTTGTCTTGGCCCTTTACAACAGGGTAGTCTATCTCAGTATCGGGGATATTAATCCATCCAACAAAGTCCCCGTTAACCCTTAAAAGGTCATTGAATTTATCTTTATTTTCTTTAATAGCAACTTCTTCCAAGTCGATGTTTTGTTTTGAAATATCCGCTTCCATAGAGATTCCACTAACCGATTCCGTGTTCGTCACCGCTTTCGCGGACACATCGTGGGACTCATTGGAATGATATGCAGACTGAGCCCTTTCAATTGTTTTCCGGTTGCTGTCGTATTCATAAAGCCGAATCCCAATACCTATCAACGATATTATCAACACGGCTAAAGCCAGTCTGTTTAACCATTTCAACCTTCCCACCTCCCAAAGAAACATGATTAAAGAAGGCCGCCAATATCAAGCGACCCTCTTAAATTATTCAATTAAAACATATCAAATTTTTATTTTTTTCTGCGAGACAATAACCAAGCGCCTGATGCCAAAGCTGCAAACCCTAATGGAATCATTCCAATATCTCCTGTTTTCGGAATTTCGGTTTGACTCTCTGCAGGTTCAGCTTGAGGAAGAATTACGGCATCTATAACATGTATTACTCCATTTGTAGCCATAACGTCCGTTGCGACTACCTTTGCTCCATCAACATATACATTTCCGTCCACAAAGGTCACTTTGAGACTCTTCCCGTT
The DNA here is from genome assembly GCA_964617505.1 of uncultured Peptostreptococcaceae bacterium. GTDB lineage: Bacteria > Bacillota > Clostridia > Peptostreptococcales > BM714 > BM714. The sequence goes on along the minus strand of CAZTZB010000050.1, from coordinate 2,027 downwards.
GGCGGTTTTAACCATAGTTCCGTTAGCAAGAGCCAAAACATCGGCTGCCATTATTTTACCAGGAACTACGTGATAGAGCAAAATATTGCCAAGCTCGGGATTGGCAAGAAGCTGATCTGCGGTAATGCCTAGATTGGCAAGAAGCGCAGCAAAAGCATCGTCAGTCGGGGCAAATACAGTATAAGGACCGGTCCCCTTCAATGTTTCAATTAAACCAGCCTTTGTAAGTGCTGCAGCCAAAGTGTTGAAGCTCCCATTTGATACCGCTGTATCCACTATATCCTTGAGATTTGTGGCCACGGGATATCCTGCATCCTTCCACCCGGTAATTCCAGCAAGCATAATAGTAATATTCTTGTATCCAGCTCCCAGCAAAGCGTCAGCAGCGGCTTCGGCTGCCGGTTGAACCATGCAATAAACCAAGACTTCATCGTCTGTTTCAATTCCCGCGGCTAAAACTCCTGCAAGGAAATTGTCAGATGCCATGGGACCCGGTATGTTCAGTGCACCCGGAACATGAGCTTCATTAAAAGCAGACATGTTTCTTACATCAATGACATAGTCCACAGACCCGCCATCAATTAATGCTTTTGCATCGGCTGTTTCAATACGAGTTGCTGTAATCGGCATAATAACCTTGTCGATTACATGGATTACTCCATTTGATGCAATTATGTCCGTTGTAGTAACCTTCGCTTCATCCACATAAACGTTTCCACCCATAAATGTCACTTCCAAGCTCTGTCCGTTTAGTGTCTCAACCATTGTTCCGTCGTCAAGTGCAAGAACATCTGCAGCCTCAACTGAACCGGACAATACGTGATAAAGCAGAATATTCTTCAAATCCGGATTTGCAAGGAGATCTTCTGCTGAAATCCCCAAGTCGGCAAGTAGCGCCGCGAATGCGTCATCCGTTGGCGCAAATACAGTAAACGGTCCATCTCCCTTTAACGCATCAACTAAACCGGCTGTAGTTAATGCCGAGGCAAGTATAGTAAATGTCCCTGCATCAACAGCTGTTTCAACAATATCCATTTGCATTTCTTCTGCAAAAGCAGTCGGGAAAGATGAAAATACCAACAATGAAACCAAAACCAAAACCAAAACCTTTTTCATTCCACTTCACTCCTTTCAGATTGATTGTCACTTTTACTCAGTGTTTATCTTTTACCCCAAACTAATAAAATAAACCTATATGACAATAATTATCAAATTTTGCTATATTTTTTTGAATCTTCCTTCCCAATCATCGATTTATTGCAAACTTTCGAGCATCAAATCATTATTCAATTTAATCAAGAAAAAAAAAGAGCCTCAAAAGGCTCCCCTACAAATTCATTCTTATCCCATTTTTTCTTAGCCACGCCCTACGCTCTTTGAAATCCGGCACAATCTCTTCCACCAGCCCCCAAAATTCCTTAGAATGATTAAAATGAACCATGTGGCACATTTCATGTACTACTATATAGTCGATTACTTCTAGCGGAGCCATGACGCACCTTAGGTTGAAATTAAGCCTGTGGGCGCTCGAGCAGCTTCCCCATCTGCTTTTCTGCCTTTTCGACCTTATTTCAAGAGGCCTTTGCTCAAAATATTTCTGGTAATTTTCAACTCTTTCACACACTATCTCTAGCGACCTTTTCCTGTACCAGTCTTCTATAGATTTTATCAATTTATACGAATCCTCGGTAGCCGTTCTCACTAAAAGGCAACCCTCAACTAACTCTACAAGCGGATTTTTCACATATTCATCCCTTTGCACCTTTAGCCTTAGGTCGCGGCCAAGGTACATGAATATTTCTCCGTTCTTATATTCCCTGCAACATTTCACCACCCCGGATTCTTTTATCTCGCGCAACTTATTTTCTATCCATTTCGCCTTGCTCTCTACCATCTTAAGAATCTCGTCGTCCTTAATGCCAATAGGCGCAACAACAAAAACAGAATCCGGCGGCTCGATGCTGATTCTGAAGCTCTTTCTTTTCCTATATTCAACTGTGAATTCTATCGTTTCACTTCCGTATTCA
>CAZTZB010000049.1:0-13206 GCA_964617505.1 uncultured Peptostreptococcaceae bacterium | reverse complement strand
GCTCCAATAAAAACCCGTGATTTGATAACTTTATGCGCAGAGGAATTCAACTGGAAAAGAACCACTACCTATACAATGCTTAAGCGACTATGCGACAGAGAAATATTTGTCAATGATAATGGTGAAGTGAAGATTTTATTGAAAAAAGAAGATTTTTTAGCAGAAAAAGGTGAAGAATTTCTTGAAGAAACTTTCGAGGGGTCATTGCCTAGATTCTTAACTGCGTTTACAAGGCGTAAGAAATTGAGCGATAAAGAAATTCAAGAAATACAGCGATTGATAGACGGATATAGGGAGGTATAGAAATGCTAGAGAATATTTTTTTGCATGTATTGAACATGTCATATGTTGGGGGCGGGGTCATAGCCATTGTTTTAGTGGTAAGATTTTTTCTGAAAAAGTTTCCGAAGAAATATTCTTATATATTATGGATAGTACCGCTTATTAGGTTAGTCTTTCCTTTTTCTATTGAAAGTGTCATAAGTCTGATTCCATTTAATCCAGAACCTATACCAGATACAATCATGTATGATCAGATGCCAATAATAAATACTGGAATTTCAAGCGTCGATGGATCAATTAATCAGATATTACCAACAAGTGAAATTGTAGGCAGCGTAAACCCAATTCAAGTTTGGATTTTTATTGGCGCAATAATTTGGCTTCTCGGTATATTGCTTCTTATCGTATATGGAGTGGCATCATATGTTAAACTAAAAAGAAAATTACTCGATTCAAATATAGAACAGGGGAACATAGTCTACTCGGATTCTTTTGATACACCATTTGTAATGGGGATAATTAAGCCAAAGATATTTTTACCTAGCTTCTTATCTGAATCAGAAAGAGAATACATTTTATTACATGAACAGATTCATATCAATAGACGTGATCATATAGTTAGATTTATCAGTTACATAGTTTTAAGTTTTCATTGGTTTAATCCTCTGGTATGGATTGCATTTTTCATGAGTGAAAAGGATATGGAGATGTCGTGTGACGAAGCTGTTCTTTATCAATTGGGCGACACTATAAAAAAGGAATATTCAAGCTCACTATTGTCAATGGCAACAGGTAGAGGAAGGTTGTCCATGTCGCCACTTGCTTTTGGTGAAGGTGAAACCAAAGGACGCATTAAAAATATCATCAGGTTCAATAAACCAAAGGCTTATATAATAGCGATTGCATTGATAATTATAACCGTAGTTTCTATAGGGTTATTGGTGAATCCAAAGAATTTTTTAAGTGAAAGAGATATTAGAATTGCGACGGACGAAATTAAAGCTGAAGTCATGAGCATCAATGAAGATATTAATGGTTTGGACTATGAGATAATTGTTACAAATAACAGCTCCTATACAGTATATGATTTAAATCTAACATTAAGTTATCCGATAATAATTCCAAATGGATCAATGACTAATTTAGATGGAATAGAAGCAGATCATATAATTGAAAAAATGGAATCAGGTTCACATGAGCTTGTAAATGTCTTTATATCAACTGATTATTCCTATGGTAAAAATGTTGATAATAAAAAGCCTGAAGTTCATTTGAGAGGCTATATAGGGGAATTAAAAGATAGCAATAGAATTGAATATATTGGAAGGATTGAAACGATTTCCGAAAATGATGGAGAGATAAACAGTTCGAATTCAGATACTTGGATTCAAGAAGCTTCGAGTGAACCTGCTCAAGCGGTAAAAGCTGCTTTACTCAATCAAGAAGCAAAAGACTATACGATCAGTATGAGCATTGGATCTATTGATATTGATGAAGGAGAAACTCAGCGTGTTGTTAAGCGGTATCTCGGCAGTGAATTAGCCCAGTCAAGAGGGTGGTCCGATGATTATCTGCAAGAACACTTTATTGTTGTCAAAGCTAATTATATAGTTGAATATGATCATACAAAGACATTTATGTCAGATGGTAATCTTGAACAGTATTTCTATTTGACTGAAGACATTGACACGGGTTTATGGATGATTGTTGACAATACAAGTGCGAATAGTCTAACAATTATAGAAACAGACCCCACAGAAGGGAATTTGGATTTTGCCATTCGATATACAGAATTATACGGTTATGAACAATTTATCATCTTGTCGTCAACTCAAGAGTCATTAACTATTCTGGCTTATCATGGGAATGATCAAACATTGACAGCAGCTACTTTGGAAAGTGCAGTTATAACGATTGACAAAACATCGAATGATTCTGTGACGGAAGAAGTTTTCTTAAATGAAGAATTGATTGGATATGTTTTTGCTCCTCATAATCGTGATGCCTCATATCAAAATTATATCGTGGGAATCAGATACAGATGGATCAATACAAATCCATTAACGTTAGAGTCAGCCATTGTGATCATCCCAAAATCAGATTTATCAGCCTTAAGTGTTTATGAAAGTTTTGAGCAAGCTGAGCAAAGTCAGGGACTGATTCCAACAATTATTGATATGACCATCAATGTGCAAGGGCAATATCTGTCGTATCAAGATGTAGATGAATACTATAAGGTATATGATATTTTGAATGATTCTCTATATTCAGTCGAAGACCAATTAGATAATCTATCTGTTGATTATCCAAATTTCACCCGTTATATCACCGGAACAAGTAATGATTATCGGTTGCCAATTATTTATTTAATCACTTCTGCAAATGGTGATGATTTAGTTTTCAATACAGCAACGCATGAATTTGAATCACTAAATGATGAAGATAACAAGATAGTTGTTTCCAAAGATAATCATTATATAGCTATGCTATCCAATGGGGATGAAATGCAAGAACTTGAACTGATTGATCGTGAAGGGAATATTATATTCAGCTATGCTTATGATGAATTTCTGACGGAAATCATTGGCATTGACTTTAGTGAATTACAATGGCAGCTTTTAGGCTTTGATGAAGCCAGCAGCATATTATGGGGTGGATTTGGAGGTGAGTTGGATACGGTGGCTCACTTTATTTATAAAATTGAGTCTGATGAGTTCATTTTATTTGATCAATCCAATAAAGATGCCTTTATAGAGTATTTGAATAAATATCCGGCAGTACGCTAAGTATACTGAATCATTCGATTGTGAATAAATAGACTCAAGGATTGGGCGGGAGTAGAGTTGTGATGAAGATACCATTTTTTTAATGAAAAATGGAGGAAGACTCATAATAATGAATTGAAGGTTGGTGACCTTTTAAAAATCATTGTTAGTATGGTCATTTTTAGTGCATTCTTGGTCTCTTTGTCTGTGGACGGTGTTAGCGTTGGGTTCGCGCCGGCCCTGCCTAATTCGATAAAATTTATAAAGACCAGGGAAGACGCAATCCAGTTCGTTCAAACAATTTATAGAGAGTTCAGAGACTACATGGAAGATGGAAATTTCAACGACAGTAATATGTAAGAACTTCGGGAATAAACCCCCAGAGCTCTTTTTTTTTGCTTTAATTTAAATACAAAGAGGATGCATAGCACCTGTTTAAAAATATCTTAGCTTAAATCGGAACATCAAAGCCGCTGTTTGCAATGGTTTTAGCGGCATTTAATTTGGTCGGGTTGGGGTGTGATTTGGTTTGATTCCCCCCGCCTCCACCAAAATGACCTAAATGAAATCTTTGATTTGGCTAATGTAGCCGACAATAATAATACTAGTATTACTACATCAAGAACCTACTGAAATCAGTAGGTTCTTTTGTTTTTTGGAGAATGTAATGCAGCAGAATTATTCATTATTATTTACAATATATTATTTTCCAATCTTTTTTATTCGCGACTTCTCTTAGCCTTTTATCAGGATTAACGGCAACAGGGTTACCTGTAAGATTTAATATGTCGTGATCATAGTAACTATCTCCGAAAGCATAACTAGCATTCCAATCAATGTTTTGGCCGCTAAATGCATCGAGTAAAGCTTTTGGCTTATTCTCGCCGGTTATCATAACAATCGGTGCTTCATAGTCATAGGTATTGTCATCTAAAAAAATAAGTTCTGTGCCTATTAGGGTATCGATAGGTAAGTGATTTACGGCTTCATTTAGCAAAAGTGTATTAGCTCCCGAACAGATTACAATGTGATATCCTTCGTCTTTTTTTTCATGGATACTGGCAACGATTTCTGTATTGAAATGATTTATGAGTTCTGTTGCGCAGTTAGAGAAGAATAGCACAATCTCTTTTTTTGTCATACCTTCAAAGAGAAACATGAAAATTTTTGATGCCTCGGCTCTGTATTTTTCCTTATCAAGTGAAGGATTTAATTTTAGTTTATAGATTATTGTCAATTTAATTACATTAGTATAAAATTTAAAAAGTTTCATTTTTGAGTAGCCATGGGATTGCCAGTATTTTACGATAAAAGGCAGAGTTTCTGCGTTTAATAGAGTGCCGTCAAAATCATAGATTGCTAGTTTCATTTACTCCTCCTAAAAGTGCGTTTAAATAAAGCGTTTGTAGGTATTATATACTAGCTTTTATTAGATAGATAGAAGAAAATCATTTTACAAAACAGTAGGAATAGAATATAATACATTCGTGCACGAAATATTCGCTTGCGAAGTAAAATGAAAGGAATATATTATGGCAAAAGAAAATAAAGGCCTCGAGATAATGAATCTTTACAGGTCCATCAACGGAAGATTTAGGACTCTCAAAAGAGAACAGTTCAAGCATTTGGATTTGACGGGGACCCAGGGAATGATGGTTGGCATGATTGTGCATTTTGGACCAATAAAAATGAGCGATCTTAGTCATAGGATGAATCTGTCTACAAGCACCGTATCTGCAATGGTCGATCGCTTGGAAAAAACAGACGTGCTTGTTAGGACCCGCGATGAAAATGACCGGCGCATTGTTCGCGTTGGACTCAGCGACAGGTATAAAAAAAAGGCTCTTGAACATAGCGATTGCTTTGAAAAATTCGCAACTGAACTGTTTTCAAAGGTTTCACCAGAAGAAATCGATACCATACTTGACGGATTAATTATACTCGACAAACTATTTGAAATGAAAATTGAAAATAAAAAAGGAGGACCTTCGCGTGATTAAGTTGATGAGATTTTTAAAACCCTTCATTGCCCTAATCCTATTAACGATTATCCTCCTTTTTGGACAGGCTATGGCAGATTTGGCTTTGCCTGATTATATGTCTAGAATAGTCAATAATGGAATACAACAGAGCGGAATAGAATATGTCGTGCCTGAAATCATGATTGAAGATGACTTTCAGCATTTCATGCTTTATATGACTCCTGAAGAGATGGAAGCTGTAAAAAACATTTACAGCAGAGTTGCGCCTGAAGACAACAACTATGGTGATTATGATTTAAGTATGGAAGGAAAGGCTATTTATGTATTAGATAAAAATGCCGAGTACTCTGTTTCCGAGATTGAGCCTGTTATGGCAAAAGCTCTCCTGGCGTATTCCGGCGACGACAAAATGATTCCGGAAACCAATGAAAGCATGCTTATACAAGCCGGAGCTAGAGCCCTTGCGGAATATAATACTTCAATCGGAATCGATGTAGGGGAATCGCAGAGAAGCTATATCCTTGGAATTGGCGCCATCATGATAGCTATTACAATTTTGGGTGCGGCGGCATCGATAGCGGTTGGTTTTCTTGCCTCAAAAATTGCCGCGGGCGTCGGCAGAAATCTTAGAAAGACGATTTTTACCAAGATTGAAAGTTTTTCCAACCAGGAATTTGATAAATTCTCTACGGCTTCTCTGATTACTAGAAGTACAAACGATGTAACACAGATACAGTCATTGCTTGTAATGCTTCTCAGAATCATTTTTTACGCTCCTATTATGGGCATAGGAGGCGTATATAAGGCATTAGAAAAAAGTAGTTCGATGTCATGGATAATAGCCCTTGCTGTAATAGTACTCATAGGGATGATTATCGTAATATTCAGCATTGCTCTTCCCAAGTTCAAATTGGTGCAGAAGCTGATTGATAGGCTTAATATGGTCACGCGTGAGAATCTTGCCGGAATGATGGTAATCAGAGCATTCAACACGCAGACATTCGAGGAAAAGCGCTTTGACGATGCGAATATGGAACTCACGACGACCAATCTTTTTGTTAACCGTCTTATGGTATTATTTCAGCCGGCAATGATGCTTATCATGAACGGAACCTCTCTTTTAATTGTATGGGTTGGTGCCCATCAAATCGCCAATTCTGCAATGAAGGTTGGAGATATGATGGCATATATGCAGTATGCGTTGCAGATAATCTTTGCATTCCTGATGCTGTCAATGATGTTCATAATGGTTCCAAGAGCCATAGTGTCTGCACAAAGAATCTCGGAAGTTCTTGATGAAGAGCCTTCGATACTTGACCCGAAAAATCCAATAAAGCCAAAAGCTAATGGAGTGGGGGAAGTTGTCTACGAAAATGTTGAATTCGGATTTCCAGGAGCAGAAGAAAGCTTGTTGAAAAATATCAGCTTTGTTGCAAAACCCGGCGAAACAACCGCGATTATAGGCGCCACAGGGTCAGGAAAAACAACGCTCGTCAATTTGCTGCCGCGATTCTACGATATAAAAAAGGGTGAAATTAAAATAGACGGAGTAAATATATCCGACATGACTATGCATGATTTAAGGGATATGATAGGTTATGTGCCACAGAAGGCATCCCTCTTTAGCGGAACAATTGAAAGCAATCTTAAGTATGCGAACGAGGAAGCATCGGCAGATGAAGTTAGCGAGGCCGTCTCCATAGCCCAGGCATCCGACATCGTAAGTGAAAAAGCGGATGGCCTCAAATCCGAGGTTTCGCAGCACGGTGCGAATCTTTCCGGTGGACAAAAGCAACGCTTGTCCATTGCCCGAGCCCTTATAAAAAAACCGAAAATCTATATAATTGACGACAGTTTTTCGGCACTGGATTTCAAGACGGACTCAGAGCTTAGAAAAGCACTTAAAGACAAGACCGGAGACAGTACTATTTTGCTCATTGCTCAAAGAATTTCGACCATCAGAAATGCGGACCAGATAGTAGTGCTTGAGGAAGGCGGCATTTGCGGAATTGGCAAACATGAAGAACTCATGAAGAAATGCGAGATATACAAAGAGATTGCTTTATCGCAATTGTCGGCGGAGGAATTGTCATGAATAAAAACAATGAATCGATAGATAAAAACAAGAGAAAAGACAGTGGATTCAGAGGCGGAATGGGTAGAGGCCATGGCTCTATGGGAAGCGGGGAAAAAGCTAAAAACTTCAAAGGAACCATTCGCCGATTGCTGGCTTATCTCAAGGCATTTAGGCTTCAATTCGCCATAGTGCTTCTGTTTGCAGTTGCGAGCGCAACTTTTGGAATTTTCGGTCCCAAGCTCTTGGGTATGGCTACCACAAAAATATTTGAGGGGGCAATCAATCAGTTATCCGGAATCGGAGACGGAATTGATATTAAATACGTTGGAAGGATAATTGTTATTTTGATGGGTCTATACGGATTAAGTTCACTGTTCTCGTATTTTCAGGGATACATCATGTCAGGAGTATCCATGAAGGTGAGCTATAGCATGCGTAAGGAAATTTCAGAGAAGATAAACAAGATGCCTTTAAAATATTTTGACAACACAAATCAAGGAGAAGTGCTTTCAAGAGTGACAAACGATGTGGATACAATCAGCCGAACCCTAAATCAAAGCATGTCGCAGATACTCACATCTTCTGTAACTGTGATTGGCGTGCTTATCATGATGATGACAATTAGCAAATGGATGACCTTGGTTGCCCTTACCATAATACCCCTGTCGGCTATATCCGTCATGATGATTGTAAAGCGTTCCCAAAAATATTTTAAGCAGCAACAAGCCTACCTGGGCAATGTCAACGGACACATCGAAGAGATGTTCGGAGGACATCAGATAGTCAAAGCCTTTAACGGCGAGGAAAGAAGCATCAAAAAATTCAACGTCCTCAACGAGCAACTCTATGGAACAGCCTGGAAATCTCAGTTTCTCTCATCCATAATGATGCCTATCATGAGTATAATAGGCAACATTGGCTATGTCGCGGTGGCTGTTATGGGAGCGACACTTGCGGTTAGAGGATCTATATCAGTAGGAGATATACAAGCCTTCATACAATACGTTCGAAACTTTACAAGGCCTATCTCCCAGCTTGCCAATATTTCAAACGTACTTCAACAAACAGCTGCGGCGTCAGAAAGAGTTTTTGAGTTTTTAGATGAGTCGGATGAAATTGCCGAGAGCGAAACACCTGCCCTTGTAGATCATATAGATGGCAATGTTGTATTTGCCAACGTTCATTTTGGATATGACAGGGAAGTCCCGATTATCAATAATTTCAGCGCAAATATAAAAAAAGGGCAGACCGTGGCCATAGTTGGACCTACAGGAGCAGGAAAAACCACTATGGTAAAACTGCTCATGCGCTTTTACGACATTCAGGCCGGCTCGGTAAAGGTGGATGGAATAGATATCAGAGATTTTACTCGTTACGACCTAAGAAAACAGTTTGGAATGGTTCTACAGGATACCTGGCTATACAACGGAACAATAATGGAAAATATTAGGTATGGACGGCTGGCTGCGACCGATGAAGAGGTTATAAGCGCGGCAAAGGCAGCCCATGTAGACAGTTTTATACACATGCTTCCAAAGGGTTATGGTATGGTTTTAAATGAAGAAGCGTCCAATATTTCTCAAGGGCAAAAGCAGCTTATTACAATCGCCAGGGCAATCCTTGCAGATCCGAAACTCCTTATATTCGATGAAGCTACAAGCTCAGTGGATACTCGTACCGAAATGCAGATACAAAAGGCAATGGGTCGATTGATGTCGGGAAGGACTTCTTTCATCATTGCGCACCGTCTTTCAACAATAAGGGACGCGGATTTGATTCTCGTAATGGACCATGGCAATATAGTAGAACAGGGAACACATTTGGAATTGCTTGATAGACGGGGCTTTTACTCAGACCTTTACCAAAGTCAATTTGAAAATGACATTGCTTAACGAATGCTTTTACTTGGTATATTAAAAAAAAAGAAGGGAATAGATAATGATATATATATTTGGACATAGAAACCCGGATACAGATTCTGTATGTTCGGCGATAGCTCTGTCAAGATTAAAAAACAAGATGGGTTTTAAGACAAGGGCATGCTCACTAGATAAAATAAACAAAGAAACGGAATACGCTCTTGATATGTATGGAGTAGAACACCCCATGGTGATAGAAGATATTAAGACGGAAGTAAAAGATTTGACCTATGATGAAATTCCTTTTGTTGATCCAAAGTCATCAATTTTGCAGGTTTTTAAAATGATGGAGGACAATAAGCTTAAAACAATCCCTGTTTGCGATTCTGAAGGAATCTTACTTGGAATCGTTACCATGAAGGATATAGCCATGGGGCTGATACAGAACAACGAAAGACGGTTAAAAACACACATGAACAATATCATCAAAGATCTTGACGGAAAGATGCTTGTAGGTGAAACTGGGGATCTAGATGCTAAGATAATGGTAATGGCCTTTTTTCACAAGACCTTGGCAAAAACCAGCATGCTTGATGACACTTGGATAAGTATTGTCGGCGACAACTATGAAAATATTGAATTCTGTATAAATGAGGGAGTACAACTGCTTGTAATAACAGGGGGACATGATATACCTGAAAGGCTTATAGATCTTGCCAATGAAAAAAATGTTCCGGTCATGTCCGTTTCATCTGACACCTATATGACATCGAGAAAAATCGATCAGTGCACATATGTTTCATCTATCATGCGCAGCGATGAAATCTGTTCACTTAAGGAGTATGAGTATCTCGAGGATGTATATAAAAATATTCGTGAACATAGACATACATTTTATCCAATAATAGATCAAAACAGTCATTATTTGGGCTTTATAGGAAGGAATCAGCTGCTCAACCCTCAAAGGAAAAAAGTCATAATGGTTGATCACAATGAATATTCTCAAAGTGCCCCCGGTATTGAAGAGGCGGAAATTATGGAGGTTGTAGACCATCATAAAATAGGAAATATTAGAACAAACATGCCTATATCCTTTAGGAATATGCCGGTTGGAAGTACATGTACAATTGTATATAAGATATATCGTGAATCAGGCTTTGTGCCCGAAAGAGAAATAGCAGGCTTGCTTCTATCGGGAATAATATCGGATACTTTAAATTTTAAATCACCTACGACTACAATTATTGACAGGGAAGTGGCCTTTGAATTAAACGGGATACTGCATATAGACATGGACAGCTATGCAAAAGAAATGTTTAAAGTAGGAACTTCCTTGGAAGGCTTGTCGATAGAAGAAATATTCTATCGAGATTTCAAAACATTTGAATATAAGAACCGAGAAATAGGCGTTAGTCAGGTTCTTACAATGGATGTGGAAGGCATTATGGATAGAAAAGATGAAATTCTTGGGTTTATGCAAAAGGAACACGATAAGAATAATTATGTGATAACACTCTTAGTAATTACAGACATAATCAATGAAGGATCAACGCTCTTGTTTAAAACTGAATTTGCGGGAGCAATTAAGAAAGCGTTTGATGTAAAGGAGAGCCAAGGCATGTTTGTGCCTAATGTGATTTCGCGGAAAAAGCAGGTAGTTCCGAAGCTTTTAGAAGCATTGCATAGAATGGATGTAAATACAATTTAGACAGAAAACAGTTTTTAGTTGCAAATAATTTGCACACTATACTATTAAAGTGTATAATTCAAGAGTTGATTATAAATAAATGTATTAGAAGGAAGGAAAATATGAAACAAAAGATTATTAACATAGCAGTGATAGCCCACGTAGATGCTGGCAAATCAACCCTGGTTGACGCGCTCTTGAAACAGAGCAACGTTTTTAGGGACAATGAGGAAGTCAGAGACTGCATCATGGACAGCAACGATCTGGAACGGGAACGGGGCATCACAATTTATTCAAAGAATTGCGCCATCGAACACAAGGGCGTGAAAATCAATATTGTAGACACACCGGGACATGCCGATTTTTCTTCGGAAGTTGAGCGGATTATTAAAACAGTGGATACGGCCATACTGCTTGTGGATTCAAGCGAGGGACCAATGCCGCAAACACGTTTCGTGCTTAAAAAGGCATTGGAACATGGACTCAAGCCTATTCTTTTTATAAACAAGATTGACAAAAAAGATGAGCGGGCAGAAGAAGTAGTAGACATGGCTTTCGATCTTTTTTCCGACTTGGGGGCAAACGACGAACAACTGGATTTTCCGATTATTTTCGGAGTTGCAAGGGAAGGCATAGCAAAGATGGATATGTCAGATGAAAGCGATAATTTAGATCCTCTTTTCGATCTGATTCAGTCGCATGTAGAGGCGTATCCGGATAGGGATGATGAGCCGCTGCAAATTCAGATATCTTCGCTTGACTATGACGACTATGTGGGTCGTCTCGGGATTGGCCGCATAAGAAGAGGAACCATAAAAAAGGGACAGACCGTATCAGTCGCCAAAAGGGACGGAAGCGTCAAACAGGCAAAGATTGTAAATCTGTATATCAATGAAGGACTCAAGCGTGTTGAGACAGATGAAGCTGGAAGCGGTGAAATTGTCGTATTGTCCGGAATGTCGGATATTTCCATAGGCGAAACAATCTGTATGACAGGAGCCGTTGAGCCTCTCGAGATGATTGAGATTGAAGAGCCTACTCTTTCTATGAATTTTTATGTAAACGACTCTCCATTTTGTGGACAGAGCGGAAAATATCTTACATCAAGGCACCTTAAGGCACGTCTAGATAGGGAACTTGAAGTAAATGTCGGTCTAAGAGTTGAGGAGCTTGAAGCAAAGGACGGATTCATCGTATCAGGAAGAGGAGAGCTCCATCTTTCCATACTTCTTGAAAACATGAGAAGAGAAAAGTACGAGATGTCAGTATCCAAACCCCAAGTTCTAATGAGGAATATAAAAGGGGTTCGCTCTGAGCCGGTGGAGAAGGTTTTAGCTACCATGCCGGAAAGCTATAGCGGGACCGTCATTTCAAAGCTCAATGAACGCAAGGGCGTAATGCTTGCAATGACCTCGGAAAATGGATATGCAAAGCTTGAATTTGCCGTTCCGACAAGGGGGCTCTTGGGTTTCAGAAGCGAATTCATAAACGATACGAGGGGAGAGGGCACCATGGTGCGTTCCTTCCAAGATTACCAGCCTTACTTCGGAGAAATTCCGGGTAGAAAGAACGGTGTTCTTGTAGCTCAGCAGAGGGGAGCGACCATGGCCTATTCATTGTTTAATCTTGGTAAAAGGTCTACCATATTTGTAGATCCTGCCACAGAGGTATATGAAGGCATGATTATAGGAATGAACAGCCGCCAGGACGACATGGTTGTCAATCCATGCAAAAATAAGAAGCTTACCAATACAAGGGCTTCCGGAAGCGATGATGCCATAAAGCTTCAGAATCCAAAGAAATTTACACTTGAAGAGGCATTAGAGTTCATTGAGATTGACGAACTTGTGGAAGTAACACCGGATGCCTTGAGACTCAGGAAGAAGATCTTGAATGAAAACAATAGACTGAAGGCTGGAAAAGGGCCAAAAACAGTATAATATAATGTATATAGAGACAAATAAAGGCCTTCGCATAATGCGAAGGCCTTTTGCATATTTAAAATTAAAATGGTATAATTACAAAATATGACACATGTTCAATATATATGGTTTATAGTAATATTTAATAAATGATTTCATGGAATTCTGTGTCGATTAAGCTAATAATATATTTCCAAAATTTATTATGAAGTTATTACAAATTTGTTTCTTTCAGAATATTATGGATATCAATATTAATATAATGCCAACTAACATTTAATGTAGTCGGTTCTTATATTTTAAAGATAGACTTTTTTACAGACAAACCAAACAGAATCATAAATCAAAAGGAGGAAGAAAAATGTTTAACGGAATCATGGATTTTATGAAGAAAATGTTTAGGAATGAAAAGGCACAGGGTATGGTTGAGTACATACTTTTGGTAGTTGTAATTGCTTTGGTTGCTTTGTGGGGATTTACACAAATTGGAACTAGTGCAAATAGTAAAGCACAAGAAGCAGCAACTAATATTACATCAGGATATGTATATATGCTTAGGTAGTTGTAGTTTTTACAGCAGGCCTTATTTAATAGGGTCTGCTGTAATAAATTGTATATCGTAAAGTTTTTAT
>CAZTZB010000048.1:11486-13387 GCA_964617505.1 uncultured Peptostreptococcaceae bacterium | reverse complement strand
TTGTATGTCTCTACTAAATCCATGAGTGCTGCGTGGATCATGTCTTCATTCTCGCTATTTGCTATTTTCCTCAGTGCATTGAGGTTTGGCATAAGGTCTGCCATTATTATGCCGTTGGCCTTGCCTATGTGTATTTTCTTGTTGTCTGTCTTTTCTATGCCTTCCTCGTCCATGAGGAGCTCTTCGTAGAGCTTTTCTCCTGGGCGGAGGCCTGTTACCTCTATCATAATGTCCTTGCCCGGCTCGTAGCCCGATAGGCGTATGAGGTCCTTTGCTAGGTCATATATCCTAACTGGCTCTCCCATATCGAGAACGAATATTTCCCCGCCCTTGGCCATGGCTCCGGCCTGAAGGACAAGGCTGACAGCCTCGGGTATTGTCATGAAGTAGCGTATTATGTCCTTGTGGGTTAGTGTTACGGGACCCATGTGGGCTATCTGCTTCTTGAAAATAGGTATAACGCTCCCACTTGAACCGAGTACGTTCCCAAAGCGAACGGCAACGAAATCGGTTTCGCTCTCTTTGTTTTTTGCCTGAATTATCTTTTCAGCTATGCGCTTTGTGGCGCCCATTACATTTGTGGGGTTTACCGCCTTATCTGTAGATATCATCACGAACTTCTTTACGCCGTACTCATGGGCAAGTTCCACCATGTTTAGGGTTCCGAAGACATTGTTCTTTACGGCCTCTACGGGGTTGCTTTCCATTAGGGGAACATGCTTGTGGGCAGCGGCGTGGAAGACCTTATGGGGCCTATAGCTTTTAAATATCTCCTCCATGCGGCGCCTGTCCCTCATGGACGCTATGTGCATGAAAAGCTTTAGGTCCGGAAAATTCCTCTCAAGCTCCCTTTGCAGCTCGTAGGACGAGTTTTCATTGATTTCGGTTATTATCAGTTTCTCCGGCCTATACTTGGCTATCTGCCTGCATAGCTCGGAGCCTATGGAGCCTGCCCCTCCTGTTACTAGAACTGTCTTTCCCTCTATGTAGTCGCACATCTCGTCTATGTCTACATTTACGGGCTTTCTTCCCAGAAGGTCTTCTACTGCAACATAGCGCAGGCTACTCACGCTCACCTTTCCGTCTATCAGATCGTATACCCCAGGGAGTATCATTAGCTTGCAGGATGTCTGCTTGCAAATGGAAAGAACTCTTTTCTTTTCATCGGAGGTCATTGTAGGTATTGCTATTATTATCTCGTCTATCTTTTCTTTCTTTGTTATTCTGAGAATGTCATTTATGAAGCCCATCACCATTATTCCGTGAATTTTAAGGTGTTGCTTCTGAGGATCGTCATCCACAAAGCAAACGGGATAAAAGTCTGCCAAATGGCTGGTCTGCATCTCTCTTGCAACGAGAACTCCTGCCTCTCCCGCCCCAACTATAAGAATCCTTTTCTTTCCGCTAAATCCAGCAGAATCTATTTTCCTTATGTGGCGCAAATATCTGTATGCAAAACGAACCATACCCGAAAAGATGGTGGAAAGAATGGTTAATAGTATGAAGAAGCTTCTCGGCATGGACGTTCCTGTAAGGTAAAATGCCAGAAAAACCGCTATGCCTCCCGCACCGTTTGCTAAGACTATGCTCATGAGTTCGTCTACGCTGGCGTAGCGCCAGAGGCTTTTATAGAGGTTGCTCAGCCAATATGTTACAAGCATGGTAATCGTAACTGCCAAAGCCATTGAGATGTAGTTTTGCTTGTACTGCTCCGGAATCGTGAATTCAAAGCGTAGAAGCAGAGCGCCCAAACCGGCAAGGTTTATGAGCAATGCGTCTAAAAATGCAATTAAAACAACCCTCGTGTTGAAGCTAAATTTGGCGCTTATGCTGTTAAGCATTCTGTTTAGAGCTTTTGTCAATCTATCGTTTTGCATGCTCATAATACCTTCCCCCTTTTT
>CAZTZB010000048.1:0-11386 GCA_964617505.1 uncultured Peptostreptococcaceae bacterium | reverse complement strand
GCTTGCGCTCTAGTGGTAGTACCTTCGGGATTGAAGGCTCCGTCCATACCGTTTATGAGACCCGCCTCAACTGCTTTTGCGGCGGATGTTCTTCCCCAAGTGGCAATAGCGGCATCGTCTGCAAATGATGCGAGAACCTTGTTCTCGGACTCTAGCAGATTGTTTTTAACCGCATTTGAAAGCATTGCCGTCATCTCGAGGCGTGTTATTGATTTATCGGGCTGGAAGCTTCCATCTTCGTATCCCTTAATTATTCCGTTTGCAACGGCTGCGGCTACGCACTCCGCATGCCAGTCTGCAGCGTCGACATCGCTAAAGGTGCCTTCATAAGTCATGGATCCGTAACCCATGGACTCGACTAGAAGTTTGGCAAATTCCGCCCTTGTTACTGCATTTTCAGGCTTGAAGGTTCCGTCGGGATAGCCTGCCACTATGTGTTTGTCTCCCATTGACTCGACATATTTCTTGGACCAATGCACAGCTATATCGGGGTATGTGGCTTGGCCCTCTATTACGGCGAATTTGCTTAGGTGCATGGTTGAGAATTCTATCATCTGCACTCCGTCCACTGTTACAATTTTACCTCCCATGAATACTGGAACTCCTGTTTCTTCATCTATATAGTAAATTCCTAGCTTGTCAGGGTCGGCATCGGGGATGTCTGCAAGGCTTATCCTTATGGTCAGGGACTTGTCAAAATCGTGTATGCCGCCAACCTTTTCACCATCCGAGAATATATCGAGAGATATCTCGATTATCTTGCTCTTTCCGGCTATTGCCTCCGCAAGCGCAACTCCATCTTCGCTTGTTGTATCAATGCCTTCAAGAACGGTGTCCATGTCTTGCTCTGTGGATGTGAAGCGGAGCTCGAAATCATCCTCCAAAGCATCTCCTGCATCGGTGATAATATTTCCGGTATCTATCATGCCGAAAGGCACATCGCACGTCATATTCGCTGTTTTTATCGATAGATTAACTTCGTTCTCAGTAAGCGTGTCTATGGTTCCAACCTGAAGCGCAACAGATAAGTCTGTTCCCGAATTCGGTATTTCGAGCACAATTGTCGGCACTGCGGCGGTTCCGCCTACCTCATCTACTATTTCCTCAATAGCACCAGTTACAGCTTCGTCGTCAATTACGGCTTCTTCTGTTCCGCCATCTGAAGTTGTAACAATGGCTGCATTTTCAACAGTAGTAGTTATATTGCTTCCGTCTATGACGGGATCGTTTACTACCGGTTCTTCCGCTTCTTCGGGTATGAAGACGCCGCCACCGCCGCCACCGCCGCCTATTGCAGGCGTGTATTCGTTGTAGAAGACTCCGCCGTTCCATGCATCTATAGCTGCATTGAAGTCGGTCTTGTGGGTTGCGAAGTCGGTGCTGTTAAGTATGTACTGAAAGTATTCCTCGAGGCTGTCTATTGACGCTGCATAATTTAGAATTGAAAATGTGCTCGGCATAACCTGACGGAGTTCGGGTACAAACATGCCGTCAATCTTGTATGCTGAAAAGTCCAATGTATAGACTTCTGTGCTTGTGTTGTAGGTAACAACGCTTGTTTCATTGAATATGTGGTTTACTATTATGTCAAATGCATATTCTGTGTTTGAGGCGCCTCCCCTAGCGATAACAAGCCTGTTTGTTATGTCGCCTAGGGTTGCTTTAACATCTTCCTTCTTTGTGGCTATTGCATTTGCCGCATTAGTATTTGACATGGAATCGGCAAGGCTTACATCCTTGATGTCGGCAACTAGGGCCTTCAGCATGTCTACGTCTACTCCGTCGGCTTGTAGATTTGTTAGCAACTCATTATAGTTGTTGTTCAAATATGTATTCAATGAATCTAGCTTAGAATCAGTAAAATAGCTTTCGAACACATCTTTCAAGCCATCCATGTTGGAAACCCCAATTTCGGCAACCACATCTGTGAGGCTTTCACCTGCCGCAACTGCCGGCGTGAAGCTCATTAACATCATTAAAACACTCAATAGCAAAGCAACTTTCTTTTTCAAAATTACCCCTCCTTTTTATAGTTCCGCAGTTTCAATTAGTCTCATTAGTACTGTCGCAGCCTCTGCCCTGGTGGTGTTTCCACCCGGCCTAAGGGCTCCCTTGTCTCCTAGCATGAGGCCAAGTCCATTAAGCCTCTCCATGGCCCCGTAGGCCCATGGGGCAATTGTTTCTATGTCAACGAAAGTCTGTGTAAAGGCTCCCGACAAGTCAATATTTGCTATGCCGTTCTCATTCATGTACATAAGAGCGTTGTCGGCCATTACGGCCATCTCCTGCCTGGTAATCTTTCTTTCGGGGGCAAAGCTTCCGTCCTCGTTCCCGCTTGCAAGCCCTGCCCCAAAGGCAGCCATTATTCCGCCCCTGTACCATGAATTTTCGCCTACATCTCCGAAGGGGCAGTCCTCTTCTATTGCCGCTTCTTCAATCCTTAGTATGCGCACAAGCATGGAGAGAAATTCCGCCCTCGTGATATCTGCATCAGGGTCGAATACTTCATTGCTCCGCCCGTTTATTAGTCCTATTGAATATAATCGTCTAACATTCTCTGCTGCCCAATGGCCTTCTATGTCTGTAAAGAGTGCTTCTCTTATCGCTTCCATGGTCATGAAACGCTCTAAACTAGAATCATTGCCCTCAAGGGACAAAGCAGCTCCCGATGATTCTCCAAAGGATTCTTCAGATGATCCAGAGACTATGCCATGCTCTACAAGCAGCGCCTCTATGGAATCCTTGTCTCGCAAGGATACTGCGCTTATCAGCAGTGTATAGTCCCCGCTGTCCTCCCAATCCTTTAGGAGAAGTATCTCTTCGCTCATGTCTGAAACGGAGATGTTTCTGCCTTCGAGCTTTTGACGCTGATTTTCTGTAAGAACACTGTCATACAAAATGCCCACGTCGTCGGAAAAATTCTGGATTGTTGTGTTGTTGCTTAGGTAGCTTTCCAAAATGCCCACATATTGAAGAAGCTGATCGTCGGGCACTTCGCTTATTTGACCAAGCAAATTGAGGAGTGCCGATTCCCCTATGTCTGCATGCGTTACAAATGAGGCCCCCAGCACCATGCCCAGTATCAAGACAAAGCTTACAATTTTTTTCAAACAAACCACCCCTTTATTTTCAATATCATTTATTTACAATTGTCGTAATTTGTCGAATTTTCTCCAAAAACTAGCAAAACTTCCTTGTGGAAGTTTGTTGACCCTTTATGTCCCATTATCGTTTAAAAAGACTGAACATGCTTTTTTTTACGCGGCACCTGATTGGCGTGTCTATTTGCAGCTTCTTGTTTTGGAGAATAAGGAGGGGATTTCCCTCTAGTAATCTTTGGGCCTCTTTTTTACCTAGAAGATGCTCAGCCGCCCTCTTTGCCTTGCTTAGGTTGGGACGCCGCCTGTCTTTATGGTGGCAATCCGATGCTATAAAATGAACCATTTTGCAGGTTAGCATTGTTTCAGCGGCCTTCTTTGCCACTTTGCCGTTTCTTCCCAAAAGGCTGTCGCCGTTTATTTGGGCAAGCGCGCCCAGGTTAAGAAAATCTAGAAGCCTGTTTGGGTCATTTGCCATTATTCTGTTTCTTTCCGGATGAACTATTATTGGAATGTACCCCGAAAGCATAAGGTCGTGGACAAGGGTTTCGGCAAAATGCGGAAGATCGAAAAAAGGCATTTCAAGCAGCAAGTAGCGTGTTCCCGCAATGGTAGATGCCTCTCCCTCTTTGATAAGTCTATGTATGTTGGTGCTAAGATATATTTCATTTCCCTGATGCAGGGTTAGGGGTATGTCTCTTTTTGAAAGCTCCATTTTGAATTCATCGAGCCTTTCCTTTATTGCCGCTACTCCCAAGGAGCCGCTTCCTTCTATGTAATGGGGCGTTGCCACCAGCTCTGTCGTTCCGTTATCTACGGCTATTCTCGCCATGGCAAGACTTTCCTCCATTGAATCGGAGCCGTCGTCAACCAAAGGCAGTATGTGGCAGTGAAGGTCTATCATTTGCTTTTCACCCTTGCGCCTTTTCGTTTTTTCGTTTTCATGTCGGAATCTTCGTAGTAGGAGTTGTAGTAGTATCCGTATTTTCGGCTTCCGTCGAGCTTGACCTTATTAAGGATTATTCCTATCACATTGGCTCCTACATTTTGGAGGCTCTTTAAGGCCTCCTCTGCATGGTCTATTTCCGTTTTTCCGGACTCCACTACCAGTATGGTCCCATCAACCTTTGTGGAAAGCACGGCCGCATCTGTAACGGCCAGCAGGGGCGGCGAGTCGATAAGTACGTAGTCGTACGCGCCTTCCACCTCGGAAAGGAATTCGCCCATTCTGTTGGAACCCATTATTTCCGCCGGATTCGGCGGCTTGGGGCCGGTTGTTATTAGAGAAAGATTGGGTGTGTCAGTGCTTTCTACTATATCGCTCAGTATCCATTGCCCGGCCAATATGTTTGTAAGCCCCATTTCGTTGCTTAAGTCAAAATAGCGGTGGAGCTTGGGCTTCCTGAAGTCCATATCTACAAGGATTACGCTTTTCCCTGAAATGGCAATTGCTATTGCCAGGTTTGAAATGACAGTGGATTTGCCCTCCCCCGGCATGCTGCTTGTTACGAGTATCTTTTTCATGTTCTTGTCTATGCTCGAGAATTGTATGTTGGTTCTAACAGTCCTGAAGGCTTCTGAAATTGGAGATCTGGGATTCTTTTTAGTTATCATGGCTAACCCTCCGTGTTGATTTCCGTGTCGAAGGGAATAATACCTATAACCGGAAGTTTAAGATGTTTTTCTATGTCCTCGGGAGTCTTGAGTGTGTCATCCAAAAACTCCATTAGGAATACAATGCCGACTCCCAGCATTAGACCAAGCACAGCCGCTATGGCTATGTTAAGTGCAATTCTGGGTTTAATGGGATTCATGGGCGTTTCCGCCGGATCTATTACCTGCACGTTGTCTATGCTCATTATGCCAACTATCCTATGCATGAATACAGATGCCAGCTCGTTAGCCATTTTTGTTATAAGCTCGGGGTCTGTGCCCTGAACTGCTATGGATATTATTTCCGTGTCGCTAACGGGATTTACCGACACCTGTTTTATAAGGGTATCGGCGCTAATTCCAAGGGCAAGATTATCTATGACCTCTTTTGCTATTGTTCGGCTCTTTACTATTTCCCCGTATGTCTTAACAAGCTTTTGGCTTAAGACTACATCGTTGTACTGCATGGACTGATCCTGCCCCTGCTCTTTAACAACTATAAGGGTAGTTTTAGTTTCGTAAATTGGATCCAAAAAATAAAAACTGACAATGGCGCTGACAAAAGAAGCCACCACAGCCATGGTCACAATTATCCAAAAACGTCTCTTTATAATTTCAAATAGTTCGCGCAAATCTATCTCGTATTCCATCTCGTTCATTGTATCTTTCTCCCCACGTTTCATTTTTATCTATCTATGTATGTTTTTATGCATAAAATAAGAAATTTGTTGGCCTAGGTATTCATTATACACTATATTTTATTATGAATGCCATTCAAAAAAATATGTTTGCTGTTTTATACTTTTTTTAAAGAAGACTTCTTGTCCCATAATGCAGCCTGCAACTTATAGTTTCATTTATCTGCCTACAGAGGCTTTTAAAACGACAAATTTTTCATCAAAAACCTGAATAAAAAAGCATTGCCATGCCCATTATACAACAAGGCTAAACCCCTTGCAAATGAAAGGTTTGTCGATATTTGTCGAATCAATTCGCATAAGATTCGGGCTCTTCTAACCCTATTGTCCAACATTCCATTTTTATTATACTACATATTCTTGTATTCTTTCGGTATATATCATAATAAAACCTTTTAAGTTTAGATAGGCTTGAGAGCCCCAAATGTGGTATGATAGACAAACGAAAAGGAGACTAACAATGGAAAATAAAATCGAGATTCAAAACAATAAAAAAGACAGCACCTTCATAGGAATGATCTATGTAACATCGACTTATCTGTTCTGGGGAATCCAGCCCATCTACTGGAAGCAGCTTGGACGCTACAATGCGGTTGAGCTGATTGCCAACCGGATAGTATGGTCCTTCGTTTTCTTTATGATTATTTTGCGGCTGCAGAAAAAGATGCCTCTTTTGAAGGAATCCTTCCGAGACAAGAAACGCTTCTTTATGACCTGCCTTGCGGGCTATCTGGTAAGCGCCAACTGGCTCATCTATATATATGCAGTGAACACGGGTCAGATTTTGGCAACGAGCCTTGGCTACTACATATGCCCCCTAGTCAGCGTGGTTCTTGGAATGATATTCCTTGGTGAGCGCTTCAACAAGCTTCAGATGTTGGCATTCCTTCTGGCCTGCGCCGGGGTTGGGGTTGTGGCAATAAGCTACGGAAGCCTTCCCTGGATAGCCTTGAGTCTGCCCCTGCTCTTCGGGGTGTACGGGCTTTTCAAGAAGATGATAGGGCTAGACGCAGTAGTCAGCATGGTGATAGAGATAATGGCTATTTTGCCCCTAGGGCTTGGCTATATGATTTACATCGAAAGCACAGGAAAGGGCCACCTACTTTCAGATGGAGGATATATGACATTCATGCTGCTTCTCACAGGGGTAGTGACAAGCGTTCCACTTTGGTGGTTCGCAAAGGGAACCTCCATGGTCAAGCTTTCAACCATTGGATTTATGCAATTCCTCGCACCCACGATTAGCCTCATCATGGGAGTTCTCATGTACAATGAGCCATTCTCAAGCGTGCAGCTATACAGCTTCGGCCTCATCTGGGCCGCCATAGCCGTCTTCATCTACACCATAGTGAAGAAAAACTAAAAAGGGACAGACATTTTCGACTTCTTTTTTGATAAGCTATAATTTAGAATCAAAAGTACTTGGGATTGTTTGTTTGAAGCAAAAGAGAACCATCCGTATAGGATAGGTTCTCTTTTTGCTGCTTTAATATCAATTTGTGTGGTAGTACAAGTCGTCCACTATGAAGTGGGCGCTTTCTCTGAATTCCCACAGATTTTCTACATCATTCCAATCAAGGTTCTTGTCGGAATAGCCTTCCCGGTATTCTGTTATTATCTCGTAATCGTAGTTGTTGCTGTCTCCGTTGACCAAGTAGTAGCTGCTGAGTCCCGGCGACCACTGATAAAATCTTACTGGTGTATATTCGTTGGGATCTTTTATTACATTTGTGAACTGGAAGTATCCGTTCGAATCTGTGGATGTCATAAATGTCATTTCTACACCCGCCTGTGTTTCGGGTGTGAATCCCGAATGGAGTCCGATCATTACTCTAAGACCTTCGACTCCCGAGGTTATGTCGTCCGAATGAACCGCTCTTCCCCTTATTACGTTGAAGATATCTTCCGGCCCATAGATTACGGGATTAATGCTTCTCTTGCTGTCTGTAAAGTCTGTCTCGACTACTGTTCTCGGCGAATCCGGGTCATAATAGCCATCCTTGGAAAACTCTATTGTAAATTTGTATCCCTCGACAAAGTACATGTCAAGGCCTCTTATTGCGTACCAGCCGTCTTCATCGGTTGTGTCCACGATGGCGGATCCCAATTGTATGTCTCCGCTATACTTCTTGACGGTAACGGTTATGCCGCTCTTGTCGGATGTGCCTGTAACCTGCCCGTAGATGCTTCCCAGCCTGTTGCTTTCGGAGAATCTCGCTACGTGGCCCGCTGAGTCAACCTCGGCTATTCCAATAATCCTGTTTGAAACCTCCTGAGCTATGGTCTCGCCCGATGCGATGTCGTCCCAGGCGGAAGCGTCGAAGCCCGCCGGTACTGAAATGGTCGACGATGTGCTGATGAACTTGAAGGTATTTCCTTCTATGGCTGGTTCTCCAAGCGTCACGACCACTCCGTTAGCAAAGCCTTCAGTATCGCCAAACTGCGCGAGAATGTTCAGGTCCGGCGCTTCATCTGTTGGAATAGGTATTATTATGCTTCCATAGATATTGTCAAAATCATCATATGAAAATTGCAGATACACCGATTGAGAGTCGATGCTTTCTACATTGATGCCTGTGAAGGCCGCCTCGCCACTAGCGAAATTTGCTGTAAGCGTACCTGAAAGGTTCCACGCCCAGTCGTTTATGAATCCTGTCCGTTTTTCAGCGGTAACCGCTCCCGTTGAAAGCGCAATGCATTTGTTTCCGTATTGGTCAAGCGCCTCTACGATTATTTCCGCCAGCGCCCCCCCGTTTTCATCCGGACTTGCGGGCTCGCTGCCGCTCTTGAAGGCAAGCTGTTCGGGATTTCCGAAGGTGGTCGATACGATTCCTGTGACATTTTCGTCGTAGCCTGTCGCCTTAATTCGGATCTTGTAGTTGCCCGATGTACTCAATGGATTAGTTTCTGAGAAGCTTATGGCAATCTGCCCTGCGGTTGCCGTCCAGTCAGCCTCCGGAATCATCCCCACATATGAATCGTCGGTGTTGTCCACATGGATTTGATACACTTCGCCATGATAAGTTCCGAAATCTGTTGTGTCATAGGTTATTGTTATCGTCTCGTCTGTGTTGTAGGAAGTAGTTCCCAATGTCAAAGCCGGTCCCGGGTTTGTCGGCTGGTCGAGTTCTGGCAGTGTATAGACCAGATTGCTTTCTGCCGCATTGCCCCGAGCATCAAGAACTTTCGCCGCCTCGATTGTTATGGTGGCAAGCCCCTGAATGGACGATTCATCCTGCAAGGTTATCACTATGCTGTTCGTATAATCCGAGTCCCCATCTTTGCTCGCGTTTGAAATTGTGGTGTTGCCCCAAGTCCCTGCAGATAATGCAAAGTCGCTGATGGCTGTGAAGTTGGTGAAGTCTATCGGTTCGCTGAAGCTAAGGGTTATGGTGTCTCCAGAATCGTAGGTTCCGCTTAAGTCTTCGTCTGATGTTTCTATTGCGGGGTCGCCCGCGGTCGGCATTTCGGCGTCATTGTTATAGATTGCCATGCCCGACTCGTCGGAAGAGATCAGCATGTATCCGCTTCCGTCCGCTATTAATGTTGCCCCGTAATATATAGACTCCGTGATGTAGGCGCTCAGGTCATATCCGCTTTCTCCGTCATTTAATGTCTGAACGCTTTCACCCGTGGCCTCAAGCCCGTCTTCAGTCGCTCCTGAATAGATGGTTATGGTCACGCCATTGTTGAATGCAAGGTTATCCCAGTTAAGAGTTTTGCCTGTGAATGCCAACCCCGTAACCGTCGCCTGTTTCTGCACGATGTAAGTCTCGCCCGACTGAATGACGGTATTATCCATAGTACCGCCAAAGATTGTCGCTGTTGCAGAATAGGTTCCGGCTCCCAAGTCGTAAAGCTCTTCTGCGTAGGGGAGGCTATTCGACCCGATGACCGTCTCTGTGGCCCATGGCTCCTCGCTTCCGTCCTTATATACTTCAATGAAGAATTCGCTTGCGTCTACAACCTCTGGCCAAGAGATGGTTCCGTCCGAGCCTATGTCAGTCTGCATGCCTTCCCCAGGATTCGAATCCAGCAGAACCGAAACGCCCTCTTCCGATTCCGCGCTTTCCAGATTAAATGAAACGGAGTCCATTCCGCCCTTTACCGCATCGATTACGAAAAGGGTGACCATTGCATTCACCGGCTCCGACGTCGTTGTTTTGGAAGCCGACAGGATTATACCCGGCGTAGCTGCATCAAGTGTAACGCTCAGCGATTCCACATTCTCCATGGAATAGCCTTCCATTGTGGTTGCCAAGTAGAAAGCCTTGATGCGGCCAGTCTCCCCGCCTGCGTCGGCGATTGATGTCAGGTTGCCTGCAATTGCATTTCCAAGTGCCGCCAGCATGCTTGCTCCGCTTTCGTCTGGTGTGAAAATCTGCCCCCCAATGACTATGTCATCATAGGTGCCGCTTATTGCGAGTCCGTAATTGTTGTTTATTCCCGCGGTCAACGTTCCGTCTTCTTCTTCGGTTTCATCTACGATATAGATGTAGGGTATTGCGGCCACTGCCTCTATAGGACCGTATGCCGCTTCCCCCGCGGTTCCGTAAAGCATTACCCTGACTGTGTCATGATATTGGAACTGGAAGTCTTCCAAAAGCCCTCCGTTTGAGAAAAGTTCTGTAGCAAAGGATGGATCGCCTTCCAGTGTTACGCTGTTGCTCTGCAGGTCCACCGAAGCGTCTGCCGCGCTCTCCAGCTGGGCCAATGTCATCTCTATGGCGTTGGCTTCGTCCTCCCAGTTGTAGATGAGGACTTTGGAGGTCGATTCATTTATTCCTATGGAATCAAGACCCAAAAGCGTTTCTCCCAGCTTGGGATCTATGTTTAAGACCAAGCTTCCGAATTCTACTTGAAGGTTCACACCGTCAGGCGCCTGGGCGGATGCGGGAGCGGGAGTTGTGACCGCCTGGGCGCTTGCGTCGTTTGGCGGCATTCCATAATCTACTGTTAGGGTGTCGCCGCTTTCTAGGTTCACCTTGAGGTTTGAAAGTTCCGTTGTCGAGTCCTGCCCTGTAACTTGGAATCCCCCATAGAAGAAGTTGTTTCCATCCGGATCTGTACATTCTATTGATATTCCTGTTTCGTCCGCTGTTGATACGGCAAGTGCATACGCGGTGCTGCCTGCTTGGCCCGGTCCGCTCGGATCGTCGATCCTTACATATACCGTGCTGCCAGGAGCGAAGGATGAGGCAATAGTTGTAAACTCGCTGTCCTCATACAGAAGAATTGAAACATTGGGTCCCTCTGCTGCGTCCACCTCAACCCACAGTCCCTCTTGTCTCTCGAAGGCCTGTTCGGCAAGGGGATTTCCATCGGCGGCTACTATGCCGTCAATTTCTTCGTCTTCCAGCATGTTGAACATAATAATGTCGCCATCTGATGCAGCTCCACTAAGTGTTATGGAAAGCTCTTCATTTTCGGTGTCGTATGCGAGTGAAACTATGCTAGATCCCTCGCTCATATATTGATAGTATAAGAGGGTTTCAACAGAGCTTTCATCCATGGGACACTCGAAGACAGCTGTCAATACGTTGCCATCATCTGTCACTTCCTCCACAAACACGGGTGCGTAGATTTCATAGCCCGTATCCCCACTGTCGCTGTCAATTACGACTTCAATTGAGTCCAAGGTGCCTGTGTCGGCATCCCTTATGAACAGAAGAATTTCGGCGTAAAGTTCTACGTCATCCGAGGCTTTTGTTGCCGTGAGTGTGTATGGGTTTTCCGTGTCGTCGTCGCTATCACTGATTGAAAGTGTCATAGTGGCAAGGCTATCGATTCCCTCCATTGGAATGAAGAAGGCTTCGATGCTCCCGATCTCTTCACTGTCGCCAATGCTTACGGCGTTTCCGCTGGCGGTTTCAAAATCGGTGCCGAAGGCGCCTTGGCCGACGAGGTCAACCGAGTAATTTCCATCGATGTCGAGGC
>CAZTZB010000047.1:0-13433 GCA_964617505.1 uncultured Peptostreptococcaceae bacterium | reverse complement strand
GAAACCTTTGATCGTGCATAAGGAGGGAAGATATGACTAAATATAGAATGCACATATTGGTTTGCGGCGGTACGGGTTGCCGTGCATCCCAGAGTGATGTGCTCATGGAAAAGTTCAAGGAGGCGCTTGCCCAGCACAACTATGACAATGAAGTTCAGGTCGTACAAACGGGTTGCTTTGGCTTTTGCGAACAGGGACCCATTGTCAAAATACATCCCGACAATATTTTCTATGTCAGAGTAACCCCGGAGGATGCCAAGGAAATTGTTGAGGAACATGTTATAAAGGGAAGGCTAGTCCAAAGACTTCTATATACCGATCCAAAGCAAAACGAGAAGATAGAGGAAAGCAGTAAAATGGGTTTCTATAAAAAACAGTTCCGCATTGCCCTTAGAAATTGCGGGCTGATAGATCCAGAACAGATTGAAGAATATATTGCGAATGACGGATATATGGCACTCGGCAAGGTGCTCACTGAAATGACCAGGGACGAGCTCATTTCAATCATCAAACAGTCGGGACTCAGAGGCCGTGGCGGTGGAGGCTTCCCCACTGGACTCAAGTGGGAACTCACAAAGGTTGTTTCGGGAGCCGAAAAGTATATACTTTGCAACGCTGACGAGGGAGACCCTGGAGCTTTTATGGACAGGAGCATACTTGAGGGAGACCCACACAGCGTATTGGAGGCAATGGCTATTGGAGGATATGCCATAGGTGCCTCAAAGGGCATCATATACATCAGAGCCGAATACCCACTGGCAATAGAAAGGCTCAATGTAGCCATAGGCCAGGCGCGGGAATTCGGATTTTTGGGCAAGAACATATTTGAAAGCGCTTTCGACTTCGACATAGAAATAAAATACGGCGCAGGTGCCTTCGTTTGCGGCGAGGAGACCGCACTCATTCATTCCGTAGAGGGTGGAAGAGGAGAACCAAGAAACAAACCGCCGTTTCCATCACAAAGCGGTTATTGGGGAAAGCCTTCCTGCGTGAACAATGTAGAAACCTTTGCAAACATTCCCCCGATTATTTTAAAGGGAGCTAAGTGGTTTGCCTCTATTGGCACCGAAAAGTCCAAGGGGACCAAGGTATTTGCTCTTGCCGGCAAGGTCAACAATGTAGGGCTGGTTGAGGTTCCAATGGGGACCACATTTAGGGAAATAATCTTCGATATTGGAGGAGGAATAAAGGACGGCAAAGCCTTTAAGGCAGTTCAGACCGGCGGTCCGTCCGGTGGTGTAATTACAGAGGAAAACCTGGATACGCCAATCGATTACGATAGCCTTCAGGAAATAGGTTCCATGATGGGATCGGGCGGATTGATTGTGATGGATGAGGATAACTGCATGGTAAACATAGCAAAATTCTATCTTGATTTTACCCAGGATGAATCATGTGGCAGATGCACTCCTTGCAGGGTTGGAACGAAAAGGATATACGAGATTCTCAGTAAAATAACAGATGGCAAGGGCGAAATTGAAGACCTTGCAAACCTGAAAGATCTTTGCGAGATGGTAAAGGACTGCTCACTTTGTGGACTCGGCCAGACAGCGCCAAATCCGGTTCTTTCAACCATGAAATATTTTTATGATGAGTATGAGGAGCATGTAAAGGATAAATATTGTAGGACGGGTTCCTGCAAGGCCCTTGCAAGATACAGCATAGACCCCGAAAAATGCATAGGCTGCACCGCATGCGCCAGGGTCTGTCCTGTTGATTGCATAGAAGGCAAGGTTAAGGAAGTGCACGTTATCGACCAGGAAAAATGCATTAAATGCGGGGCATGTTATGACGCTTGCAAGTTTGATGCAGTAATCAAACCATAGCGAGGTGATGAGATGAGCGATAGAAAAATGATAGAAATAACAATCAACGGACAAAAGATATCGGTCGAAGCGGGCACAACAATCTTAAATGCCGCCAAGACCTTGGGCATACACATCCCTACCCTTTGCCATCTGGATCTTGAAGACATTGGAATGGTAAACCAAGTGGCATCTTGTAGGGTCTGCGTCGTAGAGGTGGAAGGAAGAAGAAGCCTCATGCCTTCTTGTGTGACTGAGGTTGTTCCCGATATGGTAATACGTACAGATTCAAAGAGAGCCATAAGGGGACGTCGCATGGCAGTTGAGCTTTTGCTCTCCGACCATCCCAATGAGTGTTTCACATGTCCCAAGAACCTTGAATGCGATTTGCAGAAGCTTGCTGCGGACTTGGGGATAAGGGAAATAAAATGGGAGGGAAAAAAAAGGGATTACGAAAAAGACACATCGTCAAATGCAATACTAAAGGATCCGTCCAAGTGTATTATGTGCAGAAGATGCGAAACCATGTGCAACGAGGTGCAGACCTGCGGTATACTTTCGGCGGTAAATAGAGGGTTTTCATCCTTCGTAGGGCCGGCCTTCAATCTTCCGCTTAGCGAGACATCTTGTACATTTTGCGGACAATGCGTGGCTGTTTGCCCAACGGCGGCACTAACCGAAGTAAACTATACAAGTAATGTTTGGGACGCAATCCATGACCCGACTAAACATGTCATAGTACAAACGGCACCGGCAGTAAGGGTTGCCATAGGAGAAATGTTTGGCATGGAAGCAGGTACGCTTGCAACCGGTAAGATGGTTTCGGCCCTAAGGAAAATGGGCTTTGACAAGGTCTTTGACACGGATTTTGCAGCGGACTTAACCATAATGGAGGAGGCTTCCGAGCTGGTTCACAGGATAGAGCACGGCGGAACGCTTCCGATGCTGACAAGCTGTTGCCCGGCATGGGTCAACTTCATAGAGCATCAATTTCCGGAGATGCTTGCAATTCCGTCTACCTGCAAATCTCCACAGATAATGTTTGGAGCCATAGCAAAAACCTACTACGCGGAAAAGAGCGGTATACATCCAAAGGACATAGTTGTTGTATCAGTAATGCCATGCGTGGCTAAAAAATATGAGGCTTCGAGAGATGAGCTTACAAATGAAGGTTATGCCAATGTGGATATAGTAGTAACCACAAGAGAAATATCATTAATGATGAAAGAGGCCGGAATAGACTTTTCTCACCTCGAGGATGCCCAGTTTGACCGTTTGCTTGGAGAGAGCACTGGTGCCGGCGTAATTTTTGGAACAACCGGAGGGGTAATAGAGGCAGCAACGAGAACCGCCTATGAATGGCTTACGGGAGAAACACTTAAAGAGGTTGAATTTACTCAGCTCCGAGGAATGAAGGGAATTCGCGAAGCAAGTGTATCTATCGGCGATATGGATCTAAAAATCGGAATCGCGCACGGCCTTGGAAATGCTAGAAAGCTCCTTGAGGACATACGAGATGGAAAGAGTCATTACCATGCAATCGAAATCATGGCCTGTCCAGGAGGTTGTATTGGAGGTGGGGGACAACCATATCATCATGGTGATTTCAGCATAATCAAGAAACGTCAGGAAGCAATTTACCAAGAGGACCGTAGGATGACTAGAAGAAAATCCCATGAAAATCCCGAGATCATAGCCCTTTACGAAGATTTTCTGGGCAAGCCCTACGGTAAAATGGCCCATGACCTCTTGCATACTGAGTATACTGCGAAGGAAAGGATTTAGAGGGCAGAAAAAGAAGCGGAAAGAATGAGATAAGAAAGTCGATAATTCTAGGTCAAGGATCAAATTGCGAAGCATTATTCTATGTAAATTTTCAATGTTTTAGATAAGCAAAAGCCCTAAAAATTCACAAATTCAATTCGCCTTGAATTTTAGTTACACTTGAGGCTATTTGGAAAAGGGTGCGTCTAGATAAGTGCGTTATTTTGTTTAAAAGAGCAAAGCTATACTTTATGTATGTAGTTTGCTCTTTTTTATTTTTGCTCAACAATAGGCATTATAAACGCAAAACTTGTTTATAAATAATATATATGATATAATTAGTCAAATTGGAGGTGCGTATAATGAAAATATTAAGAATTAAATTCGATAATATTGGTTTGTTTAAAAAAGGATTAACTATTGATTTTACGGCGAAAGATAGAGTTTCAAATAAATCGCAGGTTATTCAGATTAGTAATTCAATATATATACAAAAATTAATTGGATTAGTAGGCATTAATGCTTCGGGTAAATCAATGGCTTTAAAACTACTTAAAATGGCGATGGATATTTTATTAGGGCATAAAAGTCTTGATCAAATTCAAATACCAAGAAATATTGTTAAAAACAATACTCAAATATGCATCGATTTTTTTCATGGTGATAAGTTTTACAGAATGGAATCAGTGATTGGTGAAATGGATGCCCATACAGACAATGACGAAACAATTCTTTATTTTAAAGACGAGAAAATCTATAGCAAGAATAAATCGTCGGCTGAAGCCAAAAAAACACTATTTGATTATAGCGACAAAAACGTTATTTATACACGAAAACAATTTGAACAACAGAAATTGTCGGTGCTTAAGCCGGTAGATAGTATAGTTATTGCAATTACAAAAAATGAACGAGTATTTTATGCAGATATGATTCAAGAAACAAATATAAATTTGTATAGAGTAAAAGGCAAAGCGCAAATTGATTTTATTAATTTATTTGATGACAGTATCAAAAGTTTAAGCTTGAGTGAAGAAAATCTTGAAGTTTGTTTCAAATCAAATATTGAAGCCTTTGAATGTGCTAATCCGCTATTAGGCAATGAGGTTCTTTCTTCAGGGACAATTAAGGGGGGCAATTTAATATACAAGGCAAATTTAGTCCTTAAATCTGGTGGATATCTATTAGTAGACGAGATTGAAATTCATATGCACAAGGAACTCGTATTAACAATCATGGATTTTTTTAATGATGCTGAAGTGAATAAGTTTGGTGCTACACTTATTTTTACTACTCATTATTCAGAAATCTTAGATGCAATGGACAGAAAAGACAATATTTATGTAATGATAAAACAAAGTGATTATACTTGCGAAGCAGTAAGATATTCTGAGAGAATAAAAAGAAACGATATTAAAAAAAGTGATATATTTATTTCTAATTATATAAATGGTACAGCACCAAGTTATGAGAGCATTGAAAAAGTGAGGAAATTCATATGTCAGAATTAACTAGCATTATTGAAGATGCCTATGTATTATGTTTATGCGAGGGTGGAGCTGAAATGGCTATTATGAATATGCTGTTAGATGAGGAACGACTTATTTTCGAAAGAAAGGATTTGGTAAGCGAGAATATTTATCCAAGAATGAGTGCAAGAGATGTAGAAAAAAAGTTTTTGAATCGTAAATATGAAAGACCTGTAGTCGTCCTTAGAATAATTGATTCAAAGCGAGAAAACTTTAAATTAGGAAAAGCTTACTTTGAACGATTTAAAGTTGAAACTTGTTTAACAAAACCAGAAATAGAAATATTGATTATTTTGGATGCCGATATGCTAGAAGAATTTTATAAGGTTAAATCGACTATTAAACCAAGTATTTTTTGCAAGACAAGATTAAATCATAAAGATGTTAAGTCAAAAGATTTTATGAGAGATTATTTCGATATAGAAAGACTTTTGTTGGCTTTGAAAAAATATAAAGAAGTCAGTAAAAAAGATCACTATACTTTGTTTGAATTGTTAAAATCTTAAATGTTTGTTTCTAGTATTTATAATAAGTGAATCAGATAAAAAGAGCCCGTCCGGATTTACCGGACGGGCCTTTTGCAACTTATTTTAGCTTTTCTTTTTCAAGATATTCTTCAAAGGCCTTTTCTAGCACATACTTGCTTTCGTATGTCTCAAACAGTTTTCCGTCTTTTGCAGGGAAGAGAATGGCCTTGCCACTTTCCGTTGCAAAATTCTCAAGATAAAGGCTGTCGCCCCTTCCGTCTGACCAGAAGCCCCGATCATTTATTGAGACATAGTCTGGATTTGCCAATCGTAGGCTTTCGAAGATGCCAAGTGTGCCTGAAAAGCCCATCGGTGCATCCATCATCGATGCCATTTCAGCAACAATCTGCCAGTTTTCGTAGCCTGTTTTGGAATCTACTGCCTTTTCGAAGAACTGAACCCGTCTTTCCGTGTTCGTGAAGCTTCCGGCTGTTTCAAATGAAGCACTCGCCGGGATGAAAACATCGGTTTTTGAAGGTGAGTTCTCGGAATCAAATCCGCTTTGCATAAGGAATTCAAGGGATTCGAGATTTAGTTCTGAAAGGTCCTCGCCGAAGGACATAAGCCCTTTTATAGTTCCTGCGGCAATACCGGCTTTAATAGCAGAAGCATCTCCTATTCCTTGGTCAGAGAGACCCTGCGAGTTGTTTGCAGGCTTTAAGGCAAGTATGCCTTCGCGCGCTTTTCCAACATGGCCGCTAGCTACAGCGAGTCCGGCTATGAGCCTTGCCGCTTCCAGGGTAGTTCTTGCTTCGTCGAATACAATTACAGGTTTCTTTGCTTTGAAGTATAGCTCGGCTATTTTGAGAGCCGAATCGCTCGGCGCGCAAGTTTTAAGTGAGGCCTTGAAAGCTTCAAAGCCTTCTGTCCTTGGAGCTCCAGATACTCTCTGCATAACCGCGTGGGCAATCTCACGCAGGAAGGACAGGTCGTTCTTGACCTGAATAGCCATGTAGGCCGAGTCGTCAAGTCTGCTGGGCTTATCCGTTATAAGCACAAGCTTGGCACCATTTTTGGCTGCTTTTCTCATCTTGACGCCCATTGTTGTATGGGTATCTGAGATGTCGCTTCCTATGAAGACAATTAAATCCGCTGAGGACATTTCCTCCATTGTGGAAGGGGAAGCGTTTTTGCCGAATACATCCTTAAGACCGCTTGGTTTTGCGGAAAGTGATGCAATGTTTTTGCTTCCAAGAATGTCATTTGCAAATGTTTTTATTATGTGTATTTCTTCGTTTGTCATATGGTCTGAAACAAGAATTGCTAAAGCGTCCTTGCCGTATTGCGACTGAAGGTCTTTAATTGATTTACCTGCAGATAGAAGGGCTTCCTTCCAATCAACATTGACAAGTTTGCCATCCCTTTTGACCATAGGAGCCAGGGTTCTATCCGTGTTGTGATAGTCGTATCCGAACTTGCCTTTTACGCAGAGCAGTCCTCCGTCAACCGGATTGTTATTTATGGGAAGTACTCTGTAAAGCATGTTGCCCTTGGTCTCAACATCTAGTTGGCAACCCATGCTGCAATATGAGCAAATGCTCTCGGTTATTTCCGCCTGTACTGGAACGGATTTTTTTATCAAAAGTTTTTCTTGCAGTGAACCGGTGGGGCATACACTGACGCACTGTCCACAGGAGATGCAACCTGATGATACTAAAGGCTGTTCCAATGTGGGTTTTACTATGGTTTCGAAGCCTCTGTTTACAAGGCCAAGAGCCGTTATTCCCATAATTTCATCGCAAATTCTTACGCATTGTCCGCATAATATGCACTTGTCCGCATTCTTTAGTATGAATGGATGCTCGTCTGTCTGCTCTCTGTGATGAACTTCGCCCATGAATTTTTCGGGTTCCACATCGTATTCGTTGGCATATGTGAAAAGCTTGCATTCGAAGAAGTCGTGGCATCCGCATTCAAGACATCTCGATGCGTCCCTAATTGCCTCTTCTGGGGTAAAGCCCTTCATTATTTCCTCGAAGTTGTTTTTTCTTACTTCTGGTGAGAGATGGCTCATTGTCCCGCGATCAGCTTTTTCCCTGTCGGTGAAATCGCTTTCTGTTAAATCTTCTCTTACAACATGGTATTTTTCCTTGAAAGGAATAATGGCTCCGTTCATGTAGCTATCCATGACATCTACCGCTTTTTTTGCGTCGCCTATTGCTTGAATAGCAATATTGGCGCCCTTGTTGGTGGCATCTCCTGCTGCGAAGACTCCATCAACATTTGTCATGAAGGTCGCTTCGTCGGCTGAAATTGTGCCCTTCTTTGTAAGGGAAAGCTCACCAAGACCATCAGGATCACAGCCCTGTCCTATTGCGGATATGACTGAATCTATTTCAATGACGTCAATATCTCCATCTATAGGAAGAGGCCTTCTTCGTCCGCTTGCATCGGGTTCGCCAAGCTCCATGTTTTGAACCTCTAGCGCAGCTGCGCGTCCGTTTTCGCCGGCAATGACTTTTTTCGGGCTTGCAAGGAATACGAACTCAACGCCTTCCTCGCGGGCCTCGACTATCTCGACTTCCTCAGCAGGCATTTCTGCCTCTGTTCTTCTATAAACCAGATATACCTTTTCTGCGCCAAGTCTAACAGCTGTCCTTGCAGCGTCCATTGCTGTGTTTCCGCCTCCGACTACTGCCACTCGCTTGCCTATATTTGTAGCTTCATTAAGCGCTGCTTTTCTCAAGAAGTCGATTCCGCCGTAGACTCCTTCCATCTCTTCTCCTTCGCAACGCATGGAGGAACTTTTCCAGGCCCCTATGCCTACAAATACGGAATCAAAATCTTTTTTAAGTCCGTTAATGGTGAAATCTTTTCCGGCTTTAGAGTTGTTTATCAATGTGACGCCCATTTTTTCAATGACGCCTATTTCCTTGTCAAGAACATCCTTGGGAAGTCGGTACTCTGGAATACCATATCGGAGCATTCCGCCCATCTTGGGCATCATGTCGTATATAGTTACCTCATGACCCTTTACAGCCAAGAAATATGCGGCAGTGAGTCCTGCAGGTCCACCGCCTACTATGGCGACCTTCTTGCCGGTTGGGGCATCAAGCTCGGGAATGAACATCTCTTCCTTTTTCATGTCCATGTCTGCTATGAAGCGCTTTTGCCATGCTATGGCTATGGGCTCTTCTACAAGCTCTCTTCTGCAGGCATCTTCGCATGGATGGGGGCAAACACGTCCTATGCAACCTGGAAGTGGAAGCTGTTCCTTGACTAGCTTTAAGGCCTCATCAAATTCGCCGTTTGCAATAAGTCCTACATAGCCCTGGCAGTCGGTCTGGCCGGGACATGCTAAAACGCAAGGCGGTCGGCAGTCACCAACATGATCCGATAATAGAAGCTCAAGTGCTATCTTGCGTGATTCTACAACACGATTAGTATGGGTTTTTACGACCATTCCGTCTCTTGCCTCGGTTGCGCAGGATCTTAAAAGCTTGGGTATTCCTTCAACTTCAACCACGCACATTCCGCAGGAACCGTAAATATTCATTCTTTCGTCGAAGCAGAGCGTTGGTATATCTATTTCATACTTCTTTGCTATTTCAAGAATTGTGTCGCCCATATGGCCTCGCACTTCAATTCCATCTATGTTTAATCTTATCTCTGACATTTTTTCCCCTCCCCTATATTATTTCCACTGCGTCAACCGGACATACTTCAGCGCATTTGCCGCACTTGATGCATGCTGCCGGGTTGATTTCGTGTGGTTTTTTTACTTCTCCGCTTATGCAGGATACAGGACAATTTCTTGCACATGCCGTGCAGCCTATGCATTTATCGGCGTCAATCCTATAGGTGATAAGGGCTGTGCATTGCTTGGCGGGGCATTTTTTGTCCCTGATGTGAGCCTCGTATTCATCCCTGAAATACCTGATTGTTGTGAGTACCGGGTTCGGCGCCGTCTGTCCCAATCCACAAAGAGAGCCGTCCTTGACCTTTCTGGCTAAATCCTCAAGAAGCTCAATGTCGCCTTCCTTGCCCTCGCCTTTGGTTATGCGGGTTAGTATTTCAAGCATTCGTGTTGTTCCTATGCGGCAGTGAATGCATTTTCCGCAGGATTCTTTCTTGGTGAAATCCAAGAAGAAGCGGGTAACATCAACCATGCAGGTTGTTTCGTCCAAGACTACCATTCCGCCGGAGCCTACTATTGCTCCTGTTTTGTTGATGGAGGCGTATTCCATAGGTGTATCCAGTAGTGATTCCGGTAAACAGCCGCCGGATGGACCGCCAAGTTGAACAGCCTTGAATTTTTTGCCGTCGCGTATGCCGCCACCTATGTCGAAAATGATTTCCCTTAGGGTCATGCCCATAGGCACTTCAACCAAGCCGCCGTTTTTGATTTTTCCAGTCAAGGCAAAAACCTTTGTGCCCTTGGAATCTTCAGTTCCCATGGATGAAAAGGCCTCTGCTCCATTGTTAACAATCCATGCCACGTTTGAAAAAGTCTCAACATTGTTTATGTTGGTAGGTTGCTGCCAGTATCCCTTTTGAGCAGGGAAAGGAGGCTTGAGGCGCGGCATTCCGCGTTCTCCTTCAAGAGAGGCAATAAGTGCCGTTTCCTCGCCGCATACAAAGGCGCCCGCGCCGGCTTTTATTCTCATTTCAAAATTGAAATCCATTCCGAATATTCTTTTTCCTAGAAATCCTTTTTCCCTGGCTTGCTCTATGGCTTTTTCAAGGCGTACTATGGCTAGGGGATACTCCGCTCTTACATAAACGATTCCCTCTTCGGCTCCCATTGCGTAGGCGCCTATCATCATTCCTTCTATCAGATTATGTGGGTCGCCTTCAAGAACACTTCTGTCCATAAATGCTCCCGGGTCTCCTTCGTCGGCGTTGCATACGATGTATTTAGGGGTGCTCTTTGATGCCAATGCAGCGTTCCATTTGAACCAGGTCGGGAAACCTGCTCCGCCTCGGCCTCTAAGACCGGATTTCTTGATAATGTCTATTACTTCTTCCTGTGTCAGCTTAGTCAAACATTTCTTTATGGCTTCGTATCCGCCGGTTTCGAGGTAGTCGTCAATTTTTTCCGGATTTATTATTCCACAATTTCTTAGCACAATTCGCTTTTGGTTTCCAAGTATATTTAAGTCGTTTTGGCCGATTTCGCAGCTATTGACTTCCTGGTTATCTCGTATTTTTTTAAGAATCAGGTTGTCGACCATTTCAGGAGTCACCTTTACATATGTAGTTTTTTCTCCATAATCGTCGTAGATGTCCACTATTGGCTCAAGGTAGCACATCCCGCAGCATCCAGTAATTTCAACATCGGCTTTTAGATTATTTGCCAAAAGAACCTCATTTATTTTTTCGTGAACCTTGCCGGCTCCGGCAGCTAGACCGCAGCTTCCTTCTCCTATAAAAATTCTCATCTACTGCACCTCCCCTTCAAGCAGGGCTTCTTTTTTTAATGTATCAATAATGCTTTCTGCCTTTTTAGGGGTGAGTTTTGCATAGGTTTCCCCATTAATCATCATGACAGGTGAAAGGCTGCAGCATCCCAGGCAGGCGACATTGTTCAAGGTGAACATTCCATCCTCGGTTGTTTCGCCGTCCTTGATATTTAGCTTTTGGCATATAGCCGTCTCAATTTTTTCCGAGCCGTTTACATGGCAGGCCGTTCCCTGGCAAAGCATTATTAAATATTTTCCTACCGGTTTTAGCCTAAACTGGGTGTAGAAGGTTACCACGCCGTAAATCTTTGCGGGCTTTACATGGGTTTTTTCTGCGATGTAGAGTATTACTTCCTCCGGCAGGTAGCCATAAGTTTCCTGGGCCTTCTGAAGTATGGTAATAAGACTACCTTTTACTTGGGCGTATTTATCAAGAACCGGATCGATTCGTGATAAATCAAACTCATTTTGCTTCATATTATGTCCCCCTTATAATAATTTATTAAAAAAATAGCAATAGCACAAATGCTCTGCCATTGCTTCTCTGTCAGTTTGTTTGCGATGAATCATTAAAAAATGATTCTTCCAGAGTTCTGTCCAGAACCGGTCCTTTTGCCTGAGAAATTCATCAATGCCGGCAAACATTGATTTGTCCCTTCGGCGGCCCCAATGGGCGCTCTCCCGAATCTTTCATCCAGTTGTCGCGTGCTTATTCCATGCTGGTATTCAGAAGCTATGCTTAATTGTTGCAATAGTTGTGCCAACCTTATGAGTTGAGAGAAATATGTACAATTCAGTAATATCAACACACTTTCTTTCAATATATTAAATTCTTTTTTTATGTGCAAGGAATCACATTGAAATATTTTTCGCGATGGTGAAAGAATTTTCATTTCAAACATAATTATTCAAAAAAAAGACAAATAAACTTTCTCCAATAATAGTATAACTCATCTAGCATATTTTTTGTTAAAAACAATCAAATTAATGTATTCAAACTATGCGTTTCAGCTCTTTTTTTCGATTTCTATTTCATTAAGGATGAAACGGTCGTGAATATGCGACAAAACTTCATTGCCGGAGGCCTTGTCGATAATGCAAGAGATCTTTATATCTGAGGTGCTAATCATCTGTATGTTTACCCCGAGCTCAAAAAGCGATTCGAAAAGATTGGAGGCTACGTCGACACTGTTAGCTATGCCCGTTCCAACTATTGATAGCTTACATACCTCGTCATCAAAGGAGACCTCTTTGGCGAGAATTTCTTTGGAAACCCTTCTGCTAATTGATAAAGCCTTTTCAAGATGGTCTTTTTTGACAGTAAAAGAGACATCGTTGACATTGTCGCGGCTAATATTTTGTATAATCATGTCAATGGGGATGCTTTCTCCGGCAAGCTCCGAGAAGAGTTTAAAAGCAATTCCGGGACGGTCTGGCACTTCCATTAT
Organism: uncultured Peptostreptococcaceae bacterium; assembly: GCA_964617505.1. Taxonomy (GTDB): domain Bacteria; phylum Bacillota; class Clostridia; order Peptostreptococcales; family BM714; genus BM714. The sequence continues at coordinate 961 of CAZTZB010000047.1, read as the reverse complement.
AGTAATTTTAGCTATGTCCTCATCTAGGGTTACTCCTCTAACTACTACTTTTTCCACTTGGTCTACCTCCACTATTCTTGTTCCTGGTTTATCCTCGAAGCTTGATTTTACCTCAAGGGGTATTTTAAATTTTCTTGCCAATTCCACAGACCGGGGATGAAGAACTTGTGCCCCTAAAAAGGCCAATTCAAGCATTTCATCGTAGGATATAATATCAAGTTTTTTGGCGTTTTTAACCTTGCGAGGGTCACTCGTGTATATACCGTCAACATCTGTATAAATTTCGCATTTTTCTGCATTTAGGGCTGCTGCCAAAGCCACGGCAGTGGTATCGGAACCACCTCTTCCAAGCGTTGCAATGTCGCGCGTTTCAGTAATCCCCTGAAAACCGGCTACAACTACAATGCGTCCTTCGTCAAGCTCATCAAGAATCCTCGCAGTGTCTATGTCGAGAATTCTTGCATTTTTATGATGAAGGTCGGTTATTATTCCCGATTGGGGGCCGGTAAGAGAAACAGCCTCGAACCCCTGGGCTTCTATGGCCATTGACAAAAGGGATATGGAAACCATTTCTCCTGTTGAAAGGAGCATATCCATTTCGCGTTCAGAAGGCTTAGCGGTTATGGAATATGCCATTTCTACCAAGCGGTCAGTGCTGTCGCCCATGGCTGACACCACTGCAACCACACCGCCATACTTCTCTTTAGTTTCAATTATTTTTTTCGCGACGCATCGTATTCTTTCGATTGAACCGACCGATGTGCCACCATATTTTTGTACTATGAGCTTATTCATTTAGACCTCCATGTATGCCTGAGAAAAACAACAGTAATCGATATAGAGACAATTTTTATTATAGAATAAAAGTCAACTGTCTGCAAGACCTTATTGCGTTCAAATTTCAGTATCTTGACAAAAGGGTGCAATTGGATTAAAATGGTGAGAAATAATCATATTTTGA
>CAZTZB010000046.1:0-13570 GCA_964617505.1 uncultured Peptostreptococcaceae bacterium | reverse complement strand
ATAGTCAATATAGATATCTTGGTCGTCATGGTCATCCTTGTATATAAAGCGAGTAGCCGTAATCCCCATTTCCATTTCAATGAATTCAACAGAAAGCTGCATATCTTTGTATGGAAGATTTATTACAGAGCTCTCATCTAGCGCAATATTTTCACTTGGAGCTTTTGTGAAGGGTAGGTCAAATACCCACTCACCGTCTATAAGGCTTCCATCTGCATCCTGAATCTGGGTAATCACTATCTCAGCAATTCCTTCTCTCATATCAAAGGCCTCAAAGCGGAGCACTTCTCTATTTAGCGCGGTCTCAGTAGGTGCCAAGGATGATGATCCGCTATTGTAAAAATCATCAAAATTCTCATCAAGGTAATCGAGAGGCAAACCTCTGTCTATTAGTTTATCTTTAAAATCACTATATAAGTCTCTTGAATTTATAAAACGAAAGCCTTTGTGGCTTTTGATTCGCAAATTATTTCCAGCAGGATCGCTCACATGGTAGTAAATATAGGTATTTAAATCGTCGGAAACCAGCCCCTCTATCGTGATTGTGATGCCCTGGTCCTCCGCGGACGCGTCCAGTCGGCATTCTGGGTTTTGCTCAAGAATCTGGTCATAGCCAAGACTTTCAAGCATGAACCACTCGTATACACTCATCTGGTGATATGCAAAGGCGATACCGGAAAAACAGAGAACGATTGCCATAATCAAAATCAATTTCCTTCGCGATGAAAAAAAACGCAGTTTTCTGTCCTCTATAAGTTCTTTTTCTATTTGTTTTTTCTCAATCCTAAGCATTTTCTTGATATCTCGATCATTCATTCTCGTCACCTCCTATTATTTCCTTGAGCTTGCCAAGCGAACGCGATAAACGTGATTTTACCGTTCCAACGGGCAAATCGAGAATTGCTGAAATCTCTTTTTGCTTGTAACCCAACAAATACTTAAGTGATATTAGGTTGCGATCTTCCTCGCTTAGAAGAAGTAATGCATCCTTAAGTTCAATAGAAATGACGTAATCGGAATTGAGAACAAGCTCGCTGTTTGACTTAATTTTTTGCTCAATCTCGGTTTGCCTTTTTCTTATCCTGTGGTTTTGATTGCATTCATTGATTACTATTCGAATAAGCCAACTTCGCAGCTTCTTTGGGTCCTTCAATTGGCTTTGATTATTTATTGCTTTTTCATATGATATCTGAATAACGTCTTCCGCGTTCTGTTTGTGTCTAAGATAGCTATAGGCAATTCTATATAGTTGTTTGTGGTATTTCGCGTATTGTTTTTCCATGTATGTTTTGCCTCCTTGTCTTATTGATGCTAAAAGTGGAAATTTCGTTCCATCAATATCAATTATTTTTTATTTTTATTTTAATGCACAACTCGAAAAGCGGACTAAAAGAAACTTTCCTTTTAGTCCGCTTACGAATTTCATTTGGCAACGCTGAAATAAGCAATTCTCATCTGTCTGAGTTTAGTCTACAAATGCAAATATATAAGGTACATTCCTATAATAATGCCCATAGTTTAAACCGTACCCCACTATAAACTTATCGGGGATAGTAAATCCTACATAGTCCGCTTCTACCTCAGTTACCCTTCTAGATGGTTTATCAAGAAGTACGCAGGATGCAAGGCTCTTAGGATTCTTTCCGGCCAAGTGCTTCATTATGAAATCTAGAGTCACTCCCGAATCCGCTATGTCATCCACAACTAGCACATCATAATCGGAAAGGTCGGCTTCAATGTCCTGCACTATTTCCACTTTTCCTGAATTTACTGTAGCATGCCCATAGCTCGAGGTTATCATGAATTCTACCCTAATAGGCAAATCTATTTCCCTTACCAAATCTGCAGTGAAAACAAAGCTGCCTTTCAAAAGAGAAACTGTAATGAGATTCTTGCCTTCATAGCGCAAGCGAATTTGTCGTCCCATTTCTCCAACTCTTTTTTGTATTTCCTCGCGAGTGAACAACACTTCTTTTCTTTTGGATTCAACGTCCATCAAATACCTCCATAGTAACAAAGCTCTTTCTTTTGCTGTCAATAACTATTCTAAAGCAGGGTTAAACCTTTGTCAATCAGAGGCATACATGTTCATGCTGTATATCCTTTTTTTATCGGTCTAGCAACGCTGCAAATCCATCTCAACCATACGATCCAATATGACCTTGTCGGTTATTACCATTCCGTCAGAAGCCAATTTACCCATGCTCTTGATTGATTCTTCAACAGATTTACCAACGAGTCCGTTGTACTGTGGAACAATTATTCCATCCATAGCCATGTTTGCAAAGTAAACCGCGCTTGATGATGCAGTCACTAGCTTGAGCGCACAGCCAGGCTTGGCTCCGTCACATACCATGCCTGAAACACTTGCTATCATGTTGCTGATGGCTCCCTCAATCTGTTCCTGCGTTCCTCCCATTATCCATACTAGGGCGCCACTGACAGCCGTTCCCGCAGCTACTCCACATCCACATAGAGCGGAAAGCCGCCCCGTATATCTTTTGATATAGCTTGTAATCATATGGCTTATTGCCACTGCCTTGCAAAGGGTTTCGTCAGATACCTCATTTAATGACGCATATGCCGCAAGTGGCAAAGTGGCTGTCAATCCATGATTTCCGCTTCCGCTGCTGCTCATTACAGGCATGCTTATTCCTGACATTCTTGCATCTGCTCCAGATGCCGTGTAGACCATTGATCTATTTAAAAGGTCGTCTGAAAGTTCGCCACTATCAAGTTTCTTCTTGTATTTATATCCTATGCCCATTCCAATTTCATTATCCATTGCGGTAAAAGAAATCGTCTTATTCATTTTTATTCCATCTAGCATAAAGGCAAGATCTTCAAAGCTCATTGATTCAATCAATTCAATCAATTCCTTGATTGTCATTTCATATATGGCAGAATTATCAAATACTTCTTTTTTGCTTCCAACTGCATCTGTTTCCTCAAATATAATACCCTCGTCCGTTTCAACTTTTATGAATCTATCGTGTCTTGATTTTATTATCGAACGCGAAAATCCTTTTTCATAGGTCAATATACTGTCCACATATACTCCATCTTTGACATCAGACTCTTCGATATGAACCATTCCACTTTCAACCATTTTCTTGGCTTCTACAAGCGCCTTATCATCAATATCCGAAAGCAGATTTAATCCTTTTTCGGAATGACCGCCAGTTACTCCAAGTGCTGCGGCTATTGGGAGCCCTATTTCTCCATTTGTTCCCGGGACACCTACACCCATTCCATTCTTGTATATGTTTGCGCTGACCTTTACATCTAATGACTTTAATTCACCCTTGCTTAATCCAGCCTCTTTTGCTCTAGCACATCCAAGCGAAACTGCAACGGGTTCAGTACACCCCATTGCCGGTACAACTTCTCTTTCAAGTGTCTTTATAATCATTTCCTTAAGTTGCATTTGTATTCCTCCCCATAATAGTAATTGCCCTATTATACTGCAACTATCATGCCAAAGCACAAACACAGTGATTATGGGCCCTTCTGACTTTTCAGTGTCATTATGAGATAAATAAATGAGATAATAGTCTCGAATTGATACTTTTATCTCATTTTGATACTATATATTGTATTTTTTGATTTTACGATAAAGCGTCGCCCTGCTAATTCCCAAATCGCTCACGCACAGTCTTATTCCTCGTTCATTGTGCCCATGCTTCTTGAGGGCTCTTTCTATTTCGAATTGCTCCAAGCTTTCAAGCCTTCTTATTTCAACAACTTCCGTATTTATCTTCTGCATAATGTTTGAATCCATACTTTTTAAAATGCGCTTGGGTATATCCTTTAATGATATGTTTTCCCCATTGCACATGTTTACCGAATATTCCACCGCATTTTCAAGCTCGCGCACATTACCCGGCCAATCATAGCTTTTAAGAACTATAAGAACATCCTTCTGTATGCCCTTAATTTCCTTGTGGAATTTTTCACTGTATTTTTTTACAAATGAATCCGCAAGTATGGATATATCGTCTTTTCTCTCTCGCAAAGGAGGTATTGTGAGCGGTATTACACTAAGACGATAAAAGAGGTCTTCCCTGAAAGCGCCTTCCTCTACTAGCTTTTCAATATTCTTGTTTGTTGCCGCGATAACACGTATATCGACCTTGAAGTAATGCTTTCCTCCAATTTTTTCAATTGTGTTGTTCTGCAAGACACGGAGGAGTTTTTTCTGTAGATGTATAGGCATGTCTCCAATTTCATCTAAAAAAATGGTGCCCTTGTCTGCCAATTCAAATTTACCTGTCTTTCCTCCACGAACGGCGCCAGTGAAGGATCCTTCTTCGTATCCGAAAAGCTCGCTTTCCAACAAATTCTCGGGTATCGCCGCACAATTTACTGTAACAAAGGGCATGAATCTTCTGTCACTCTTGTAATGGATTGAACGGGCAAATAATTCCTTGCCTGTACCGCTTTCACCCTGTATCAGTATTGTGGAAGTGCTTTTGGATGCTTTTTCAGCATATTTCTTCGTCATGTTCAATATAGCGCTGTTCCCAAGTATATCATCAAAGGTTATGTCGGGATCAGCTCCCGTGACATCGTTAACTACGCTAATGACATCGTCCTTGCTATTGAAGCTTATTAAAAATCCAACTGTCTCACCGACAGTCCGCATAATATTTACGTCGAAGATAAGGCGATTCCTTCCGTTGTCTTTCTTAGATACATATTCCCTATTACGCAATGGACTATTTTCATTTCTATTTCTTTTCAGACCCAGCACATAGTCAACAAAATCCTTAAGCGCTTTCTCATATTGTCCTGAACCGCTTGTCCCCAATATTTTTTTTGCTTTTTCGTTTGAATGCATAATTAGTCCATCTCTATTTACAAAAACAACACCATTATTGAAGGAATCTATGATTACCTGCAGTTCTTTTGCCAAAAGCTCAATTTTCTCGTTTTTCTCAGCATCGGAAAGCTTTGCGGATATGAGATCCCCCATCCTTTCAAGGAAGACAAGCAAGTCCTTCTTGTCTCTAAGAAGCCTTTCCTTCTGCCTTTCCTCAAACGCTATGAGGCCTATTACCCCTATTATACGCCCCTCGTGGCGTATTGGAGAGCATACTTCGGCAACTTCCTTGCATTCATCCCTTCTTTCGCAAAACCGGCATACCGGATTTACTCTCGGATCATCTATTATATAATCCTTTCCTTTTTTAAGCGCATATCCAAAAATAGAGTTTTTGCTTATCTTGTCCCCAAGTTGCCCAACATAGAGTCCTGTTGCGGCAATCCTAGTCAATGTTTCGTCGGAAATAGTTACATCTACTCCAAGTACACTGGATATTGCCTCAGATATTTTTTGCACATTTTCAGAAATATGGGATAATTTCATGTCTATCCTTCCCTATGTATTCGATCGTAATCAGTTATTCGTTTCAATCTATTGTCGATCCCTTTCAATAGAACAATAATCTTGTTTAGTGCTATTTGCATAGTTATTAAGATAATAAAAAATATCACTATAAGTATTTGCTGAAAATCAATGCTAAACCTCATTTTAATGGCCCCTTTCATAGCATTTCTTTATTTCATTATAACCCATTATGAAAAAACCTAGAAGAAAAACATCGAAAAAGCGCCTGAGCGGAAATCTCCACACAGGCGCTTTTAAAATTCATCTATGATTTTGCATTAAAAGCCTTGTTTATTAGGATTACAAATGCTCCTCCATAAAAACCCAAAACTATAACCATCATGATTATTGAGGTTGTTGACATAATTTCCTCCTATGAAACTTTCTTTGTAAATTCGCCCTTGTCTGTCTTATCAGCCAACCAATTGTTGGTTAAAAATCCAAATGCCAGGTAAACTATAAATTGAGCAATAATCGTACCCGTACTGAAAATTTCCAATGGATTCCACCATGAATCCGGATACCATGTAATGGACTGCCATACCCACCAGCCGCAAATTGCAACAAAGAGCAAGGGGAAAATCGATATGCAAACACTCCACCATTTTCCAATTTTAAAATCAGCCCAAGGAGTATTTATTTCCTCTTTACGTATCTTCTCAGCTCCATATTTGGTTATTGCGAAAGATACAAATAGACCGCTGACAAGTAAAGCCACACCAAGAACCCAGTCTTGGTTATTTAAAAAATCCAAACTATATGCTGAAGGAACTCCAAGCAAAAATCCCATTGTTACAATGACTTTTGTAGCTTTCTTACGGGAGAATCCCGCATCCATGAAACTCCTTACCCCAACCTCTATCATTGGCAAGAGTGATGATAGCGCCGCAATCCCCATAGCAAGGAAGAAAATTGCTGAAATCCATCTTCCTGCAGGCATTCTAGTAAACAGCTGCGCCAAATATATGAAAGTGATGCCTGTGTTGCCCGATGCCAAAGCTTCGTTTGCAAACTCCAGGCTCGGCGACAATGCAAATATGGCCGGCAATACCGTCATTCCAGCTACCAAAGCACCTACATTATTTCCGATTCCCATAATCATACAATTTCCCGCCACGTCTTCCTTCTTTTTAGTGTAAACCGCATATGTTATTATAAAGCCCCAACCTGCTCCCGTTGACCAAGCCGATTGTGTAAATGCGGCTAGCCATATTTCGGGGTTGGCAAGCATCTCTATATGCGGTGTAAAAAGATATTCCAATCCTTTAAACGCGCCCGGCAATGTCATAACTCTAAAAAACGCCACAAGCATTAGACCAAACAAAGTTGGTATCATGATTTTGCTCGCTTTTTCTATTCCTCCGGTAACTCCTTTATATACTATGAATCCACCTATTGCCATGGATAAAAAGTGATATAAAATTGTCTGTGAAGGCGTTGTTGTAAAAGTATTCCAAATTGCTTCTGTAGCCATCGTATCCATTCCGGGTTTGAATATGCCGGCCATAGACATTGTAAAATATTTGAAACACCATCCCATAATAACCGAATAGTAAAACATAATCAATAGACAAACCATTACAATCCAGGTTCCCATCCAAGTGTATTTCTTGCCAAGAAAGTCCCTAAATGCACCTATAGCTCCCAGCCTAGTCTTTCTTCCAATAACCATTTCTCCTATCAAAAGCGGTATTGACCAAACCAGCAAAGCCACTGTCCATGCAATTAAGAAGGGGCCACCGCCATTCGCTGCTGCTACTCTCGGAAAACGCCATATATTTCCTGTTCCGATTGCCATACCTATGCTTGCAGCGATGAAACCCCATCTACTTCCCCATTGCTCCTTATTGGCACTCATATAATTCCCCCTAAGTATTATTGTACATTTATGTCGTCATGTCCCTCGATTTCTTTATGCAAGCTTCGACAGCATTCACTACAACGCCTCTGAAGCCGTTTCTTTCAAGACTTATAACAGCATCAATTGTAGTCCCTCCCGGTGAACAAACCATATCCTTCAACTCTCCGGGATGTTTTCCGCTTTCAAGGACCATTTTGGCAGAACCAAGTACAGCCTGCGCTGCAAACCTATAAGCCTTGTCTCTGGGCATACCAGCGAGAACAGCTCCATCGGCCATAGCCTCAATGAACATGTAAACATAGGCCGGAGAAGAACCGCTTATCCCAATAACCGCATCGATCAAATATTCGGGCACGACCTCCACTTTTCCTATTCCGCTGAAAATTTCCACTACGGTTTGCAAATCTTCTTCTCTGGAACCCTTTCCCGGGACAATAGCCGTCATCCCCTCTCCCACTAGTGCTGGTGTGTTGGGCATTGTTCTTACAATGTGCTTGTCTTCACCCAAAATACCTTCCACGAACGCGAGGTTTATTCCTGCAGCAATTGTTACTATTATCTGGTCTTTCCGAACGGCTCCCCTTATTTCCTCGAGCACCACTTTGTAAATATTCGGCTTGACTGCCAGAATAACAACATCCGCATCTTCCATTAGTTTTAAGCTGTTTTCGGATACTCGAACGCCAAGGCTTTTTCCTATTTCATGGGTTTTAACAGAATCCTTGTCATAGATAAATATCTTGTCCGCTTTTGCCGTGTCATTCTTTAAGACACCTTCCATAATGCCTCGGCCCATGTTTCCGCATCCGATTATTCCAATTGCTTTGTTCAAATTCCCACCTCCATCTATATTTCCAAATTATCTCTATAAATAGCTTTTATACACCATTTAACTACCATCCTACACAATATCAATTTTATCTAACTATAATAATATTTTATTCTTTAGTTAAAAAATTGTCAAATTGATTTTGTTAATCCAACTTATTTTAAGCGGTTATTCAAGGACCCTAACTTCTCTTTTTCCAATTTTTTCATATGAAACAGATTCCGCATCATCGCTGTTTATAGTGAATATGTCTACGTCTCCATCCGATACATATCGTCTTTCCGGATGCTTGTCGAAATTCTCTATCCAGTACCTGATACCAAACTCTTCATTGCTGGCGTGAACCCTGTTTAAATATTGAAAATCCGTTTTTATATCTATCGGGGAGCGTTCTGGCTGCCATCCAACTGCAAAAACAGCTTCATTTTCGTAACTGTTCCCTTCAAATTGCCCTTTTGCTATAGCCGCTCTTCCCTCTTCGCCTTTTGGTCTTCCTCCATAAGGGAGCGCCAAAGCTCGAATGGTATATCCCTCCACCTTATCCTCAATAAAACTATCTATTTTACCCAAGCTCTGCATTATTCCATCCACGCCAAGCGCGGAAAAATTTTCATGGCCATAGCTGTGGCTTTCTATCTCGAAACCGTTTTCAACAAGATAATTCAGCTTGTAATCGAGATACTCAGGCTGCCTGAAAGGATTTGTTCCAAAAAGGCAAAAGGCCGCCGTTCTTCCGAAATCAGGGTGATCCTCAGCAAAAGAATTCAGAATTCCAACTGCACACTCCGGGTCAATTATTATTTCGCCATTCTCTTCAATAACCCTAAAATTTGAAAGCGTGCCATCATCAAATGTAAATACCACCGGTGTCATACCCGCCTCGATGTCTATGTTGCCGTCAATATAGTCGGCAACCGTAATTAGGCGGTATCCTTTTTCATACAGTGTTTTTAGATCTTCTCTGAAATTATCCCTAGACCTTACATAGTTACTTTCCTCATCTGATAGGCTGTGATACATCACTATCATTATGCGGCCCATTTCATTTACACCCATTGCCTTCAGATCCTCATTGCTCAAAGCCTCAACTCCCGGCTCCGTTTTTTCGGGTTCAAGCAATTCTTCAAAACCTGTCTCTTCCGGTTTTTCAATCGCAACATCTATTTCCTCTTCGGAGTTTTCCCTATTTTCGCATCCTGAAAGCCCAATGGTCAAAATCAATCCGACTAGTAGAACATTTTTTATTGTGTGTTTCATTTTTTGTCTATCCTTCCCTTTGGACAAGCAGCAATGCATATGCCGCATACCGATCCTCTTCCTATATATTTGTAGTGTTTTGTCATATGATTGGAACAAGCCTTTGCGTCTACAATTTCACATCTAGGCATGCCTGCTTCCCAATTTTTTCCGCTCAAAGCCACAGCCGGACAAGCCTTCACGCATAAATCACATGAAAAGCAAGAAGATGTCGTGACGGGCTCCGAAACCGGCAATGGCCAATCCGTTAAGACCGTACCAAGGCGCACACGCGGTCCAAATTCAGGTGTTATAAGAAGACCATTCTTGCCTACCCAACCCAATCCCGAACGCGTAGCCGCCATCTTATGTGAGAAAAAACCTTCATAGTAAGAATCACTAAAGTTAAGCGACTGGGACGCCGCAACAGGAAAATAGCGGTATCCATTTTTTTCTATTTCACGACCTATCTTAAATTCAATATCATCAATTACCCTATTGATCGTCCTATAATGATGAAAATACATATGGGTCGGTCCATTCGTTATATCATCTATTATCCTATCTGAAAGATGCACAGCAAATGATACGGCATGTGTCATTTCAACATACCCGGAAGGAACAAGGTCTCCTACATAACCGAAGGAAACTAGTGAAGCCCCCTCCTCTTTTGCTCTTTCAATCAAAATCTTCCCTTGTTCCATTAAGCTTCACCCTTTTCGTTAAAACCGTTCACTTGAAATCGCGCGGTCTAAATTATTATGTTATACTATTATCGGCAGCAAGAGAAAGGAGATACATATGTTTACGAAAGACCCAAAAGACAAAGCTGAAAACAAGCTTGTATTATTGCATCTATTCATGAAAATGGAATATCCTTTAACAAATGCAGAAATTACGGATTTCGTTGTTTCATTGGATTTAATGGATTATTTCACCCTTCAGCAGTACCTTGTCGAGCTTGTAGACGGAGGCATGCTTGAATACATTAAAAGCGAATCCGATTTTATCTATCTTATAACAACAAAAGGAATCCAGTCCCTTGATTACTTCAAAAACCGTCTACCCAATGGATTAATTGTGCTCATTAACGAAGGTGTATCTAAGTACAAAAAGCAGCATGCCGTGCGAACGAAGGTTAGTTGCAACCATTCAAAACTGAGCGATTCCGAATATATTGTAGACTTAAGCATAATGGAAAATGAGCTTACGCTGATAAACCTTAAACTTAACGTGGTTTCAAACAGACAAGCTAAAGAAATTTGTGAGCGATGGGAAAATTCATCTTCGGAAGTCTATGGCGCAATAATCAAGATGCTTACCGATGAGAAATGAATGATCTAACATATCCAATCAAGTAAAGTGATCCGTATACAACAATGCAGTCTTCTGGATTCGCATCAGCCAAAGCCTTCTCAATGGCTTCTTTCCAACTCTTGATTCCATCAACAGAATCGTGGCTCATTTCTAATAAAGCCTTGAGGTCTTCGGCCTTCATGGCTCTTTTATTTTCCGGTTCTGTTGCAATTATACTATCAAAATAATGTACTGTCTCCTCGATGATTCCGCTGACATCCTTGTCTTCTAAAACACCTATTACCCCTATCGTTTTAAAGCCTCTCCGCTTTTTAGGATTGAAATGATATTCCATGAAATTGCTTAAAACTATGGCTCCGTGTTTGTTGTGGGCACCGTCAATAATCACGCACGGATTCTCCGAAACCACTTCCAATCGTCCAGGCCATCTCGTCTTTTCCAAACCCCTTAGAATCACGTCTGAATCAAGTTCGATTCCATATTGCGAAACAAGAAACTCCAACACTCTAACCGCCAAAATGCAGTTGCGTATTTGATGTTCACCCAAGAGTTCTATCTTTAAATTCCCAGAAATATTAAGGATCATTGATTTGAATTCATAGGTTTTCAGGCTGCGTCTGACGATTTGATAATTGTAGGTTTTTACAGTCTCAAGTTTTGCATGCTTTTCTTTGCAAATTTCTCGAATCACCTTTTCAGCCTCAATAGGTTGCGTAGCCGATATGACAAATCCATTTTCCTTTATGATTCCGCCTTTTTCTCTTGCGATTTCACCTATTGTTTCTCCGAGATATTGCGTATGGTCAAGTGCAAGTGGAGCAATTACCGACACAAGAGAATTTTTGATGACATTCGTGGCATCCAAACGCCCTCCCATTCCCACTTCCAAAATCAAAATATCGACATTTTCCTCTTTAAAATAACAGAAAGCAATGGCCGTGACAATTTCAAATTCCGTGGGATGTGTATTTCCTTCCGAAAGCAGTATTTCAACTTTTTCCTTTACCCGCTGCGTCAAATCAGCAAGCCTTTCATCTTCGATTGGGTTTCCATTTATCTGAATACGTTCATTAAAAACCTCTAGATATGGCGATGTATAAAGGCCTACCTTGTTGCCCGCCTCAGAAAGAACCGAGTTGATGAAAGCACATGTTGATCCCTTTCCATTTGTTCCGGCAACATGAATAATCTTCAATCCATCCTGCGGATTACCCAGCTTTTCAAGAAGCATCCTTATGTTGCTCAAACCCAGTTTACTCCCAAACTTATATGTTCCATGTATATATTCAAGCGCTTCATTGTATTTCAAACTATCGCCTCCTTTAAATATAAGATTCTCTCTCTTTTTTCTAAAGAAATATTTTAAAGCATCAATAAGCCGGATTAAAATCCGGCTTATTGTGTTTCTTAATGATTGAATGTTTTAAAAGACACTACCATCTGTTTAACTTATCTACAATTTTTGTTTTACTATTTCAATCCTTTCTTCTATTTTATCATACATCTCCTGGAATTTTTCCTTTTTGTCCCTTTCCTGTTGAATAAGTGCTTCCGGAGCTTTTTTTAAGAAGCCTTCGTTGACAAGTTTTTTTGCAACCCTGTCGAGTTCCTGCTCCACCTTGCTTTTTTCCTTCGTCAACCTTTCCATTTCCTTTTTATAATCCACAAGGTCATCCATAGGAATAAATATCTCTACACCTTCGATAATGGAAGTGGCCGAATCGGAAGCGATATTCTCTTTAGAGTCTGTGAATTCAATATCTGTCACATTCGCAAGTGAAAGGACAGTATCCACATTTTCGCTTATAATGGTTTTTTCATCATCTCCAGCTATAAGCACTATTCGAACTTTTTTGGATGGAACAACATTCATCTCCGCTCTTATGTTCCTTACACTTTTTATTACCCCTATTACAAGAGCCATGCCCTTTTCAGCCGACTCATCGGCAAATCCTGATGCATTATCCGGCCATTTGGAAAGCATTATGCTGCCTCTGACGCCGGGCAAATGTTGCCATATTTCCTCTGTTATGAATGGCATGAATGGATGCAGGAGTTTTAGCAGATCTTTTAGCACCTTCAGTATTACAGCCTGAGCCTGTCTCTTGGTGGCTTCATCCTCTCCATAGAATCTTGACTTGGCCAATTCGATGTACCAGTCGCAGAACTCGTTCCATATGAAGTCGTACATCTTTTGCGCAGCCAATCCAAGTTCAAATTGCTCCAGATTTTGAGTGACTTCTTCTCCGACTTTTTCCGTCCTCGAAAGTATCCAAGCATCAGCCATTGAAAGGTTGCTCCTATCAATTTCATATTCATCGTCAATGTTCATTAGTACGAATCTTGAAGCGTTCCAAAGCTTGTTAGCAAAATTTCTACTCGCTTCGACTCTCTCCATGTAGAACCTGATGTCGTTACCCGGCGAATTGCCTGATGCCAACATGAACCTGAGTGCGTCAGCTCCATAGAGGTCTATAACCTCGAGTGGGTCTATTCCATTGCCTAGGGATTTGCTCATTTTTCTTCCCTGATCGTCCCTGACAAGCCCATGCACAAGAACATATTTAAAGGGACGCTCGTTCATTTGCTCATATCCTGAAAAAGCCATTCGTATTACCCAAAAGAAAATTATATCGTAGCCAGTAACCAATACATCGGTCGGATAAAAGTACTCCAAATCAGCTGTTTTATCAGGCCAACCGAGTGTCGAAAATGGCCAAAGCGCCGAAGAGAACCATGTGTCAAGGACATCCTCATCCTGCACTATATCTGTACTTCCGCATTTAGGGCACTTCGTAGGCGCAGTGGATGCAACTATTGTCTCCCCGCAATCCTGGCAATAATATGCCGGTATTCTGTGGCCCCACCAGAGCTGTCTTGATATGCACCAGTCTCTTATATTCTCAAGCCAGTGCATGTAAACCTTCTTGAATTTTTC
>CAZTZB010000045.1:0-14097 GCA_964617505.1 uncultured Peptostreptococcaceae bacterium | reverse complement strand
GAACATATAAACCATAGAGTGGGAATAAAAGCTAAAAAACCTGCAAAGCAATCTATTTTGATGCTTTTTATCTCCAAATTTGATAAACTTGCTATGCAGGGAATGAGAGTCGCTCTTATGGTGCTAACAATAGACAAGAAGACCGTGATGCTCATGCGGTAAGCTTTGAAATTGGCATCGCTTTTCATGTATGTCAATAGAGATAACCTATTAGTACATCTTTCGGAAGTCCGAACAGTTTTAAAGTATTGTAAGATAGATCACTAATTGTACCATCTTGACTGTTTTCTTCTTTGTCATCCTAAAAACAATCAAATCCCTTTAGGAGAAGAGCATGCGAAAAAATCTCAACACCATCCTCATCCACGGTTTCATCTTATCACTAGTTTCAGCACTGATTACCTTACTGAGCCTATTTATAACTAATAAAGGATTCTATATCTTCGGGTACAAACCACTTGCTGTCATACTTAGTTTTTTGCTTGTGTTAGGATGCAGCCTTTTTATCTATACATTCTCGAATATTGTTATATCAGTTTTTTTCACTTTTAATCTATTTTATTCACTCAGCTTAGTGAGTTTAATTAAATATGAGATGCGAAATATTCCTGCCGTTTTCACCGATGTTTTCCTTGTCAATGAGGTGAATGAGTTGGGCGAGTATGTCCATGTTTCGGAGTATTTCATACAGATTTTGATTTTGATTATCTTCAATCTTATTTTTATAGCTTTCTTCTTGACTTGCAAGCGATTGAATCGTAAAGCTAACCTTATTATCCGTTCAATCGGTGCCTTTGTCTCTATTTTACTGTTGATATTTTCTTTTTATAACATCGAAAAAACACAGGTTATGTTTAAAAATGCGGGCCCTATTTATGTTTTCTCAGCAAGCATCTGGAATACATCAGAATATGCACTGACCGATGCTGAGGAAGCTTCTCTTCTCGAGATTATTGAGGATTCAAATGAAAAGCCTACTCCTGTGCTAGAAAGGTCAAACCGGCCTAATATCATTATCATTATGAATGAGGCGTTTTGGGACATTGACCAATTGCCAGGAGTTACAATTACACCTAACCCTTATGAAATTTTTGGGGACATTAAATCGGAAAGTTTATATGGACGTATAGAAGTCCCAGTTTTTGCAGGAGGAACATGCAATACAGAATTTGAGGTACTTTCCTCAATTTCCACACATATGTATGAAGAAGGTCTGATGGTCTTCAACAATGAAATTCAAGAGCCCATTATTACATTGGCGAGTATACTTAGGAATCAGGGCTACCATTCTGTAGGGCTCCACCCCTTCTGGGGATGGTATTACAACCGCAACCTACTTTATTCCCACCTAGGCTTTAATAATTTTATCACGAGTGAGCATATCAGTGACTCTAAATTGAAGGGCTATTATATCTCGGATGATACAACGACAGATGTTATTATAGAACAAATCGAGAGTGTTGAAGAACCTCTCTTCCTTTATGCAGTCACCATGCAAAACCACGGACCTTATGATGATGGACGTTTCGACAATCAACCTCTGGATATTGAAATTGAGGGCGAATCGCTTGATGAAACAGATCAATTGCTCTTAGAAGTCTATGGACAAGGTATTTATGACGCTGTAAATTCACTTGATAAGCTCATAAATTACTTGAGAAACTCAGATGAAGAAACGATTATACTTTTTTTTGGTGATCATTTGCCACTCATGGGCACCGACCTTAAAGTCTATAAAGATACTGCTTATCTCATTGAGAGTGACGACTATATCGACAAGCATATTCAGATGCGGACAACACCCTTTATTCTATGGTCGAACCGTTCAGACGAAAGTCAAAACCTCGGGGTGATGGACGCCATATTCATGGGTCCTTACTTGCTTGACAAGTACAAGCTTGATATGCCAGATTACTATAGAAATTTATTAGGGATATCTAAATCCACGGATTTTGTAAATCCGGTTTTCCTTGAATATGATGGTCGCTATTATTACTCGGATTCTGAAACCTATAAGGCTATCAGCGACCCGCTAATTTACATTCAAAAGGATATAATGTATGGAGAAAAGCTCTATGAAAAGGATTCCCCCAAATGGCTCATTGCCAACAACAGTGATTACAACAAGGACTTACGCACCATAATCATAGAAAATGTCTATGAAAAAGATGAACATTTAGTCGTATCAGGTGAAAACATATATTCCAAAGGAATCTTAACGATCAATGGAAAGGCCATCGACTTCACATACAAAGATGGCGAACTTTGGATTCCGCTGAATACATTGCCTGATAAGACATCGCTTGAATTGAAGATGGAATTATTTGATACTTATGAAGAATCACTGGCAAAATCGAATACATTTGAATACACTCGCTAATTACTTTCGGTCTTTCACAATGAAACTTGCGAGTATCACCACCTCTGATACAATCAAAAAGGCGATATGGCATTAAATTAGATTGAAGAAATTTTTTACGCGAATTGGCAGAAGGGTTGATTTTACAACTTGGAAATTTAAATAGTATACTGATAGAGTATACTATCATATTGAATCGTCATATATTTAATATAAATGCAAAGTATTTTTGCGCGGAACTTAATCGGCAATCTTACTGATTGAAACTTTAAGGGGAAAATATGGATACCTATAAATATCTAATTGTTAATTTATTCAGTCGACTTGGAATGCTTTTCATTTTTGCATTCATTGTATCAAAATTGAAGGTGACAAAAGATCTAATCTATAAACGGCCCGTTAAAATGAAAGACAAATTGATTCTTTCAATCATTTTTGGTGCGTTTGGGATAATGGGAACCTATTTGAGCATTGAATTTGACGGAGCGCTTGTCAACACAAGAATTATCGGAGTTGCTGCTGGTGGAATATTAGGGGGGCCATTAGTGGGATTGATGACTGGACTTATAGCGGGTATTCATCGATACTTTATGCCGACAGGTCTTTTTACTCAGATAGCTTGCGCTGTATCGGTTCCACTTGAAGGACTGATAGCCGGATTTATTGGGGTATGGATCAGAGGGAAGAAAAACATTTGGATGTATGCCGCGATAGTGGGAGCCATCTGTGAGAGTTTAAGAAAGATTTCAGTTCTCATCTTTTCAAAACCCTTTGACCAAGCGCTTCTGCTTGTCAAGAATATTTGGTTTCCAATGGTTTTGATTAATTCAATTGGGCTTGCACTTCTATTTGTTATTGTTCAGAATCTTTATAGAGAACGTGAAAAAGTAGGAGTAGAACATGTTAATTTATCTATAAATATTATCGATAGAATATTGCCGTATATACGTGAGGGCTTGTATTCTAAAAATATTAATAAAATTACAACAATTGTTTATGAGATGACAGGATTTGATGCTGTTTCGATTACCGATACAAATCAGGTACTTGCCTATTCGGGTAAGGACTCCAAGAAATTTTTAGAAGTGGGATCGTCAATTTCACCATATATTCATGAAGTAATCAATACAGGAGAAATGTATATCGTAGATAAACAGATAGAGAAAGAAGTGTTCTTTCAATATTCAGTAATTACTCCGCTTAAAAGAAAAGATGAAACGATTGGAACTATGAAATTTTACAAATCTTTTCCGGAGATAATAACAGATGTCGATATTGAAACCTGTAGGGGCTTGTCTAAGCTCTTTTCGACTCAATTGAATATCAATGAATTAGAAAGCAAATCCCGATTATTGGTGCAAACAGAGATTAAGGCATTGCAGGCACAGATAAATCCCCATTTTCTGTCCAATTCACTTATGGTTGTTGCGTCATTATGTCGCACTAATCCGGTGAAAGCCCGAGAAATAGTGCTTCATTTAGGAAATTATTTTAGAAAAAATATTATAGGCCAAAATAAAATGATTGAGCTTTCGGATGAAATCAAGCATGTCAAATCCTATGTGGAAATCGAGAAGGCGAGATTTGAAGAAAAAATTCAAGTTGAATATCATATTGATGAAAAAATAAGATTTTTAATCCCGCCGCTTACACTTCAACCGATTGTGGAGAATGCCATAAAACATGGCATTCTTAAGAAAAAAAATGGCGGCAAAGTTATTATCGCTGCTACAGAGACTGAAGAAATGGTTTATATTTCGGTTTTGGATAATGGAGTAGGCATAGCACCGGCCACAATTAAAAAGTTGTTGAATCCGGTTGCGGGTCAAGAAGATTCCATTGGACTAAATAATGTTAACAAACGATTGTCATATATTTTTGGCGAAAAGTTTTTGTTAAAAATCAATTCCGAATTGAATAGCAGGACAGAAGTCGTTTTGCAATTACCTAAAAAGAGTTCTCTTATGGAGGCGTAATAGATGATTAGAATAATGATTGTCGACGATGAAAAACATATTCGTGATGAATTGATCTATTATTTGGAAAAACATAGTGATATTGAAATCTGCTGCCAAACGGGTGATGGAGAAGAAGTTCTGGACTTAATAAATAAGAATGAGCCTGATGTTGTTTTCCTTGATATCCACCTGAATACAAAGAATGGACTTTTATTGGCAGGGGAAATTCAAAAATTGAATAATTCACCCTATATCGTGTTGGCAACAGCCTATTCTGAACATGCGTTAGAGGGTTTTGATGTGGGAGCTATTGATTATTTGGTGAAACCTTTTGACAATAATCGAATAGATCAATGTATGAATAGAATAAGAAGTCTGATAAAACTGATTCCGGAACAATCGAAAGAAGAAAATCAAAACCGCGATTTTAAAAAAATAGCACTACAAAAAAACGGCAAATTCAGTCTAGTGGATATTGCTTCAATCGTATATCTTGAGTCTATAAATAACTTGCTATATATATATACGAGCGATAATCAATATATTGCCAATAATTTAAATTTAAAAGGTTTTATTGAAGTGTATGGCGCGTTAGGATTTATTCGTATCCATAAAAGCTTTATAGTCAATGTTGAATATATTTCAGAAATTGTGCCTTGGTTTAACTCCACGATGAAGATTATTCTTAAAAATAATGAAATGAATGAACTCTTCGTTAGCCGCAGTTATATAAAAACTTTTAAGGAAATTCTGAAAATTCAATAAACATGTATGTTGGCAGTGATATTTGCAACTTAGCATTCGATTAATGCATTTTGTTGTAATTATTACTGCTTTATAATTTTATATAGTAAAATCATAAGGTAGGAAAATTCCATAATAACTAGGAGGTTATAATGAAGAAGACTTTAGCTTTACTTTTAATTTTATCAATGGTTGGTTTTACATTAGCAGGATGTGCAAAAGAAGCACCTGCAGCAGAGGAAGAAGCACCTGCAGTAGCTGAAGAAGCAACACCAGAAGATCAATTTGTGACAATTCTTACAGGTGGAAGCTCTGGACCTTATTTTGCATTAGGTGGAGCTGTATCTAATCTTTTGAATGAAAAATTAAGTTATGTAAATGCATCTGTTGAGTCAACTGGAGCAAGTGCAGTAAACGCAACAAAAATCGGAACGGGTGAAGCAGAAATAGCTTTTGCAATGAATAATGTTGTAAGTTTTGCTTATAATGGAAGCGAAAGTTTTGCGGAAAAAGGAGCATTTGACAATATTAGAGGAATTGCGGCTTTGTATCCAAATCATTGTCAAGTAATCACCTTAGAAGGAAATGGAATTGCTGAAATTGAAGATTTAGTTGGCAAGAAAGTAGGAGTTGGCGCTCCTGGAAGCGGAACTGAAGTTGATGCAAGAAACATACTAGGCATATATGGAATCACATATGATGATATAGATGAAGATTTCTTGTCATATGCTGAGGCTGTTGAGCAATTGAAAAACGGCACTGTTGATGCTGCCTTCTTGACATCAGGTTTGCCAAATGCAACAATCATGGACTTGTCGACAACTCATGATGTTGTAGTTGTTCCGGTAAGAGCTGAAAAAGTAGCTGAATTAGCTTTGGAAATTCCTTACTATAAAACTGAAGTAGTACCAGCTGGAACATATGATAATGAAACAGATGTTGAAACAGCAGCTGTTGTTTCAATGTTGATTACCCGAGAAGACTTAGATGAGCAAGTGGTATATGATATTACTAAGGTTATCTTTGAAAATCTACAAACTTTAAGAGATACTCATAGTGTTGCTGACAAAATAGATGTAGCAAAATATTATGAAGGTATGCCTGTACCATTACATGCAGGAGCCGAAAGGTATTTTGAAGAAATTGGAGTTTTAGTTAAGTAATGATGAAAATCCTCTGATTTTTCAGAGGATTTTTTTTTAAAGAAGGAGAAAACCCATGGATAAAACAAAGAACTTTATAGATGAACTTGGTATAGATGAACCTATTATAGATCAAGCTAAATTATTAGAAAAATATGATACAGAATCAAGATTCAGGAGATTCGACAAGAAGAGTAAGACTGGAATATTAGTATTTATATTATGTGTAGGAATATCTTTGTTTCATCTATACACAGCATGGCAAGGAACCTTGCCGACATTGATGCATCGAAGCATTCATGTAGCAATCCTAATGAGTTTGGTTTTTATACTGTATCCATCAGGTAAAAAATCTTCAAAAACGAAAACATCTCCTTTCGATTGGATATTCTCTTTGATTTCATTGTGTTTGGGAGCCTATATTGTTTTTGATTATAATGGTATTGTGTTGAGGGCAGGTTTGCCAAATACTATGGATGTGGTACTTGGTGTAATTGCAATCATCGTATTGCTTGAAGGAGCAAGAAGAATTGTAGGTAAAGAGATTGTTGTATTAGCAATCATATTTTTGCTTTATGCATATTTTGGGAGAAAATTACCCAGCATCATTGCACATAGAGGCTATACAATCAAAATGATAGCTGAATATATGTATCTTTCCACTGAGGGTATTTACGGAATAGCGATTGGGGTTTCATCGACATATATATTCTTGTTTATTTTGTTTGGCTCATTTTTACAAAAGTCGGGAATGGGACAATTTTTTAATGATATTGCGATGGGCCTTGCAGGCGGATTTAAAGGTGGACCGGCAAAAGTGGCGGTTGTTTCAAGCGGATTATTAGGATCAATCAATGGCAGTGCAGTTGCGAATGTTGTTACAACTGGGGCATTTACTATTCCACTCATGAAAAAAATTGGTTATGACAAAGAATTTGCTGGAGCCGTTGAGGCAGCAGCTTCCTGTGGAGGACAAATATTACCGCCTGTAATGGGCGCAGCAGCCTTCATTATGGCAGAATATCTAGGTATCCCTTATATAACGATAGCGATTAGCGCATTTATTCCCGCATTGCTTTATTATTTGGGTGTTATTACAATAATACATTTAAGGGCTTCAAAAAATAACCTTGAAGGATTGCCAAAAGATCAATTGCCAAAGGTATCAACAACATTAAAGGAAAGAGGTTATTTGATTATTCCTTTAGTTGTTCTTTTGTACTTTTTGCTTTCCGGAAAAACGCCAATCAATGCGGCATTCTATTCAATTATGTCGACCATTGTTTTGACAGTTGTTGTTCGTATTATAAAAAAAGAAACAAAAGGGCTTTTTATGGACATGGTTTATGCCCTTGAAGATGGTGCCAGAACTGCCTTAGGTGTTGCGGTTTCATGTGCGGTTGTTGGACTCATAATCGGCGTTGCTACATTGACGGGATTTGGATTAAAGCTAGCTGGTGCCATATTATTCTTGGGACACGGCAGCTTATTCCTTACACTCGTATTTACCATGGTAGCTTGTATCGTTTTGGGTATGGGATTGCCATCAATTCCGGCATATATAATCACAGCTACAATGGCGGCGCCAGCATTAGCTAAAATGGGCGTGCCTATGTTAGTATCTCATATGTTCGTATTTTACTTTGGAATGCTTGCAAACTTGACACCACCTGTTGCCTTGGCAGCCTTTGCGGGAGCGGGGATTTCGGGCGGAAATCCGACAAAAACGGGTTTTCAGGCTGTTAAATTAGCCTTGGCGGGTTTTGTAGTTCCATATATATTTGTTTTTTCGCCACAATTATTATTAATAGATACAACTCTTTTGGGAGTGATTCCAGTTTTAATCACTGCAATTCTAGGAGTTATAGCACTTGGAACAGCAGTTGAAGGATACTTATTTACAAAAGTGAATTCCATTTTAAGGATATTGATGTTTGGCTCTGCAATATTATTGATGATTTCGGGAACAAGTTCCGATATAGCAGGTTTAGCAATATTTGTAGCAGTAGCTCTTTATTTAAAATATAAATCAAAAAAGAACTTGGCTTTGGAAGCATAAATAAATATAAAAAAAGTTTTACAAAAAAATGATGCTAGTGAGAAATCACTAACATCATTTTTATTTGAATAAAAGAGACAAATGAAGAACACTCCACTAAACTGAAATCGACGAAAACCACAGAAAAGGAGTGTGTCAAATGTCTCACTATGATTCTATAAAAAATATGCTTAAAATAAAGCATCAAGATAATTTGTTTTTATATATTTGATTAAACTGATTTTAGCGGTATAAAAATTGATGCGATCTCCATCTTTTACGAGTTTATAAAGCTCGTATTCTTGATCTTTAAAAATGAAGGTGTGCTTAGCAAAAGAAGAAATTCCATAGGGAATCAAATCCATTTTCTGATTTATTCCACTGAAAATGATATATCCGTCCTTATATTCAGTCTTTGTTCCGGCGGAATCCGGAACACCTGCTCCAAATTGTTGAAAACGAGTTCGATCAAGGATGATTTCATTATTCTCATCAATTCTAAAAATTTCTTCCCAGGGTGTAAGTTCGACTGAGTGAATCCATTTGACCGTAAATTCATCATCTGCTTTGACCTTGAATAGGAATAAAATATCATTAGATTGATAATGCTCTAATACCAGACAATTGACCGGTATAAAAATTAGGGTAGTAATCAATAAAGCTAAAATTATCAATATGTATTTTTTCATTTATAATCCCCATTTACTATTTAAATTCGCCATATATAGGATATCATTAAGATTCCTTTTTGTCATGGTTTTGACTGTTTTGAATATTATAGTCGGATTAACTATGGATTATTTTTGTTCAATTTGAATTTGCTTTCGAAAAGGTTATAATGGACTTGAAATTCAAAGCATGTAAGGAGATTAATATGAAAAAGATACTATGTATGGTTTTGCTTTTAATAATGATTAGTACAAGCTCGTATTCTTACGCGGCTGATTATGAGTATGAGTATGAGTATGATTATGATGTTGAGGCATCGGTAAAAATAAATGATCTTTATCTTTATTCGGATACGCCGCATATACTGCAGGGCGATACGGTGTTTGTAGTAGGTCGATATATAGTCGAGGCTCTTGGAGGGACAATAGAGTGGTTCGAGGATAGGCAAACGGTTAAGATGACTCTGGATGAGAAGAGCATAGAGATTGTAATAGGGAGCCTTGATGCCAATATTGATGGGGAAGCTACTAAGCTATACAAAGCCCCATTTATTAAAGATGGAAGAACTATGATTCCGCTAAGGTTTGTATCTGAAAATTTGGGATGCCAAGTATCTTGGTATCAAGCCACATTTACTGTAGACATTGTGAATCCACTAGCAGAAATACCGGAAGATTATATATATGAAAGAGACTATACAGATGAAGATTTGCATCTGCTCGCAAAGATTGTAACGGTTGAGTCCGGAGACTATTCACTGGATATGGCCATGGCTATTGCCAATACAGTACTGAACCGTGTTAAAGATGAAAGCTTTCCTGATACCATTGAGGGCGTGATTTATCAAGCGGATGTGAATGTTCAGTTTCCGCCTGCTCACAAGGAGTCATTTGAAAATCTTGAGCCAAAACCCATTAGCATAGCTGCGGCAAAAAAGGCTCTTGAGGGAGTCAACAATATTGGAGACAGTTTATTTTTTAACAACCAGCCATTTTCATCAAAATCTGACGATTTGATTCGAATTGTTGACGGAGAATATTTTTATCGTTAATCGAATCTATAAATAAATGATGCTAGTGATTTTTCACTAGCATCATTTTCAATTTATTGAGCTAATATTTTGCCAACACATAAAATTAGTTTGATTAATAGTTGAGCCCTTGTTAATAAGATTTATTCTTGTCCTTCATGAAATGTTATTTTTCCGCAGTTTTCAAAGGCCTTGTCGCTTATGTCGGTAAGCGAGGCGGGCAGGTACACATCGGTAAGAGAAATGCAATCCTTAAAAGCCCATGAACTGATTCTTTTAGTTCCTTCATTAAAAATTACCTTTTTAAGTTTTTTTGATTGATAGAAAGTGAAGGGGATGATTGAGAGAACACTTCCGGGAATTTCAATTTCTTCTATTGAGGTGCGGGTAAAGGCGTATTGCCACATATTCTCAAGGTTTGGCGGTAGTTTTATAGCTTTAAGACCAGTGCAACCGTCAAACATGAAACCGCCAATTTCTGTTACACTGTCAGGTATATTTACCGATTCGATTTCGGTATGGCCCTTGAACAAATCGTCATGCAATATTGTTATTACTATATTTGTAGGGAACTCAATATGTGAGGCCTTGCCTTCGTATCCGTTGATGCAGTATGTTTCATCAGGAAGCATTTTGCTGTAGAAACCCATAGCTTCACTCCTTTGCATGTAAAAATTATTTACTATTCTAAGTATAGCATAGAAACAGGAGAGCTTATAACAATATGATAAAAAAATAACAAACAATACATTTTATCACAATGGGTGAAATATATATCCTATTTACACTTAGTTTCACCTATGTCACCGAGAACATATTGAATATTTTCATAAGACGCATATCCTCTTTGGAAATGCGAAGACTCTGTATAAGAGTTGGGTCTTCTGCTATTTTTACCTTTGACAGAAGCATCTTGCAGGCAATAGGCATGAGAGGTCTAAAGGATATGCCCGATCCCAGCCCCCATTTTGAGTTTGATTCGGCGAAGGGTGCTAAAATATTTATTGTAAAAACCTCTATTGGAGTTGCCTGATTCCTTAGACTCATCCTTGTTATAGTTTCATAATGCTCGGTATATCCGATATATGTGTTTTCGCAAGACTGATAGTGCTCGAAGTCCTGGATATTCATATAGAGCATTGTTGCGTAGCGTCCGTCGCTTGATTCCTCCAGAATATCTATGACGCAGCGTACTAACTGATTGTTGCGTCCGTCAAAATAGTAGGCGTAATATTTGCTCGCATTTCCAAAGCGTGTTGCTGGCATTGTATTGCTAATCGGGCTTGAGCTATCACTTGTAAAATGAAGCAATTGAGTCACATTAATGTTTAGGGCGTCAGCAATTGAGTAAAGCTTTGGAATATCAAGGGAAATTTCACCCTTCTCATACTTGGAAACTGTAGCCTTGCTTTTGCCTATCAAAAGCCCCAGTTGCTCTATTGTTAGACCCTTGCCTTTCCTGAAGTTCCTGATTGTTGAACCCACTACTTTATTGATGTTATGCATTATATCACCTCGAAGTTTCGTAATATGATACTATTCTATGAAAAAATTCAATGAATGTGTTTTATATAAATATTTTATCAAATATTTGTCGAATATTCTATTTATAAGAAAGAAATAATTGGTATTGTTTCTTATAAGTAAATTTGCCACTTTTGATTCTTCTACTAGTCTGTGCGATACTTAGAATAATAATTAATAAGGGAGGCATATTATGAAATACGATTTTGACGAAATTATTGAGCGAAGAGGCACGAATGCAATGAATACAGACGGATTTCGGGATTATATTTTCCATGCCCCGGAGACCATGGAATTTCCCTATGCGGATGATGAATTTATACGCATGTGGGTTGCCGACATGGAGTTTGCTACGCCCGCGGTGATTATAGATGCTATGAAAGAAAGATTGGACAAGCGTATTTTCGGATATACACAAATTTTTGACAAGAAGTACTATGAAATATTTTCAGCTTGGACTGAAAAACTCTATGACTGGTCCTTTCCAAAAGAACAACTCATGACTTCTCCAGGGGTAATTCCTGCGCTTTATGAGCTTGTAGAATTCCTTTGCAAGCCAGATGAGAAGATAATAATATTCACACCGTCCTATGCTTTTTTCAAGCATGCGGCCGACTATAACAAAATAGAACTTGTAACATCTGACTTGGTGAATAATGATGGCGAGTATACTATGGACTTTGAAGATTTTGAGGCAAAAGCAAGCGATCCAAAGGCTAGCCTCTGCATATTCTGTAATCCACATAACCCTTCGGGTCGCGTATGGACAGAAGATGAGCTAAAGAGATTTGGCGACATCTGTTTTGAAAACAATCTATGGGTAATATCCGATGAAATTCATTGCGATTTGCTCAGAACAGGAAAGAAGCATATTCCTTTGGCTAAACTCTTTCCGGAAACGGATCGCATAATTACAGCCATGGCTCCGAGCAAGACATTCAACATGGCCGGTCTTATGCTTTCAAACATAATTATTCCGAGTGAAGAATTGCGCAAGGTTTGGAAAGAAAGACACTATCCTTTTGAGAATCCGGTAAGTGTTGCTGCAACCCAAGCAGCCTATGAGCATGGACTCGATTGGCTTAATGAACTAAAACTATACCTGGATGGAAATTTTGAATTTACTAAGAAGTTCCTCGATGAAAATCTGCCTAAAACAAAGTTTAAGATATCCGAGGCCACATATCTTGCATGGGTTAACATAGATGCATACCTTCCAAATGAGGAAAGCCTGCCGCTGTTTTTTGCAAACAATGCGGGTGTTCTACTTGAAGGCGGCGACATGTTTGTCGGAAATTCGGATGGTTATATTAGACTCAATCTGGCCTGTCCCCGTTCTGTTTTGGAAGAAGGTTTAAAGCGAATCAAAGATGCTGTGCTTAAATAATAAGAGCATTTCAATATTACACTCAAACCTAGAAAAGTAGACACTTAAATGTGCCTATTCTTCTAGGTTTTTTCTTTTATCATAGGCTATGTCCAATCGATTGTTATGATTGTTTTATTAGTTGCGATACAATGATATGATAAAAAAGACAGTAGATTGAAGGGAAGGATTATTATGAAATATGAATTATTGATTTTTGATGCTGACGGAACCTTGTTCGACTTTGCGAAGGCTGAGGAGTACGCCTTCTTCAAGACGGCGGAAAATGCCGGGCGGAGTTTTAGCAATGAGGATTATGCGGTGTATGCGGGAGTAAATAAAAATATTTGGAAAGAGATGGAGCTTGGTGAAATTGACCAGGAGACACTCAAAGCCGAGCGGTTTAGACGATTTTTTGCTGAGATAGAGATAGATGAGGAGGCGGGGGCTTTTTCCAAGGAATATCTATATAATCTTTCTACGGCAGGTTTTCTCTTTGATGGGGCGGAAGAATTGCTGAAGCAGCTTAAAGGAAGATACAGGATGGTCCTACTTACAAATGGACTGACTTCGGTACAGGAGACTCGTCTTGGCAAGTCGATAGTAAGGCCCTACTTTGAAGAACTTGTTATTTCGGAAAGCGTAGGAATATCAAAGCCAAACCCTAGAATATTTGAATATACCTTTGAGAAAATAGGATATATGAAAAAAGATAAAGCTCTAATGATAGGAGACAGCCTAACATCGGATATTAAGGGGGGCCTCAACTTTGGGGTGGATACATGTTGGTACAATGCGCAAAAGAAGAAAAACGAAAAAAATATAATCCCTAAGTATGAAGTGTATGATTACGCGGAACTTTTGGGTATATTGGGAATAGGCCTCAATTAAGAGGAGGTGTATTCAGGTGGCTGAAAAAAAGAGGTTTTACAAGGACACTGAAAATGAAAAAATCGGAGGTGTCTGTGCTGGCATAGCCGACTATTTTGCAATCGACCCCACAATCGTGCGGATGATTTGGGTCTTATTCTCCTTGTATTACGGAATAGGAGTATTGCTTTACATCGCTGCATGGATAGTATTGCCTGATAAAAATGAAGTAATGTAAAAAGCGTATTTATACAAAGTTAAAAAGGATGCCTTGAGCATCTTTTTTTGCCTAAAGATGTAACACGAATAATAATTTGAAATCAGATAAAAAAATTCGTAAAATCTATTGAATCGCAGAGATTCCTTTGTTATCATTATGTTGGGTTTCACTTTTATA
>CAZTZB010000044.1:0-14616 GCA_964617505.1 uncultured Peptostreptococcaceae bacterium | reverse complement strand
ACGTTCTACGTTCTACGTTCTACGTTCTACGTTCTACGTTCTACTTTCTACTTTCCACTTTCCACTTTCCACTTTCCACTTTCTACTTTCCACTTTCCACTTTCTACTTTCCACTTTCTACTTTCCACTTTCCACTTTCCACGTTCCACGTTCTACTTTCTGCTTTCCACTATTTTTACGCTACCCCTTGCTCTTGCTTCCCTGTCCTGCCAGTTTGCTGTGTCCTGCGCCTGAATTTCATACCTCTTTGTCTTTCAAAAAAATCTAAAATTCGCAAACTCGCTTCGCATCGGGCCAAGGCCAAAGCGAATTTATAGCGATTTTTTCTAATCCAAATTGGTGAAAAGAGCGGCTCGGACAATGCTGCACAGCCAGACAAGAAAGCAATCTTTGCCTTTGTTCTTAATCTTTTACTCTGGCATTTTCTTGTTGCTTTTTTTATTTTGTTTTTAATCTTTTACTGCTCACTGCCTGCAGCCTACTGTCTTTTCTTTCTACTTTCCACTTTCTTATACCCATCTCCATTGCCTATGCAACTACTTTGTCATACGGTTTCCGAAAATCCACAACCCTGTTTGCAATGAAAAAAGTTCAAAAAACAAAAACAGAGAGCGCCAATATCCGCGCCTCTGTTCTTTTACCTGAGAGTTTTTTGTTTCCAATTTTGCCCCTTCGGTGCCGCTCGCAGCGGTCTCTCCAGAGTCTCGTCCGTTAGCGGTCATCTTGCTTTCTCATATAAAACAACTCCCGCCATCATCATCCGATACCATTATTCACTTTTCATTTATATTATACTTGTCTGCATCTCTAAATTTCAACAATTGATAATATTTTATCAGATAATTCAATCTATTTAACCGCTAGAAGACAGTCTATACGCCATTCCAAGATGTTTTTTGCTTAAAACCCAATCAATGCAAAACACATATTGTTAAATAATGATTTTTATATAAAAGTATATTGTATACAAGAGATTTCCATGCTATAATGATTTTAGTTTTTCTAGAGCATACAATTGTTTTTCAAATAAATACAGAAAGGTGTGGTTACATGTCAAGCAAATATCTATTGATCGACAAAGAAATTCTTCCAGACATCTTTGAAAGAGTCATAACGGCAAAAAGGCTTATCCAAACCGGGCAAGTCAAAGGGATAACAGGCGCAGTAAAAGCCGTCGATATAAGCAGAAGCTCCTTCTACAAATACAAGGATTATGTTTTCACTTTTTCGGAAAGGGC
Organism: uncultured Peptostreptococcaceae bacterium; assembly: GCA_964617505.1. Classification (GTDB taxonomy): domain Bacteria; phylum Bacillota; class Clostridia; order Peptostreptococcales; family BM714; genus BM714. The sequence goes on along the minus strand of CAZTZB010000044.1, from coordinate 13,378 downwards.
CGATGGAAAAAAAGTGACTATAGCTCTGCTTCTTTCGCACGAATCCGGAGTCTTGTCAAATATTTTAAACAAGATTGCAGAATGCAAGGGAAACATATTGACGATAAACCAAAACATACCAATAAATCAAGTCGCCAATGTTACTCTCACATTCGATATAAACCAAATGGAAATGGAATTTGACGAACTGACTGAGCAGATAAGAAAAATGGACGGCGTAATAAAACTGAACTTGTTGGCAATGGAATAGAAACGGAGGATACAGATGAATAATATAAAGATAGCAATACTGGGAGTAGGCAATGTAGGATCAGGTGTATGGAAAATACTTCACAAGAATCAAAGAAAAGTTGACTCCTATCTCGGCAGGAGCATAGATGTAAAAAAGGTTTTAGTAAACAATGTAAACAAGGAAAGGGATATCGATATCCCTGCGGATATTCTTACAGAAGACTTTTCGGAGATACTCGAAAACAAGGATATACAGGTTGTAGTAGAACTAATGGGTGGTCTTGAACCCGCCTACAGCTACATTAAGGCAGCACTAAAAAACAAAAAACATGTTGTTACAGCCAACAAGGCCGTAATAGCCACTTACGGAAAAGAGCTTCGCGAATTAGCTGATAAAAATGAAGTAGAAATAAGATACGAGGCCAGCGTTGGTGGCGGTATCCCAATAATAAACACTTTGATTCAAAGCCTTTCGGCCAATAAGTTCGACGAAATTATCGGTATAGTAAACGGCACCACTAACTATATACTGACGCAGATGACTGCAGAGGGAATGGATTTTGACGAGGCGCTTAAACTGGCTCAGGAAAAAGGCTTTGCTGAAAGTGATCCAACTTCGGATATTGAGGGAGAGGACGCCGCATTTAAGCTTTCCATTTTAAGTTATATTGCCTTCGGAATTGAAGTTTCTCCCCAGGATATCCCTCGGGAAGGTATAAGCAAAATATCAAAGGAAGATATAGAATATTCAAAGCAATTGGGTTACACTATAAAGCTTCTGGCAACTGCGAGAAAAAACGAGAAAACCTTCGAGTTTCATGTGCACCCTGTTCTTCTTAAAAAAAATCATCCCCTAGCAAGCGTTAACAACGAATTTAACGCATTGTATGTTAAAGGTAATGCAGTTGGAGAATTGATGCTCTATGGGAAAGGTGCTGGATCTATGCCCACGGGAAGCGCCGTTCTTGGAGATGTAATGGAAATTGGAAAACGCATATCCGAAAAACCGTCAGTATCCCATGCCAATAAAAACGAGTACAAATCTTCTCTTATAAGCGTAGGAGAGGGTCTTAGCGAATACTATATCCGGTTCCAGGTAAAGGACCAGCCGGGAGTACTTGGAAATATAGCCACAATCATGGGCGAATATGGAATAAGTCTCAAATCAGTAGTGCAAAGGGGCAAGCCCGGAGAGAAATTGGTTCCGCTTGTTTTCATAACACACGAAGTGAGTAGAAAAAATCTGAACTATGCCCTCGAAAAGATAGAGGCTTCCGATGCAATAGATAAGGTTGCTTCAATAATCAAGGTTAGAAGATAGCTAGCAGCTAGTATCTATTAGCTTGCAGCGGGCAGAAAAAAAACAGTAGAACGTTGCAAGTGGAAAGTTAAAAGGAAACAAAAGGAACAGATGTCAGATATCAGTTTTCAGATGTCAGATGTCAGAAAAAGATGGAAAAACAGTAGAACGCAGCAAGTGGAACGGCGAAAGTTCTTGATTGCAAAACATTGCACGATGCTTGATTTTCACAGCTTTGGATAAGGTTAAACCGTAAATAAATTCACTTTGGCTTTAGCCCTATGCGAAGCGAGTTTGTGAATTTTAGGTTTTGCCGAGAGACGAAGCGCTATGAAAAACAGCAACAGTGCACAGTGAACAAGCAAGTCTTTCGCCGTTTAACAGTAAAGAAAGCAGTCAGCAAGCAGGAAAAGACGAAAAATAAAACACATTAAAAAACATAAAAAAATCAAGCCCAAGAGTTTTTTCTCCCGGCTTGATTTTTTATTTGCTACATTTCAAGTTCATCTTGGAAGGGTTTTATTGAATCCTCCAGATAATCCTCGATTACGTTTTGAATGTTTTCATCTTTTAGGATTACCGATATTTCAATTCTTCTGTTCTGTGCTCTACCCGCTTCTGTCGAACCCGACGCTATAGGTCTAAATTCGGAATATGCACTGGCTGCGAAGTATCGCCCATACTGGTTCTCAAGAGTGGGGTTCACGCCCATCATATAGTTAAGCACAGCAGACGCCCTTTTAGATGAAAGGTCCCTATTGTACTCTGAAGAACCCAGATTATCCGTATGCCCCTGAATGCTTATAGCATCAATGTTGGCCCTTGTACCCGAATCTTTCAATACATTTTCAAATGCTTCCGCCAGCTTTCCAAGAACTATCTGGCCTTCAGGTTTTATGTCGTATTTGTTATAGTCGAATACCAAACCTTCATTGATGACAATGTTTCCATTGTCGGCTATTGAAACAAGTTCCTGTCCGGATTGATTTTTAATCCCAAGCTCCTCTTCGATTGATGTCTTTACTTTGGTTAATACATCAAGCCTTAGAAGCGCTATGCCTTGAAGCTTGGACCTTAGGTCTCCCAATTCTTGATTGCTTTCTGCAATTATTTCCCTTTGGTCTTCAATCTGCTGCTCAGAAAGCTTAAGCGCTATTTCTCCATCCTCAACTTCCGCAAGAACATCGTCCAAATCATCCTTCAAAAGCCTTAGTTTCTTCTCCGCCCGGCTTATTTGTATGTTTGATTCCTCAAGCCTGTCCTGGGTATCTATAAGCTGCTCTTTAGCAAACTCTAGGTTCTTTCCTGTGATTATATTTTGGATAAAAGCCAAGAGCATCAAGAAGAAAAGTATCAAGGCAATTGTTGAAATCATGTCTGTGAAGGCCGGCCAAAAGTTATCTTCTTCATTGTTTTTTTTAAAATTTCTTTTTCTTATAGCTTGCATGATTTGCCCGCCTCCCCTCTACTTGCTGATTTCTACGCTTAAGGCGTCAACAGTATCCTTCAGGACATCTGTATTATTTTTCATGTCGTCCGAAAAGTCCGAAAAGCTGAGGCTCATCCTTTGAATGTTGTTTTTAAGATGATAATTGAATTCCGAAAAATCCCTCGTGTTTTCCGAAAAATTATTCAGTGATTTATCAAACTTGTCTACCGCCCCATAAAGTGCTTCTGCAGATTGTCCTATACCATCCGTCGCTGTAAGTATCCTGTAGCCAACCTCTCCGGCCAAGTCCCTGAAGCTTTTTTCCACTTTTTCTCCGAATCCGTCTATTGCACTTTGCATACGCTCGTTCGCTTTCATCAGTTCCGTTTCCGGGCGCTTTATCAAAACCTTACCAAGGCCGTTGTCAAGGAATTCCTCAATTTCAACCATCAGCTCCATTCTTGAATCTTCAACAGAATAGAATACATTTGTTACGGTTATTATAACCGAAGACACGATACCGAAAAGGGAAGTGACAAATGCTACCGACATGCCTTTTACCGAATTGATGAGCCCATCTACGATTGAATCGACATTCTCCAGGGCCTGTCCGCTTCCATTCAATGTGAGAAGCTCAACCAATTTCCCTATAGAAAGCGTCAGTCCATAGAATGTTCCCAAAAGCCCTAAGATGATCATCAGTGAAACCGATTTTTTTACGAAACGCTCTCCCAGCTGAAGTTTCTTTAAATCAAAGTTAAAATTCTTCTCGATTATTGCCTGCGTGTTTACGGTGTCAGGATTTTTTGATGCCGCCGCTCTGAAATCATCGACAATATTATTTAATACTTCATTGTCGAACTTTGGATTGTCAAAAGATTTGTTGATCCCAAAATCCTTTGCCAAAACCTTATATTTTCTTTTTACTGTTACCGATGACGCAAATGCAAAAATCAATATGCCAATTATAGCCACTATGATTGCTATAGCCACTGGATTAAGTTGTCCTGCAAAATTTAACATGTTTTTTTCCTCCTTGAATATTTTATATACATATCTTACCACCGTAGAGAAGCGAATAATTATTTATGAATCGATTGTAACCGAATGTTTCAATTTTGTAATAGATGAAACAGTTGGCAGAAGGCAGTGGAAAGAGGAACGGGGAAAGAAAAACAGTTGTCAGATATCAGATGTCAGGAAATGCAGTGGAAGGTAGAAAGAAAAATAATGCACCCGGCATTATCCTCTTCAATGGATATACCGGGTGCATTTTATTCACATTAGAGCTTATATATTTATCTGCTTTAAACGATATCTGCTTTGTCGGTCAGAACGTTTTGAACTATCGAAAGAATCGCCTGTGCCGATAGACACTGCAAGGATACTTTTCCTTCTGAATGCTCAAGGTAGACCAGATCCAATGGACCGGCTTGAAGTACTGTGAATCCTGAGCGATAAAGCAAATCTTCATGTAGCTGCCCGACAACCACATCAAGCGTATTCTCGATTACAAGAAAATTGCCTGCAAATAGTAGGGCTTCACCTATAGGAGAGTAATTGCCTTCATTGTTTGAAAGCAGGCCTTGCTTTTCAAGGCTCTCAAGGATGGTGGCAACTTCTTCCGCCTCAAAGATACCCGTTCCTCCTGTCAAGGCAAAGACTTGATAGGCGAGACTCTGTGAATTCTTGCGCGTTGTATTTGCTAGTTCGAGGAGTTCCGCCTGAGTGAACCCTCTGTAGTAGAAGGTTTCTTCTTCAGCATAGGCTTTGAAAACATCACGCCTGTAAAGATCCGATATAACAGCGAAAAGATACATCTCTCGCGTAGTAAGCTCAAGATCAAGATCGCCTCCAGTGAGTGAACTGCCACCGGTATATTCACGCATAAAGTTTGTCATACCTTCTGCCGATGCGGGAGAATTGACGACAAGACCTTCTTCCGTGTAGGAAAGGCTCATCTTCTTGTCCCCTTTGTTATAGACCATTTTACGGGCCGAAATGGGGCCTCTTCTAAAGACTGTTTCGACATAGCTGTCGGGGATTGCGAGCATTTCAAGCCGCGAAAAATATTCAGGTAAAATTTTATTGTCCTTGTCTATAACACCCATAGCAATAAGATTCTCTTGGTCCTTCTCGTCAAAACCTTCTACTTGAATCAACTCGAATGGGGATATGATGGAATGCTTCTCAAAAGCATTTCCCAACCAAGATAGTTCTCTATAATTCAATTTCATTTCTTTAGCCATGATAATCCCTCCTAATTCTTATATTTTCCAATCACCAAATATAAATCCTTCGCCTTTTGGCAGGTTCTTCACATGATTGCTCGCAGTGCTTTTAAAGGCATCTTTAAGACCGTCTTTAACGATAGTTTGGATGATTGGATCTTTGGCAACAAGACTCTTGATTATTTCTTTGCCAGTGCGCTTTCCAAAATCCAGATTTGGGAGTGAGCTCTCCGGCAAGAATTTCTTGACAGTTCGATCTACGACAATGTCGACACCAGCTTTCCAAGTTCCTTTAGCCATGCCTTTGGTGACAGATTCTCCCTTTTGATAGGAATCGATACCTCCTTGAGTTACTTCTGAGGCAAGCCCAATTCCATCTTTTAGGAGTTGACTATCCGTTGATTCTTTTGCGACATCTGCGACAGCTTTAACTGAAGCCTTCACCATATGTGAAGCGGCATGCTCCGGATCCCAAGTGGCTTCTACAGCTCCCGTTGCTAAAGCTTTTCCCGCAACATAGCCTTTCTTGATTGCTTTTCCAGCAGGTCCAGTAACTTTTTCTAAGGCATCGACGCCAAAATCTGCAGCCACTTGCACCATTTCAGCCTTTTCAAGCAAATCATTCGAGACATTGGAAAATTTCATTTGGGCTCTGGCTTCGGCTTGAAAAGCTCTGATATTTCGCTCAATAATTTCTTTTTTCTTGCGATCCATCTTATCCTTTTTCAATTGTTCAAGAATTTTCTCGTACTTATCGTCGACCTTCTTTAGCAGTTCACCAACGGATTTGCTTGGACCGATATCTTCGCGTTCTCTAGCTGTATAGTCGTGTTTGACTCCTTCTTTTTTTAGCGCTTTGTCGAGGTCGGATTCGCGTTCTTTGTACATTTCAAGTTGGCGTTTAGCCTCATCGATATTATAGCCTGCGGAGCCATAGCCTCTAATGCTGGCTTCAATCATTGAGATTTGTTCGCGAGCATTTTCCAGATCTTTCTTGCGCTCATCAATCCAAGTTTCTTTATTTTCTTTTTCAGCTTGTTTGGCTAACTTCTCAATTTGTTTTTCAAATTCAATATTCTCAGCATCAGCTTTTTTATTTTCTAGATATTCTTTGTATTTTTCATATTGTTCTTTAGTTTCTGTGTAGTCATCACCTTCAAGAGTGTCTTTTGTGGCTTCCCATTCTTTTTCGTATTCAGCAATCTCATGATCCAACTTATTTAGTTTTTCCTCATAAGGGACATCGCTTTCAACAAATTCTTCCGGATTAAAATGCCTGTCTGGACCTTCTTCTACAAGCGGTGCTTCGGCTTCAGGCATTTCTGTACCAAGCACATCAGCGCTTGATGCCGCACTGATTCCTATTGCAGTGAATAGGGCCGCAGCCAATCCTGTCGCAGTTGCTGCGCCAAAACTGGTGCTACTTGAATTGGTGACGTAATCTTGTCTTATTTTCACACTTTCACCCCCTGGAATTCTTTACAAAGTACAATTTCTTTTTTGAGGGGACATCCCCCAAGACAGTAATGTCTCTTTTCACAATCTGGGCACCGCATTCTCAGCTTATTTCTAAACCTTTCGAATGTAGCACTGTCCCAGGCTTCTTGAATTGTATTTTTAGATAAATCCACTTGATATTTCAGTTCCTGATCGAAGCTGCAGGGTGTCATTTTCATGTCGGGTGTGACATAGGCACTGTATCTAGCTGCTTCACAGGTATCTATCGAGTCGAGGTGTACAATGGGTGCAAATGAAATGACCCCAGGTACACAGCAACTGTCAAATCCAGCGATGTTGACATTGTCTTCTTCATTGAATAGTTCGAAAAAGGCTTCTACCTTTGGATCGTCCGGCTTTAGTACATTGTCGCTTCTGCCGAGACCCACCGGTTTGTGAAGCAGAAAAATCACCCGATTAATCTTTTCTGGAATCTTCTTTTTTGAAATCATTTCATAGGCTTCATCAATGGAGTTGTTGCCAAGAACATAATGAATATTCGTCTTGACGCCTCTTTCAAGCAACATCTCAATGGCCCGTAAAGTATAGGGACTGCGGTACCAACTAACGGCAACCGCTCCACAATACCGTTTCATCAAATCGGCGTTTTCATCTGTGAGCCCATAGCCGGAAGTAGTCATGTTGGGAATAATTTCATTGGCTCTGCAATAGGCTAGAATTTCTTCGAACTCCTCATGCATGTCAGGATCACCACGACCGCCAAGTGCAATCTGAAACATTTTGTCTTTGCTTTGATCAACAATGGTCTTGAAATCCTCAAGTCGCATATTGTCCTGTGTCTTATGGAGTCCATCCTGATAACATTGTATGCCGGCTTGTAGGCAAAGCCCGGTTTGTCCATGAACGCAATGTCCCATGATTCCGACATCCAATAAATGTGGATAGGAGCCCATGAAGGGGTCTTTTTTACTGTCTATGCCATGTTCATCAATGACCCCTGTCCGGTAGTAAAAACCACTATCCAAATCAAAGCTGTAAGCAAATCTGTGCTTTTCATCTTTAAAGGATTTAATGTTAATGGCCTTTCACCCCTTTAGATTTAATGTGGAGCAATGCCCAAGCGGGAACAAGAATCAGCGCACCTAGGATATAGCCTCCAAAATCAAATCTGATAAAAGCGAAAATGAGATTTCCCAATAGTCCAACTGCAAAACCAAGCCCAACAACATAGACATGAAAATCGGAAAAACCCACTTTCTTTTTAGCTCGAGAGGATAAATCCTTATGCAATAATTTCAAAGCCGTAAAAAACATAGTCTTGCTCCCCCGCAAGAGGGTATCTAAGATTGTGATTGCCACGACAATGGCAACCGTTGCCTTGTCTATGCGATTATTACGCGTTAGAAAATTTGCTGCAATAAATCCACTGCCTACTGCCGTCAATAAAGCATAGAAAAAGCTCTGTCCCAAAGCAACTTTTGTTTTCATAAGAATTGAAGGAAAGGTCTTGAAACTATCGATGGTAGGGGAAAACCCTTCTCCTTTCACCCTGAAGAACATTTTCTTGCCAAGGGTGAAAACAATCACCCAATAGATGGTCCGTGGAATCAAACTGTTGTATGAAGCCGTTATGGAGATAACAAAAAATGCAATTGGTCTGATAATACCAGTAAGAGAATATGTGGGTATAGATTCCAGAATAATGTTGACGACCATCGCGATGGCCAGCGGAATAATAAAAATCTTTATTAACCGCCTGAGATTCTTGACCCCTTGGACCAAAAAATAGTAGATGAGTTCCCAGGTATGTTCAAATTCTTGCTGCCTGATAGCTTCTTTTCGATTGGATAACGGTGGATCGACAACCGCACTCTTGCCGGTAGTCTTAGGAATCCACGGAAGTCCAATTCCGTTGGAATCTTGACTCATAAGCTAACCTCCCTTTGATGACATCTCTAGCTATCTTTGCATATCGCAAATATAACCCCAATAATATTATATATTGTTTTTATTTTATCACCTTCTACTAGAGTATTAAAATAAAATTTGCATTTGAGTCATTATTTTGACAATAATTTTTAGCTACATATAAAAAAGCACCCCCATTTCCTATAAAAAAGGAATGGAGGATGACTTATACAAGCATATGCTACATTTTTTTATCTTTATCAAAGGCTTCTTAATCTTTTGTCTTTCAATCTTTTAACTATTTACTGCATGCTAGCTGTTTCTTTTACAGCCTTTTATCCTTAGCTTTTTCTTTTCCTGATAACTGATAACTGATATCTGACAACTGTTTTACAAAATCTTTATTCCCGCTTCTTCGCATTTCTCGAGCATTGCTTCCGGCCATATGGATGCCTGCACTTCGCCTATATGCGCCTTCTTTAGAAAGAACATGCATATCCTGGATTGTCCTATTCCGCCTCCGACTGTATATGGAAGCTTGCCTTCAAGAAGATCCTTGTGGAATGGAAGAACTTTTCTGTCTTCTGCTTCTGCTATCATCAGCTGCTCTTCAAGAGCTTCCTCATCAACCCTTATGCCCATGGATGAAACCTCGTATGCCATTTCCAGCATTGGATTCCAAAACAAGATGTCACCGTTTAGTCTCCAGTCGTCATAGTCAGGAGCCCTTCCGTCATGCCTTGTTCCGGATTTAAGTTCATGCCCTATCTCGCTAACAAATACAGCTTTTTTCTCCTTTGTAATAGCATCCTCTCTACCCTTGGCCGTAAGGTCGGGATAGCGGTTTTCAAGCTCCTGGCTTGTTATAAAGAATATTTCTTCCGGCAAATCCTCACCAAGAGAAGGATAAAGGCTATACATGTATTCTTCAGTCCTCTTGAATACCCTATATATGTCTTTTACAATTTCTTTGAGTGTTTCATATTTTCTTTCATCCTTGGAAATTACTTTTTCCCAGTCCCACTGGTCGACATATATTGAATGAAGGTTATCTAGAACCTCATCTCGCCTTATGGCGTTCATGTCCGTGTAAAGGCCTTTTCCTGCCTCAAATTCGTATTTGCCTAGTGCCCAGCGCTTCCACTTGGCAAGAGACTGCACTATTTCCGCCTTTTCTCCTGAAACATCTATCATGTCAAAGGCTACAGGCCTTTCGATCCCGTTGAGGTTGTCGTTTAACCCGCTCTTTTGAGTAACAAATAGTGGCGCCGATACCCTTGTAAGTTCTAGGGCCTCCGCCAATCCCATTTGAAAGAAATCCTTAATTTTCTTGATAGCCACCTCTGTTTCAATTAATCCCAATTCTGTTTTGTAACCCTCCGGTACAACTAGACCGTGTTCTAATCCCTTCATTTCTTTTTCCTCCTTTTATTTTTCCCATTAAAAAAGCCTTCCATCCCTAAAAAGGGACGAAAGGCTAATGCTTTCCGCGGTACCACCCGAATTGACCGATAAACAGTCCATCTCATAAGCACGGAGTCTTGGCTCGATGCCTGCCGAGTGTAACGGTTCGGAACCGTCCGAGTCTACTCTCCCCCTATGGGGATTTCGGTCGAAAGCTCTGGGATGTTCTTCAATAAGGATTCTGATGCCGGACTCTCACCACAACCGGCTCGCTTAAACTTCATCACTTATTTACTCTTCCCATCATCGCTGTATTCTTTAATTAATGACTATTATACGATTGAGTCATCTACTTGTCAATACACTATTAATATTTATTATAATCGACAGCTCTGCCCATCAACCGCGCATCCACAGGTATTCGATATTCTTATGTCCAAAACATACTTTGCTTTTCCGACCATTTCACATTGAATTTTTTCAATGATTCCCGAAATTTCGCTCGGCAGACCCCAAACCAAGGTATCCATAGAGCCTATCTTATAATTGAGTCCCGAGGCCTCAATTATTGCAAGTACTTCATTTATATTCGATTCGATATCCTTAGTTCCCAATGGAGCAAAAGAAATGCGTGAGCAATTTATTTTTTCCACATCAGACAAATATAACCGCCCCTTTCTTTATTGGAAAGAGATTTTTCAACCTCCCAGCAAAAGTCCTTTTCAGGTGCCATAGGCGGCATGAAAAGGCAAGCCCCCTTATCAATCAGCTTGTCAGGGCACAAGGCTTCCATGTCCTCCATAGATTTAAAATCGGCATGTTTGAATACAGTTTTCTCCCTGAAATCTTTGGTTTGATAAAGTTCTCCCCATGGACTGTCTCCATTGATTGTGCCTATCATAAGGGTTCCGCCCTTTCTGGTTACCCTCATAAGCTCATCAAAAGCCTTTTGCGGCTCCTTGATGAATTCGAATGCAGCCATCGAAAAAACAGCATCAAAGCTTTCATCTTCGAATGGAAGACCATAAAAATCCCCAAATCTATACTCGACATCAAAACCTGCTTTTTCGGTTTTAATTCTGGCCACCGACATCATCTCTTCCGAGATGTCTATTCCGGTAACTTTAACGCCCTTTTCGGCCAGTTTCAAGCTGAAATTTCCCGTGCCGCATCCCGCATCAAGCAACGCACTCCCCGCGACAGGGGTGAACATTTGAAATGCCAATGCAGTCTCTGTTTCATCTACGAATCCGCCTTGAGCAGTATCATACCATGAATCATACTTCTGCGCCTCTATATCGAAAAAACTCATAGTCTGCCTTTCTACCTCAAAAGCTCGAGGATTTGTTTCCTTATTTCATTAAATTTTGGGCTTGTCACAATCTCCGGATCTCTAGGTCTTTCTAAAGACACGGGTATTTCCATAGCTAGGCTGGCCGGTCTTTCAGAAAGGACATAGATCCTGTCAGAAAGAAGAATGGCCTCCTCTATGTCATGCGTTATAAAAAATACAGATGCACTCAAGCTTTCAAGAACCTCTAGTAGCCAGGCCTGCATCTTCCTTTTAGTTATTGCATCCAAACCTCCGAATGGCTCATCTAGTAGGATAATGTCGTCGGAGAATAAATAAGTCCTAAGGAGCGCAGCTCTCTGCCTCATTCCACCGGAAAGCTGGTGGGGATATTTTTTTTCGTAGCCATTAAGCCCGAAAAGTTCAAAATATCCCATAGCTTTTTCGTTTGAAGCTGACTTATTCCAACCTTTTAGGACTAGTGGAATGCAGACATTGTCCATGATTGTCTTCCATGGAAGCAAAAGATCCTTCTGATGCATATAGCTGACCCTTCCAGACTTCCCCTTATGGGAAAACCCGTCAATCAGTACATCCCCAGACTCCGGCTCAATGAGACCCGCAATTATGTTGAAAAGAGTGCTCTTGCCGCATCCTGATGGGCCCACAATGGATACAAACTCCCTTTCGTGGAGCTCTACCGAGATATCTGTCAAAATAGGATTTCCTTCATATTTCATATTAAGATGTAATGTTTCAACCTTAATTTTACTCTTCGATGAATTCATTTGTGAACGCCTTCTCCACATCTAATTTACTTTCAAGTAGTCCTTGATCGTACATCCAATTGCTATAGTTTTCCCATGTTTCAGCCTTCATTGTTCCCCAAACAGCTGCTTCAGCTTGATACTCTCCTGCAAGAAACTCTTGGCTAGCCTTGGCAAGATCCGGATCTATTTCACCTGCATGAATCAAAAGTATTTCCGCAGCTTCTGCTGGATTTTCTATTGCAAACTCGTATCCCTTGCGCGTTGCTCTCATGAATGCCTTAGCTGTTTCAGGAGTCTCCTCCAAGTATGATTCCTCAGCAATAATAAGAGGTGTATAGAAATCAAGATTTGGATCTACATCTTGGAGTTTGATGAAGTTGATTGGATAGTCCTTGATGCCTGCGGCAACTCCGTCCCAGCCCTCATAAATCCAAGTAAAATCTACCATTGTATCGACAGCGCCAAAGAAATCAACAGCACCGATGTCTACTATTTCAAGTTTTTCGAAATCCGCTCCCTCTTTATCCATGAGGGCTTTAAGTGTAGCTATCTCCATTGGCGATCCCCAGCCACCATATTTCTTACCTTCGAAATCTGCAGCGCTTACAATGTTTCTGTCAGCAGGAGACGCAAAGCCCGAAGTATTATGTTGTATTATTGCCGCAATAGCCTTGATAGGAAGCGGGTTTTCAGCCGTACGAGCGTATGTAACCTGCTCTTGATAACTTACTCCAAACTGCCCCTGTCCTGCTGCTATAAGGTCGGCGCTTCCGCCCTCTGATGGTTGAATTATTTCAACATTTAGACCCTCTTCCTCGTAGTATCCATTTTCAAGGGCTACATAGAGACCTGTGTGATTCGTGTTTGGAACCCAGTCAAGGAGTACCGTAATGTCTTCCATCTGTGCTTGCTCTGGCGCAACATCTTCTACGGTTTTTTCTCCGCAGCCTGCCATAAGTCCTAGAATCATGGCAAGAGCCAAGATAATTGCTAGTTGTTTTATGTAACGATTTTTCATTTGTAAATCCTCCATTTTGTTTTCGTGTTCGGTTTATTGTTTTATATTTAGATGATTTGATCAAATCATTTGTAACCATTTATGAATAAAAGTAGAAAGTAGAACGTTGAAAGTAGAAAGAAAAAGATTAAATACACAAAATACATAAAGTAAAAATAAATTCATAGTACTTTTGTCATTAATTTTCCACTTTTGCCTTTTCTCTTTTTAACTTTTAAAGTTTAATACTCCAATAAAAAGTAGAATGTCCTTTATTTCTTGAGTCTTTGTATCCTGCATTTGTTTCTACGTTCTACGTTCTACGTTCTACGTTCTACGTTCTACGTTCTACGTTCCAC
>CAZTZB010000043.1:0-14851 GCA_964617505.1 uncultured Peptostreptococcaceae bacterium | reverse complement strand
AAAGAAAAATAAAGTTTTCAAATGAAATGCGATCATAAGCAGTGAAATGGTCGCATTTTTATTTTTCATCAAAATAAAATGAGGTTCTTTAGGTATTCTTTGGCATGTATTTAAAACCTTTTGTGGCGAGTAGAAATAAATAAATCCCAACTATTGAAATAAGGAATAAATAGAGGTAATATATGTATGTTGATATACATAGAATGAGTTGTTTAAATTAAGAGTTTTGTTTTACTATCATATTGCTATAAATAAAAAAATAATTATTTAAAAAGGGTGGGGTGATTATTTTGATTTTGAAATTTGAGGAATTAAGAAAGGATTTTAGGCATGCAAGAAGCGAAAAGAACGAATTGATTGAAGAAACATTTGAGATTGCTCGGAAACTTATTGAACCTGAAAAAATCGCTTTTTTCTTTCCAAAACGTACATTTACGAAGCGTGCGTTCATGGATGATTCGATTGAATTTACAATTTTAGGCGAGGGAAAAATAATAACGATAAAGAATGAAATCAAGAATAGGGCTGTTGTTGAGATAAGGAAACTGCAGGATATAAGCAAGCTTCATTGTGAAATGGCTAAGAAAGAAGGCGAAAGTACCATAGTAGAATTTCATTTTAAACAGGGCAATGTTATTAAATTGATTGATCAGGAAAGCCCTTCCGAGGATGACATTGAATTTAACGATGCTTTGAGTGAAACTTTAACAGGCATTATCAAATATGCCAATGAAAATATGTAGAGGCTGATAAAAAAAGCACGGGATTCTTGGCCTTGTCCAAGAGTCCTATGCTTTAGGAGAAGCGATTTTAGCAGCGGATTCCATTAATGGGAATCCGCTTATTGCTTTTCTAGAAGAACATCTAAAGAGCATTGCTCTTTAGATGAGTTTTTTCCAGTTATTATAACACCGAGAAAAATCAAAACAGATCCGGCTATTTTTTCAAGGCTGAATGTTTCGCTAAGAAGAAGAAATCCGAAGAGTGCAGCGAAGAGAGGCTGCAGTGAAAAAATTATGCTTGTCCTTGATGCTGTTGTATGTTTCTGGGCAATTGATTGAACAATGAATCCGAATGAGCTGCAGATTATTGCGAGCGCGAAAACGGAAATCCATCCATCGCTTGTATGAGGAAGAGATGGCGTTTCGAAAGCAAGCGAAAAGATTAATCCAAGCAAGGCGGTTGTACCAAGCTGGATTATTCCCATTGAAACAGGATCTACTTGGTGAACGGCTTTGTTGTTAAGAAGAATTTGAAACGACATAGCCAAAGATGAAAGAATACAAAGGCCATCTCCCGCCTGTAATCTTAAGCCACCTTCGAGAGTCAAGAAGGCAGTTCCTGTGATAGCGAAAAACATTCCGGTAATTACGAAACGATTTGGTATTTCCTTTGAAGATATCATCTTAATAACTGGAACAAAAATTACCGTTAAGCTAAGAAGAAAAGCTGCGTTTGAAGTGCTTGTTGTCTTGAGGCCGAGATGCAGGAAGGTGAAAAGAAGAAATAAAAACATTCCAAGCAAGCCTCCGTATGCCAAGGTTGAACGCTTTATGTGCTTTCGCCTATAAATCAAAAGAGGCATCATTACGGCAAAAGCAATTCCAAACCTTAAAGCAATGAGATTAAATTCTTCTATTGAGCCGAGTCCTTGCTTCATGAACATGTATGATGATCCCCAACCTAGGGTTACCAATACTAAAAGCATTTCAGCTGTTTTTCTTGACATTCTTGATTACCTTCCGTTTTCATATTATCGACACTTGCTACAATATAGAGTATACTTCAATCAAACACATAAGTATAACGAATGTTAGTAATGATAAACATGAAAAACAGTAATGCGTGGAGGACTAATAATGAGCATTTACAAATATGCAGTTTTAAAGAAAGTGGTTGAAAGCGGTTCGTTCACTAAAGCGTCATTAGAAATGGGATACACTCAATCGGGAGTCAGCCATGCAATAAAGAGTCTGGAAGATGAATTTGGTTTTAGGCTGCTCACTAGAAGCAGATCCGGAGTCAAGCTAACCCATAATGGAGAAAGAGTCATAAAATGTATAAACGAGATAATTAACTGGAATGACAAGTTGAATCAGACCGTAACATCAATAAATGGAGTAGTAGAAGGGAAAATACGCATAGCTACATTTACCAGCATACCGATTTGGTGGTTGTCAGGTATTATGAAGAAGTTTTTGGCGAATTATCCAAACATTGAGTTTGAGTTGATTGATGGCGATTATGAGGAAACTGAAAAGTGGATAGCGGAGTATAGAGTTGACTGTGGATTTGTAAACCTCTCTGATTTAAGAGAAAAGCTTTTTGCAATACCTATAAAAAGGGATAAGCTTTACGTGGTTCTTCCTGATGGGCACCATCTTCTAAAATATGAAAAGATACCGGCTCAGGCGCTAAACAATGAGTATTTCATATTGCCGGGTGAGGGTATGGATTCGGATGTGGGGCGAATAATTAATGATAATTCACTTGAATTAAAGATAAGATATCATGCGAAGAACGATTATTCAACAATTGCAATGGTCAAGAATGGATTGGGAATAAGCATTTTATCCTTGCTTTTGCTAGATCCTCTTCCTGAAGGAGTTGCAATTAGAGAGTTGGATGAATCCATTTGCAGGCATATAGCTTTTGCGACATTGCCTATTGAAAGGAGGTCGCCTGCAGTCAATCTGTTTGAAAAATATCTTATTGAACAAATTCCGCTATTTCCCGGTTACATAAATAAGCAAATATGAAAAAGAATAGTGTTATATAGTCTAAGGAAATATGCAAACACAAAAGCGGCAACTGAATTTTTTTCAGCTGCCGCTTTTGTGTTTTTCAATCAATTTGCATAAGAAATAGATTTTATTCCTATTCCGTTTAATGTGTAGTTTATTATTTTTTCCGCATCCTCAATAGAATTGAACTCTCTGTCATTTAGCAGTTCATAGACAGTTACAGATGTCATTATGCCGAAAAAAGCGTATGCCAGTAAATGAGAGTCTTCCACATTAATAATTTTTTCTTCCATAGCTTCCTTGATATATTTTTCCACAAAACTTACATATTCTTTGACAGCTTCACGCAGTTCAGTTTGGCGAATTTCTATTCCCCAAAGTTGGCTCATTATGACTTTGAAGAAATCCCTGTTGTCATAGATTATCTTAAGTTGCATGAAGCATAATCGCTTGAATTTATTGATTATGCCTTCTTCTTTTGAAACGGCTTTTTCGATGTCTTTTTCAATCAATGAAAGTCCTTCATTAACAATGAAATTGAACAATTCTTCTTTTGTTTTGAAATGGTAATACAGTGTTCCCTTTGCAACACCTGCGTTTGAAGCGATACCGTCCATGGTTGCTCCGAGATATCCTTTTTCGGAAATTTCTTTTACGGCAGCCGCCATTATTATTTGCTTTGTGTTTTTCATTATTCACCTACTTTCGACTGACCGGTCGGTATAGATAATATTAATATATATTAAATAATGCATAAATACAAATAAAAATATTTTCAAAGGAATGCTTGCATTTTTAAAGTAAGGGTATTATAATAAAGAAAATTGAACTGACCAGTCAGTACAAAAATAATTAAAGCATGAATCAGAAGCATGAAGGGGAATAAAAATATGAAAAGATTTGGAATGTTTATAGCGAAAGAAAGGGTTATAGTCCTGATAATCGCGGCACTATTGATTTTGCCGTCTTTATATGGGATAGCGATGACAAATATCAATTACGACATATTGACTTATTTGCCTGCTGAACTGGATTCGATGAAAGGGCAGGATATTCTGAATGATGTCTTCCACAATGCATCTACAGGATTCCTTGTAATCGAGGATATGGAGGGGAAGGATGTTTCAGCCATAAAGGAAAAGGTTTCCGAGGTTGAAGGCGTAGAGGGCGTAGTGTGGATAGACGACCTGATGGACATAAGCGTGCCCAAGGAAATTCTTCCGGGAGAAATAAAGGAAATATTTTACCATGATGATTTTACTCTGCTTATGGTGAAATTCGAAAATCCTTCATCATCCGATGAAACCCAGGGGGCAATAAGCGAGATAAGAAAGGTCATGAACAAGCAATGCTTCCTTAGTGGCACTTCGGCGCTACTTAAGGACACCATAGAGCTTTCGGACAAGGAAACGCCCATATATGTATTGCTGGCGGTAGTGTTGGCAGTTATCGTTCTTAGTTTGACGCTTTCTTCAACAGTGATACCGTTCATATTTCTTACTGCGATTGGAATGGCGATTCTCTACAACATGGGCTCCAACATTTTCCTCGGGGAGATATCCCATCTGACAAAGGCGCTTGCCGCGGTTTTGCAGCTGGGAGTTACGATGGACTTTTCGATTTTTCTGATGCACAGGTACGAGGAGGAGCTTGCTCAGAAAAAAGAAAAGGTTGAGGCGATGGCCGATGCCATTTCCAAAACGATGATTTCCATAAGCGGAAGCTCGCTTACAACCATCGCAGGCTTTCTGGCGCTGGGGGTCATGGAGCTTGGAATAGGCCGCGACATTGGATTCGTCATGGCGAAGGGCGTAGCGCTTGGAGTCGTTTCAACAATAACGGTGCTTCCGGCACTGATTCTTGTTTTCGACAAAGTCATACACAGGTTCAGGCACAAGACCATACTGCCGGACTTTGTAAAGACCTCCAAGTTCATAACGAAGCACTACAAAGGCTTCATGCTTCTGTTCGTCATAATGCTTGTTCCGGCATTTTACGGAAAGGTAAACGCTCCGGTTTATTACAATCTGGACCAGTCCCTTCCGGCGGACATGGAGTCAATAGTGGCCCTCAACAAGCTGAAAGACAAATTCAACATGACGACGACACATATGATACTCGTAAACGACGGATTGCCGGCATACGAGAAAAAGGAAATGATCGACAGGATTGAAGACCTCGACGGCATACAGCTCGTTGCGGGGTATGACAAATACATCGGTCCGGCAATACCGGAAGATTTTATTCCAGACGAAATAAAGGATATCAGCAAGAAGGGCGGATACAGCCTGTTGCTTGCAAATTCCAACTACAGGGCGGCAACGGATGAGCTCAACAAGCAGCTCGACGAGATGAGCGGGATAGTGAAATCCTATGACCCGGACGGCATCATCACCGGGGAAGGGGCTTTGACCAAGGATTTGATTGAAATAGCGGATGTGGATTTCAAAAATGTAAGCATCGTTTCCATAATGGCCATTTTTGCAATCATAATGCTTGTGTTCTACTCCTTGTCAGTGCCGCTATTGCTGGTTGCGTCAATTGAGATTGCCATATTCATAAACATGGCCATTCCGTTTTACACGGGGAACGTAATACCGTTTATAGCCTCCATAGTAATAGGATGCATACAACTGGGAGCGACCGTGGATTACGCGATTCTTTTGGCGACCCGGTACAGGGAGGAGATAAGGAACGGCTTTGATAAACACGAGGCGATGGAAATCGCATTGCAGGGTTCAATCAATTCCATCGTAACCAGCGGACTGACATTTTTCGCCGCAACCATAGGGGTGGCGGTCATCGCGGACATGGACCTCATAAGTTCTCTTGCAATGATGATATCAAGAGGAGCACTTATAAGCATGGTGGTCATAATAGTGGTGCTTCCCGCATTATTGATGGTGTCGGAGAAACTTATAGAAAAGACAACGTTTCATTGGAAACAAAAGCCCATGCAGAAGAAAAAGAACAATGAAAAGATTCTGCAGAGCGAATAAAACCGAAAGGAACTGGAGATATGATGAAAAAAACTGCAATAGCAAGGACAATAAGCCTGTCCATGGCCCTAATGATGGTATTCACGAGCTTTTCTTGGGCTGAAAGCGTCGTGACAAAAGAAGAGACGGTATATGTCAACCTTAGCCACAAAGGAAAAGTGGAGAAAATAACCGTGAGCGACTGGCTCCATTCTGAGAGCATGGATGTCGAATTTGATGACGTATCGATACTTGATGACATCAGGAACGTGAAGGGGGAAGAAATACCGTCGGTTGAAGGAAACAGACTTTCGTGGAAGACCGACAGGGGAGAAATTTACTATCAAGGAAGCACAAACAAGAGGCTTCCGCTTGAATTTGAAATAGATTACAGTATTGACGGAAAGGAAATTTCCCCGGAGCTTTTGGCGGGAGCCAGCGGGAAGCTCCAAATTACAATGAAAATCACAAACAACGATGCTAACGAGGTAATGCTTTCAAGTGGAAAGAAGGTTCTGTACACGCCCTTCGCAGTGGCGACGGTTTTCAATTTCCCGACAGACACCTGCAGAAACATGACCGTAAACACGGGCAAGATACTAAACGATGGAAACAAAACAATCGTCACCTACGCTGCCGTCCCTGGATTGGAAGAGAGCCTTGACATAGATGACGAAGATTTCGACGACATGTTCGACCTTCCGGAAGAGCTGATTCTGGAGGCCGACGTCTATGACTTTGAGATGGGAGACATATTGATAACAGCGGTATCGGATTCAAGCATTCTCGATGAAATTGAGGGCTTTGACGATATCATAGACGAAACGGTTGACGGGGTCGAAGATCTTTCGGATGCCAGCGAAGAGGTTCAAGATGGAATCGAAACCCTCAATGAAGGCACAGATGAACTGCAGAGCAAATTCGGAGAGTTTAATCAAGGAATGTTTTTCATCAAGAACGCTATGTCGCTTATGGAAGACAATATAAATGGCAGGATACTTGACGGATCCATTGATTTGACAGAAGGCGTCGAGGAATTCAAGGGAAAAACAGATGAACTTAAGGACGGGACCGAAAAACTGTATGATGGTTCCAAAGAGCTCGAAGATGGAATAAGGGATGCCTACTGGGGTTCGGGCGATCTTAGGGACGGCTCATCCGCTCTGACCGGTGGCATTGAGCAAATGCTTGCGGCAGCCGCAGGCGGCGGAATGGATACCGATGCGGTAAAGGATGCCGTCGATAATGCGGTCAAGCAGGCCGTAGAACAGGCAGTCGCAGGAGTAATAGATGGAGACCCATCGCTCACCGATGACCAGAAGAATTATTTTGAGGCTGCTGCGAGCGCTGCTGGAGATTCGGCCGGCGAGGCGGCTGGTCAGGCCATTCAGGATTCCTTGGATGAAAAAGTCGGTGCATTGATGAATGCGCTCGGAGGAGGACTCGGTGATTTGCTGTCCGGATCCCAGGCACTGGGAGACGGAATCGGAACGCTGAGATCCGGACTCAAGGCTCTTTATGAGGGGGCCGAGGATTTTAACGACGGAATGAAGGAATTGGATGACAATGCCGAACTGTTTCAGTTAGGCGCTTGCGACTTGTCCGATGGAGCCAAGCAACTCACCGACGGATTGGGAGACCTTGGGGAAGGCGCAGCCGCATTGTTTGAAGGCGTCGATGAACTCGCCGATGCCTCGGATGCCACAAAGAAAGGCATAGGAACCCTCAGGCAGGGAGCCGAGGATTTATTCGAAGGTTATGACGCCTTTGACGAGGAAGGCGTTGAGGAGCTCCATGACAAGGTTATTGAAAAGACCGATGAATACAATGAGCTTTTTGAAAGAAAAGACCTTCTTGCCGAGCTTTCGGACAGGTACGACAATTTCTCGGGAATAGGGGAGAACACCGACGGAAAGCTTAAGTTCGTGATTAAGATAGACAGCATAGAATTGGAAGAACTTGATGAGGAAGTTCCGGAGGTCGAAGTTGAAAAGACCGGATTTATCGATTGGGTCAAAAGAACATGGAATAAGGTATTCAAGAAGTAAAGGCGAATTCGCCGCAAAATCAAACAGGAAGAGATAACAAATATAAAAAAGGAGAGAAATAAAATGAAAACATATATTAAAAGAACGATGATGATATTTATGTCGGCAATGCTTGTCATGAGCTCGGTGGGAATGGCTTTCGCCGATGAGGGCGCAGCGGTGGACCTTGAGCAAAAATCGGCTTTGATTGAGGTGTTCCAGAGTCCTACGAAGATTTCATACAATAATCTCTGGATAACAGAAGGCGTAGTGTCGATAGAAGGAAGAACATATCTTCCTCTCGTGAAGATCATAAATCTGCTGGGATTGAAGACAGGCTATGACGAAACCACAGATACAATGACAATAACAAGCGACTGGGATTCCCAGAGCTACAGGGGAATAGCGGAACTGATATACGGAAACGGAACATACTATAAAGGCGACTACAAAAATGGAACCTTCGACGGTGAAGGATTAATCGTTTTTCCTGACGGATCAACATACGAGGGTCATTTCAGAAATGGAATCATATCGGGCGAAGGCAAATTTGCGGCATCAAACGGAGACAGCTACGAAGGTCAATTCGCGGACAACGACTACAAGGGATACGGAGAATATACTTATGCAAATGGAGACACGCTTGAGGCGGAATTCGAAGGAGGCACATTTATCGGATATGCATGCGTAGACATCCACGGCGAGGACGAAGACGAACAGATCAAGGCCTACAAGTGGAAATCACCCTTTGAGACATTGGGGATGGCCGAAAAAGCCTTTGATTTAAATAAGTTCAACGGATCGGTCGATCTGGTGTATGCGGACGGAAGCAGGTACGACGGTGGAATGAAGGACAAATCCAGGAACGGAAGCGGAACATTGACCGAACAGGACGGCACTGAATACAGCGGCAACTGGGTCATGGGAAATGAGTCGGGATATGGAACAATGAGCTATGAAGACGGAAGCGTCTACAAAGGATATTTCAATGAAGGAGTATACAGTGGATACGGAAAGCTGTATTATGCAAATAGCGATGTGTATGACGGAGCATGGGAAAACGGAATGAGGGACGGCTACGGAAAATATACCGAGGCCAATGGCGACTACTTCTATGGAATATGGAAAAAGGATGTCAAGCATACGGTTGATGAAGATGACGATGAGGATTACGATGGATATGGAACATATGTGGTCAATAAAAAGAACACATCCGACGGAGAAACAGACAAATACAAGCAGAAATGGAACGAAGGCAAGCTTATAAGAGAGCGTAAGGACAACTAAATATATGCACGCAGCAAACGGACTAAAAAGGGACAGACATTTTTTAGTTCGTTTTTTTGTTGTTGAGTAGATATGAACTTTAATAATCGAAATGGTTTTACCGTAGTTATTTCTTTCGAACTTCAATGAGTGAAAAGTATGTAAGCATTAATTCTATTTAGTCTTTTGTTAAATCTTTGTTGATTTAATTGACAAAGATTTAATATTTGGTAGCATATGAGTATATAATCATATATAAGGAGGCAGTTATGAAGCAGGTAAAAATAATGAAGGCTTTGGCCGATGAAAACAGATTGAGGATTCTCAATATTCTAAATCACCGCTTACTGTGCGTATGCGAGATAGAGACAATATTGGAACTGAATCAATCAAATATTTCAAGACATCTTGCAAAGCTTAGAAATATAGGGATCATTAGTGCCAATAAAGATGCCCAGTGGGTTCATTATGAGGTTAATAACGAATTCAAGGTGGAAAATCCTGAACTTTGGGGTCATATTGAGAAGATTTTTCAAAAAATTTCAATCTGCCTAAAAGACGGAGAAAGATATGAGAATTATTTGAAACACGGGTTTACGTGTAAAAATATTCAAAATGACAAGGATTTTGTATTAAAAAATATAGAAGCGGCGGAGGATAATGTCCATGGCCTGGGGAGACAATAATATGGAAAACCAAGAGATTAAAATAAAAGCTTTGGATAAAAAGCAGGTATCAGAAGAAATGGGAATTTTCGGTCGATATCTAACGATTTGGGTAGCAATCTGCATAACAACAGGTGTAGCAGTAGGTCATTGGTTTCCGTTGATTCCTGAAACGCTTAGCAGATTCGAGTATGCCAGAGTTTCAATTCCTGTTGCTATTTTGATATGGTTGATGATATATCCCATGATGCTTAAAATTGACTTTCACAGCATAGTTGAAGCGACAAAAAAGCCCAGGGGTCTTACAGTCACGACTGTCGTGAATTGGCTTATTAAGCCTTTCACAATGTATATTATCGCATCATTCTTTTTCAAAAACCTTTTCTCTCCTTGGATATCGTCTGAGCTTTCAAACCAGTATCTGGCAGGGGCTGTTCTATTGGGAGCCGCACCATGCACAGCGATGGTATTTGTTTGGAGCCACTTGACAAAGGGAGACCCTGCTTACACATTGGTTCAGGTGGCAGTCAACGATTTGATTTTATTGGTGGCATTCACGCCTATCGTAGCTTTGTTGCTTGGTGTATCCGATATAAATGTCCCTTACGACACGCTTTTTCTTTCAGTGGTGCTTTTTGTCGTCATTCCATTAGCTGGAGGATGGTACTCAAGAAAATCAATTACAAGAAAGAAAGGAAAGGAATACTTCGAAGACGTTTTTCTGAAAAAATTTGATAATATAACAATAGCAGGATTGTTACTGACATTGGTCATCATATTTTCATTTCAGGGAGAAATCATACTGAATAATCCAATCCACATAGCACTCATAGCTATTCCTTTGATTTTACAGACATTTTTGATATTTTTCATAGCGTACGGTTGGTCTAAGGCGTGGAGACTTCCACATAATATTGCTGCGCCTGCTGCTCTTATAGGAGCCAGCAATTTTTTCGAACTTGCAGTTGCGGTTGCAATTTCGCTCTTCGGACTACAGTCCGGTGCTGCATTGGTTACAGTAGTTGGTGTTTTAGTTGAAGTTCCTCTTATGCTTACTTTGGTACGGATTGCCAACAAAACCCGGTCTTCATTTGAATAATTCTGGAATGGACCCAAATTGACTTCAAGAGAAAGAGGTGAGCATATGAAAAAAAAGACAATAGCATTTGTTTGCGTCCACAACTCCTGCCGATCCCAGATGGCTGAAGGTTGGGCTAAACAACTTGGAAAGGAAATAATCGAGGCATATTCAGCTGGAACCGAAGAATATATGGAAGTCAAGCCCTTGGCAGTAGAGGTGATGGAAGAGGCCGGAGTTGATATGAGCGGCCATCACCCGAAACTTTTATCGGAGATACCGCCTGAAGTGGATATTCTCATCACAATGGGCTGCAACGTTTCTTGTCCGTATGTGCCGGCTGGTCATACCGAGGACTGGGGGCTCGACGATCCTTCCGGGGGACCAAAAGAGAGCTATGAAGAGACTCGAGATATAATAAAAGAAAAAGTTTTAGGCCTTGTCGAACGTATAATACAAGGAGAAATTTAAAAAGCAAAAGGACGAAACGCCGAAAAACGTTTCGTCCTTTTTAAATGCAAATAGATTTCATGATTAGCTATGCAGACTTTGGTCCAGATGGAGTATGTTTGTATCGAGGATTGTTATGGATTTAGAGTCGTAGTCTATCAAAGCGTCTTCCTTCATTTTTTTCAATTCCCTTGAGAGGGATGTTCTCTGTATCCCAAACCTTTCTGCCAATTCTCTTTTGGATGCAGGAAGCTGTATATTCATGCTTTCCTGTGCGTAGTATTCGTAATTTATGAAGTCGGTTATGGATTCTCTTATGGATTTCATGGATATTGCCTTGATCTTATCTGAAAGAACGAGGGCTTTGTCTGAATTGCTAGCAAGGAATTGAAGCAAAAAAGGTTTATTTGCTTGGCAAAGATTCAGCACAAACTCTCTTTTAATATGAAGGACCGTTGTCTTAGATTTAGCAAACACACTCATTGGATAAAAGGGATATTTAGAGAAAAGTGTGTTGCCGCCGATACTGCTTCCAGCATTAAATTCGGCTAAGGCAAGTATATTGCCTTTTTCATCCAGCTTTTGTATTACAATGATTCCGTCAATGACTATATCCCAAGAAAAGCATTTTTCGCCTTCGAAATGTATAAAAGAGCCTTTATCATATGTTTTTATTTTGCAAGGGCTTGCAGAGAATAACTCGAGCAATTCATTTCTTTTTAACCCATCGAAAAAGCCTGTATGCATTAATAGGCTAATGTATTTTTCCATTTTAATAAAAACCCCTTTTAATAAATTATCTGAGCAATTTGCTTTATTTTCATTATATGATGAATCAAAAAAATAATAAAGCCGGAAATAGTTTCTTCACAGAATCGTCACATTCACCGGGTAATATGTAATCAGACAAGAGGGACAAACTAAAACATATTTAGAGGAGGAGAATGGATATGAAAGCAAATACATAATTAGTCAAATAAAAATAAAGGTTATTCCTTCACAAAACCGTCACATTCACCGAGTAATATTTAATCAAGCAAGAGGGACAAACAAAATAAATTTTAAGAAAGGGGAAAAGATATGAAAGCAAGTAGAACTAAAAAAATCATGAGTATTGTGTTGGCAGCCTCAATGCTGCTAGCAATGGGGGTAACTGCTTTTGCAACAGAGACAGTTGAAACCGATACTGCGGGAGTAGAAAACCAAAGAGAATTTCGTGGAGGCAACATGAAAGCCCCGGGAGTGAGGCTTCCGATAGGACAAAATAGGCTTGAAGACCTTGTTGAAAATGGTTTGCTTACCGAAGGTGAATTGGAGACAATAGAGGATTTTCTTGAAGAACAAAAGGCGCTTGGTTCTGAAGATAGGGTACATCCCGAGCATGGCGATGGGCCATTGGATTACCTAGTTGAAGAGGGTGTGATTTTACAAGGAACAGTGGATAAGATTCTTGCAGGCATTGAAGTTTTGAAAGATGATAGAAGAGCTGCGTTTATCGAGAGTGTAATTGATGAAGGAATCTTGACTGAAGCGGAAATGACTGAAGTAACTGACTTCATGGATGCTTATCGAGCTGAGAGGGAAGAAAGCAGGGAAGAAAGAAGGGAAGAACTTTCAAATATGACTCGCGACGAGCGAAGCGCTTACTTTGAAGAGAATAAAAGTGATTTTCAAGGTCCAATAGAAAGCATGCTTAGTGAAGGAATGATATCAGATGAGCAAGCAGATGCAATTCGCGATCTTATGCCTGAAAATGGACAAGGACATCTAAAAAGAGCACCAATGGGTCAACGCTTTAATATGGAAAAAGGAACTAAAAATGGAATTTCTCTTGAAAATAGAAATGGGACAGGACGAAATCCTCAAATGAATTGTGAAGTATTGTAATAAACAATTGCATGACTACGTAATCTCTGATTTGCAGGGATTACGTTTTTTTTAAAGAATAATATAAGTAGTAAATATAGCTTGGAGGTAATCATGGCAATTAAAATTTTGGTTGTTGACGATGAAAAACGAATAAGGAAAATAATCGAAGATTATCTAGTAAATGATGGATACGAAGTTCTTAAAGCAGAAAATGGAAAGAAAGCACTGGAAGTATTCTACATGAATGATGATATTGACCTGATTATACTAGATGTCATGATGCCTGAAAAAAACGGATGGGAAGTCTGCCGTGAGATTCGGGAAGAATCAGATGTTCCCGTAATATTTCTTACCGCACTTGGTGAGGTACACGATGAAATAAAGGGGCTAGACTTGGGCGCCGACGATTATCTTCCGAAGCCGTTTGGATACGAAAGATTCATGGCTAGGGTTAAATCTGCGATTAGACGTGCCGGTAAAAGCAATGAGGCTAAATACAAAGTTTTAGATCTGTCTATAGATCCCGAAAGCCATTCTGCACATATTGGGGATGAAGAGCTTGAGCTTAGTCCTAAGGAGTTTGAACTTATTGTCTATTTTATGGAGAACAGGAATATAGCATTGGAAAGAGATGTTATTCTCGATGCTGTGTGGGGCTATGATTTTTACGGAGATCCTAGAACCGTAGATACGCATATAAAGAATTTGCGTGCTAAAATTGGTCAAGCAGGGACATATATAAAAACCGTTCGGGGACTAGGATATAAATTTGAGGTGAAATCATGACCAAATCAATACGCTTTAAAATTTTCATAACCTTTGTCATTTTGATTATTTCCTTTCAAGCGGTCTTTCTCATAGTAAGCAATTTTTTCTTAGATGATATCTATGTAAGCAACACCAAAAGTAGAATGACTGAAGTCTATGAAACATATGAATCGCAAATCATATCGGGAGCGGATGCTGAAAACACCATAATGGAGCTTTCCAGGGACAATGGAGTTACAATAACCGTTATCGAAGACGGAATTGTAATGGGGACATCTTCTTTTGAAAAACGTTCGAACCAGCAGTTTAGAATTACTCCCTTTATAGTAAACAATATAAGCTTGCTTGACGGTAGACCTGAGCAGGATACATTTTTCACAGAAATGCGTGGCATGGAATCTTCACGCAAATCCATAATTTTCATAGGGAGATTGCAAGAGGGCGCTTACATGGTTATAGAAAAACCTTTGGCGATCATTGATCAAAACACCAGCGTTGCGCGCAGGTTTATAATGATTTCGGGACTTTTGACATTGATTATTGGTTCAGCCGCCATTTTTATTGTTTCCGGGCGGATAACACGGCCGGTGGTAAAGATGACAAAAACTGCTAAGGCAATAGCAAGGCAAGATTTCAATGAAAAGGTAGACTATGATGGAGACGATGAGCTTGGGGACCTCGCAAGAAGCATCAATATCATGTCAGGAGAGCTTAATGAAGCTCTAAGCGGTCTTAAGGGTGCAAATGCAAAGCTTACAGAAGATATTGAGAGGGAGAGAAGACTTGAAAAGATGCGCAGAAGGTTTGTATCTAGCGTTTCACACGAGCTTAAAAATCCAATAAGTATGATTCAGGCCTATGCAGACGGGCTTAGATATAATATAGCCAAGAGTCCTGAGGCTATGGTAGAGTATGCAGAAATAATATCGGATGAATCTGGCAAGATGGCCACACTCATAAAGGATTTACTTGATCTTTCGGCTTATGAGGCAGGAACATTCTCAAT
>CAZTZB010000042.1:0-15222 GCA_964617505.1 uncultured Peptostreptococcaceae bacterium | reverse complement strand
CAGGCGTCATCCGTCGAGCAGGCAATAACCTACACGACATTCGGAGGCCAGGACACAGTGGTGCTGTACTCGGTTCCCATAGAGATATTCAAGTATGAAGCAATCGTGCCGAAAGAGATATCGCCGGGCGTATATTCGACAAGTGAGACGGAAACGAAAGATGTTACCGTGACCTTGCCCTACAATGCATCGGTTCAGGCCTTGCCTGTGGACGAATACGACGAGATAGCGGCCCAGTATCCTGACCTTCTGCCCAAGGTAGGAGGAGAGATACTTACCCATACCGTGGGTGATCCCGACACGTATCCTATAAATGCACCGGTCGGGGCCAATGTGATTGACGCGCCCTTCATAGTCGTAGGCTATGGGGCTGGAGCCTCCATTACGCAAGAGCTTACCATAACCGAGGCGCATACGGAAGGAGTAATGCATTCCGACAACTTTAGTTTTTCATTCGGCGCGGGAGCTGCACCGTTAGTAATGGGTTTTTCAGTTGGAGGAAGTTATGAATACGGAACGGTGACAACGGATCTTGAGGGCAGCAGCTTCGGGGGCACACTTGTAAACATGCCCGAGGACGCGAGAAATCTTGGATACGCCTATAGCGCAAAGATATTCCAGTACATGTACGACAACGGAAAGTATGACGACGAGAATATCGCTTTCCCGGTAATAAACTTCATAGTGGCAAATGTAATGGCTCCGCCGATTCTTCCCGACCCCTTCATGGTAGAGGCCGACCGGGCGACGGCTGATTCCATCACATGTTATTTCGAGAGCGACCTTGACAGGGATATCACAAGCTTTGAGATATTCAATGTTATAGAAGTGCAGGGCGCAGACCAGTATATCTCAATTGGAGAGGTGCCCTCAGACGACTATTTTGAAAGAGACGGATTGAAGGGCAAATACCGCTTCACCAACGAAGGACTTGAGCCATCTTCGGAATACAGATACGCAATACGCTCACTCAAAGACAGCTACCCGGTCGCAAGCGCGACAAGCGCAATTGTGACGGGATACACAAGAGATTTGCTGGGTGGAGCCGATGTTGAAATAGACGACTATCTGATCATGTATCCAAACAAGGTACTGACTGCTTATTCAAGCGTATCGGGAAGAGGCTACAGTCCGGTAAACACATATTACAATTGGCAGAAAAAGATTGGAGGCATATGGAAAAATCTTACCACACAAACAGGCTCCAATCTTCTAATACCGGATCCCGACAGTTACGACGAGGGGGTCTACCGCCTGGTCGTCCATGACGAGGTCGACGGAAAATATATTTCGTCATACTCAAATCAGCTTGAACTTGAACTGATTAAGAGGACGGCCGAGATTGATGGATTTGTCGACGGGGCCAGTCAAGGTTCTCTTGAAGCGGACAAAATAATTCTGACGCTTAGAAATTCAGATTCGAGCGACCCAGTCATACCGCAGGGGGATGTGATTTTCAGCATAACGGGAGACGGATACGCATCCGTGCAAAGAGTTGAACTGGTTCCTGATTCTGCTAATCACACTGCAAGTGCCGAACTGTTCTTTGAGGCTCCGCAATCAGCTCTATATGAGCTTGACATGATATATTCGGGAGATGTGAATTTTTATTCGCTTACTTGTAGCGAATATCTGCTCCTGCAAGATTCCACTGAAGACGAGTACAGAATTGAGGTGGAGAACACCACAGGAGGCAAGGAACCGGATGACGACATAATCTATGGAGACACAATAGAGGCCAAGGTATACAAACACAATTTTGTGGACGGTGTATACACGGTGTCCGAAGATGCCTCGGCTTCAGCTGGAATAAAATACTACGAGGCCGATGGCTCGACGGAGCAAAGCGGTTTCTTTGATGCCGGACAATGCGTCATAAAGGCGACTGCAGGAGGAAACGGTATACAAAAGACGGTAAATATAGAAAATCGGAACATAGGGTTAAAGGTCAATGACGTCATGGTGGAATATGATAGCTTTGCCGGGCCGAGCTTTGACGATATTGATAAAATTTCAGGAGACTACGCAGGCGCAGAAGGCATGGCGGATTTGGATCTGCAGCTTTTGACATTCGACTCGGCAGGAAGGGAGACCGAACTGCATAAGGAAATGCCCTTTTCAAATTATGAAGTGACCTACACTTGTCCAAATGGAAACTACGATGTAAGCGTTATGAGCGGAGACTACCTGTATATTGGAGAAATTTGCGATTTGGATGCGGAAGCCATGCCGGTGGGCATCAATACGGCAGGAATTGTGAGGGTTATAAATCCGTATTACAACGATGTTTTCCCGAGCAAATATTTCCATTCGGCCCAAGTGGTGTTGGAAGCCGTCCCATATACGGGATTCAAGGTTGACCGATGGCTTGTCGACAATGGAACCCAATATACATATTTGGCGGAAGACATGGCGGACCCCAACAAATTGGATTTGATGATTACGGCGGACACTTATGCTTATGTTTACTTTGAGAACCTGGTAAGCGGGCTTGTCTTCACTGCGGAAAACGGAAGCGTGGTTTCGGTAACGCCGCCGGACCTGACCTCCCCAGTCATTACAAGGGAGGGCTCTGAAATAACATTCAAGGCGATTCCGGACGATGGGTACGGATTCGTTGAATGGGCACACAGCAAGGGTGGAGGCATCATCACAAGTTGCGGAACCATTGACGGCGACGGATATTCAAACTATGACTTGGTGATGGGCGATTCGGCGGAAGAGTTGCAGGCTGTATTTGAGCGCTTCTCATATTGCTTGACGCTTTCGGAAAATCTTGTGGCATACATCGACGAAAACGGCAACGGAGAGCTCGATTTGCAAGGAGACACGGAGGTGTTTACCGGGGATGAAATTGCGGGAGACAGCGGAATCCTTGTATTCCCCAAGCCTGGCTTTACCGTAACGGAAACCGGGGGCGCCTATGACTGGACCTCCGATGCAAATGGCGTGGTTGCCGCGGGAGGGCAGGAGTACTCGTTCACTATGCTTGGCGACACTTCGGTCTCTGCATTGACCGACCAGGGCAGTTTCCAAATAAGCTACCCCTCGGGCGAGGGGACTATAACCATAGACGACGGGGAAAGCGAAACTACCGTCGGCGCCCCCTACGCGGGGACCTTCGACGGCGGCGAAACCATAATGCTTACTGCCAACGACACTAGAACCAGAAAATTGTCAAGCTTCAGCATAAGCGGAGATGCATATACCAAGGATGACAATAGAATAACAATAGCTTACCTTGGAAACGACGTGGAAATAAACACAGCCTATACGGACAAGCCAACATACGATTTGAATATTTCAATTGTCGGCGATGGCAGACTGGAGCTTGTTGCAAACGAAGACGAAGGTGCCAAGGAAATATTTGAAGAGGACGGCACCGCAAACCTTTACGAGGGAGACAATGTTGCAATAACGGCAGTGCCGGATGCGGGCAAGCAGGTGAGTCAATGGTCGTACGACGGCCTAAGCGTTAACTCATCCATCAAGGAAATAAACATACCCGATTTGGACGGAGGACATGATCTGGGGGTAGAATTCGTCAATTTGCTTGAATACGAGGTTTCCTTCGGAAGCAGCGGCGAGGGGGACATAAGCGGAAGGCT
The DNA here is from genome assembly GCA_964617505.1 of uncultured Peptostreptococcaceae bacterium. Lineage (GTDB taxonomy): Bacteria > Bacillota > Clostridia > Peptostreptococcales > BM714 > BM714. The sequence continues at coordinate 11,614 of CAZTZB010000042.1, read as the reverse complement.
GAATGATGCCGTTTCTCTGGCTAAAGACACCAATTTTGAAATGGAAGCATATTCAATGCTCGAATTTACAGCCCATCCAGGAGATGGATTCATGGTTGACCATTGGGAGCTAAACGGTGAAAGAGTAAAAGAGGCAAACGGACACGACCTGCTTGGCGAAGAATACATGATCTACGCGCTTACGGGCGATTCGGAAGTGATGGTATATTTCGCCGCCGAAGAGGACTACGATGTAACGCCTGCAAGGGATGATAAATACAGCTATGCTTTTGATGTCTATCCTGATCAATTAATAAATTCATCGGATGTTGTCATAGAGGTAAGTAAAAATTCGCGATTCCAAGCGACGGTGACTCCCGCGGACTACACAGTTTTGGACGAAGTTTGCTTTACAGATGGTAGCGGGGCTTTGGACTCCTCGTGTTATGAATCAATCAAGAATGGCGACGATTCCTGGACCATAACAATGGAAAGCGTGAATGAAGATCTCGGAATAGCGGTGGAATACACCTACACTCCGCTAACTAATGGAGGCGGTGGAGGCGGTGGTGGCGGAATCGTCGAAGATCCGATTATAGAAGTTGTAGAGGAAAGCGAATGCAGCGACATGCCTTTGATCAGCATCATATCCGATGCCATAGACGAGGCGGGCGTTGACGAAGATGGAACAAAAAATGTGTGGGTGGAAATAGACTACGACATGTTACGATACTGTCCGATTCCCATACCTCCGAACTTTACAGGAGAGAGGGATGTCGAACTCACCATCGAAGCCGACGATTTCCTGATTGAGATGTCAAACAGGGCATTTGTAAGGGACGAAACGAAAATGTACCTTAAGATAATGGAACTCGATGTCGAAGACCTCGAGATAGCGGACGGGGCTGTCAGAAGCATAATCAGCAAGGCATACGAGGTTCAGATAAAGAAAAACGGCGAGATTGCCGATTTTGCAGACAGCGAGGAATTTGTCGATTTCACAGACAACAAGGCGGACATCAAATTGTCCCTACCTCATGGAAATGTGGAAGACAAGCATAAACTTGTTGGAGTGTATGTAGATAAAAACGGCAATTCAAAAATCATCGTTTTCAGTTTGTTTGACGGCAATGACATCAGCCTGCTCACCAAGCAGCTTGACAATTTTGCCATGATATATGTAGACAGAACTTTCAATGATTTGGGTGCTCATCAATGGGCGGTTGAAGGCATAGAGACCTTTGCGTCGCGAGATGTTATTATGGGCACTTCAAGCACTACGTATTCGCCCTCGAACAATATTACTAGGGCAGATTATGTAACATTGATTGCCAGATGCTTTGAACTAGAGGGGGATGCTGTAAATACATTTAACGATGTAGAAGAAGGAATGTACTATGAAAAACCAATTTCAATTGCCAAATATTTAGGCATATTGAATGGCGTTTCAGAGAATACATTCGGGACGCATCAAGAGATAACAAGGCAAGATATGATGGTTATTTTGGAGAATACATTAAAAGTTACCGGGTATGACGAAAGGCTTGAGTTGTCCGACTTGAGCTATACAGGTTTTAATGATAGCGATATGGTTTCCTCATATGCCAGAGACAGTGTGGATTATATGATAAAAACAGGAATAATTCACGGAAGGAATGGCAACATGATTGAGCCGCTTTCACATACAACAAGAGCGGAAGTGGCAACAATGCTATATAATATGCTAAGGGAATTATTGAAATAAAGTTTGGATCGATATTAGAAAGAGAAAGACATAAAGCAATCACTCTGTAAAAGCAGAGTGATTGCTTTATGTTGTTAAACTTTGAACAATGGGTTTGATCTGCGGATGTGGTATATATCAGAAGTGATTGACGGCTTCATGCAAAAAAATAATTGCTACCAAGATGCATTTTCGAGGTATTGAGCCTTTATTCCCATGTTTTCCATACATCCGGTTGGTATCCTATTGTTGACTTCTTGCCGTTTCTGACTATTGGAGTTTTGAAAATTTCGGTGTAGTCCAGTAGAATTTCATTCGTGACAGCGGGTGTTTGAGCGTTTGCAATACCGCTTTCCTCGTAGTATGGAGAGTTTTCATTAATCAGGTTTTTAATGCCAACGCTTTGCAGAATGGATTTCAATTCGCCAGGGCTGATTCCCTTTTGAATCAGATCGATTTTTTGAAATTTTATGCGGCGTTCTTTGAAATAGCGCTCGGCTTTTTTTGTGTCGAAGCATTTTTTATTGCCGAATATTTGGATATTCATTTTGCATCTCCTTTGAATTCGTCAGTATAAGTATATAGCTTTTTAAAAATCAAGGGAAGATGTAGTTACTGGGGGTGGTTTGCTCTAAATCCCAAAAGTTATAGTCTTTAGGTATGGTATTATAATGGAAATTTATAATCGAAATAAGAATAATAAGAAGCATTTATAATGGCTTTACGCTTCTATTTGCGTAATTGAAATTGTAATAATAGATTAATGGACAGAGTGTTATCTAAATCTAATGGACATTTTTATTATTAATATCTATAGAAGGGAGAAAAAAATGAAAATTGCAGTAACAGCCGCAAGCGGCAAATTGGGAAAAGAAATAATTAGGGCGACGGTTTCATTGCTTTCAAAAGATGATGTAATAGGATTGGCAAGAACTCCGGAACATGCAGCTAATTTGGGCATAGAAATGTAATTGAAGCCGCTAAAGATAGCGCTGTGAAAAAAATAGTATATACAAGCATACAGGGCGCATATGAAAATACTGCATTTTCTCCTGTTGTTAAAAGCAACAGACAAACCGAGCAAGACATAATAGACAGTGGCTTGGATTGGGTTATAGGTCGGAATGATATATATATTGAAACCGATGTTGAATATATTGAATCATATGTATCACAAGGGGGAATTAGCAATTGTGCCGGTGCCGGTAAATGCGGATATACTACAAGACCGGAACTAGCTTATGCCTACGTAAAAATGCTAATAGAAGATAAACATAATTCAAAAATTTATAACCTTCATGGCGAAGCTCTAACTCAATATGAGCTTGCCAACTATCTTAATAATACTTTTGCTACAGATTTGAAATACAATCCTATAAGCGTTGAAGAATTTAAAAGAGACAGAATAGCAGACCTTGGCGAGTTTATTGGTTCAGTTATAGCAGGTATATATCAGGGCATTAGAGACGGGAAATCAGATAACGTTAGTCACTATTATGAAGCAGCAGGCAGAAAACATCAAAGCTGGAAGGATTTTTTTGATAGCATTAAATAGTATATATAATGATTTAATATAAATAAACATCTAAAAATCAACTTGAGGGAGTTTTTAATGGAACACTTATCCCATAGCTCAATGACTGAAGAAAGCAGATGTATGATTGAAACTGATTGTTAGTGGAAATATAATAAATATCTAAGTTCTTGGGAATGCTGTAATTATGGTATTTTTAAGTACTTATTTATTTTACATAAAACCGGATATGAAGTAGAATTAAAATATTGGATTTATAAATTAAGAAAAAATAAAGGGAGGACGAAATAATGATTAAATTACCAGAGACTGTTATTAAGGCATGGGAAGATAAAGAGGATGCTATAATTTTTACTACCGTAAATGAACAAGGTATGCCTAATGCAATATATGCAACATGTGTTTCCAAGTTTGACGACAACACTTTTCTTGTTGCTGACAATTATTTTGATAAAACTAAAAAAAATATTTTATCAAATAGCACCGGATCAATACTTTTTATTACAAAGGAAGGAAGTTCATATCAATTGAAGGGTTCAATTACTTATCATGAGGATGGCGAAATTTTCGAAAATATGAAGTTGTGGAATCCCAAAAAGCTCCCGGGTCACGCAGCTGCTGCATTGCATGTTGCAGAAGTATATTCAGGCGCGGATAAACTTGCATAAAAGAAGGGGAAACGCTAAAAATGGATACAAAAGAATTTCAAAAAAGATCACTAGCTTCAATATTTTTCTCGTATTTCAAGCCACACAAAAAACTGTTTATCTTAGATATGACATGTGCATTTTTAATTGCGGCTATTGACTTATCTTTCCCGGCAATAACTCGGTATTCTCTTTATGAGCTATTGCCAGTTAATGCCTATAAAGCTTTTATAACCATAATGGTTATTATGTTAGTTGCCTATACATTAAGAGCTTTTTTCTACTACATAATATCTTATTATGGACATACTTTTGGTGTATTGGTAGAAGCTGATATAAGAAGCGATTTATTTCAACATATGCAGGAATTGTCTTATGGCTATTTTGATAAAAACCGTACAGGGCAACTAATGAGTAGATTGACAGCAGATTTATTTGACATAACCGAGCTTGCCCATCATGGCCCTGAAGACATTTTTATTTCTACATTGACGATTCTAGGATCACTGGGTATTTTATTTACTATTCAGTGGAAATTAACCTTGGTTATTGCCTTAATTCTGCCTATATTTTTACTGGTTGTATGGTACAGACGCGCGGAAATGTCAAAAGCTTCGCTGGAAGTGAAAGCAAAAACTGCTTCTATAAATGTAAATATTGAATCAGGGCTTTCGGGCATGAAAACAGCCAAAGCATTTGCAAATGAGGATTCGGAATTTGATAAGTTTACTGAATCAAACGATGCTTTTAAAACCTCTAAAACTGCCTTCTATAAGGCTATGGGACGATTCATGGCTACGATGGAATTTTTCCTTTGCATATTGCCGGCAACGGTTATTTTAGTAGGTGGTATATTAATCATGAAAGGGCAGATGAATCAAATTGATTTAATCACCTTTAGTTTGTATATTGCTACTTTTATAACTCCAATCAGAAAACTTTCAAACTTTGCCGAGCTATTTGCAAAAGGTTGGGCGGGGCTTTCGCGTTTTGTAGATATGATGCGTACTGAAACTGAAATGAAAGATGATCCTAATGCCATAGAGCTAGGCAGAGTAAAAGGCGAATTAGATATCAATAATATTAGTTTTTCTTACAAAAAAGGAATTCAAGTATTGCACAATATTTCTCTACATGTTGATCCTGGCGAAACAATTGCAGTGGTAGGCCAGTCTGGTGGAGGAAAATCGACACTATGTAAATTGATTCCTAGATTCTATGATGTCGATGAAGGTGAAATTTTACTTGATCATGTAGACATACGTAAGGTTACGCAAGAATCTTTGCATAAAAATATTGGAGTTGTAGAGCAAGAAGTATTCCTTTTTGCTGATAGTATTCTTGAAAACATTAGATACGGTAGACCGGATGCTAGTTCCAAGGAAGTTGCAATGGCAGCAAAGCAGGCAGAAATTTATGATGATATTCTTGCTATGTCTGATGGATTTAATACCTTTGTTGGAGAACGTGGCGCAATGCTTTCCGGTGGACAAAAGCAACGTATTTCCATAGCACGTATATTCCTTAAAAATCCACCATTCCTAATTTTAGATGAAGCAACCTCTGCACTGGACAGTGTTACGGAAGCTAAAATCCAAGAAACTTTTGATAGTCTAATAATTGGAAGAACAACCTTTGTTATTGCCCATAGATTATCTACCGTCAGAAAGGCAGACAGAATTCTTGTATTTGATGATGGGAATATTATTGAAGATGGAAATCATGAAGGCTTGATGAAAAAAAATGGTGTTTATGCTGAGCTTTATAATACTCAGAATTTAACCAAATAAATCACTGGTTTCGGACGGTTATTTTTGATTGTGTATCCATTATCGGTATAAATAGTGGAAAAAGGGTTTTAAACAGAAGAAATCATTTTAAAAGCCATCGGAATTGGGTATTAATACAACAAGGAGGTGGCTGTCATGATAGAAAAGAATAATGAGCAAAAAACTGAAGAGACTGTGGGGCAGGCTGTAAAAGATGTGGCCACTCTTCGTAAAGAATTTCTTGAGATGGTTGAAAGCAAGATAAAAAGAAGTGAAAAAGACATTTGGTTTGTGAAGAATCATGATCGAATTGACATGTAAGATCTAAAACATATTTGTTGAAGAATAAAAATAATCACAAGGGCGTCGACGGGCTTATCGCTTTTGTTGATTAACCAAATTATGATATATAGTTGAGAATAAAATAGCTTTGAAAAAAGGCTGATTTGGAGCGGGTTATGAGTCAGTCGTTTTTTGTTAATTTGAAATTGTATTTCTGACGGCCACAAATTGCATTACTATATTGCCAAATACAATAAGAGAAAGTGTCGAGGGAATTCGATGCTTTCTCTTATTTATATAGCGCAGTTTGTATTATAATTCAAGCTTTCTTCAAGGGAGTTTAAGTAAAGTGCATATATAAGTAATTTAAATAAAAATATTTTGATAGGAGAAAAAAATGAAGAGAAAAATCATTGTAATTTTTAGCACTTTAATGATAGTTAGCCTTATCGGATGTGGTCATTCAACTGAAACACCTGAAGTCGATGCAACAGCTGATAAGGTTGTTGTTGAAGTGGTAGAAGAAGAACATATTGTTGTAGAAGGGGAAAAAGAAGCACCTAAAGTTGCAGAAATGCCAGCAGAAAAAATTGAAGTTGATTCAACGGGTGAGAAGATTGTTGTAAGCGAAGGCGAGGATAGAGTTCCGCTTCAAGATGGAAATGTTCCAGTTCAGGATGGCAATGCTTCAGCTCAGGACGGCAACGCTCCTCCACAAGACGGCAACGCTCCTCCACAAGATGGAACAGATAGACCTACGCAACCGGGTCAGGACAGGCCAATGATTGATATGGCTGCAGCAGCAGATCAATTAGGAGTGACCGAAGAAACACTTATTGATGCGCTAGGCGATACTAGTCAAGGACCACCGGACTTTGCCGCAGCGGCTACAACGCTTGGTATTACAGAAACAGAGTTAATGGATGCATTGGGGATAACAATTAGAAAATAGTTATATAGTTACTTATAATGATTAGATATAAAAAAAGTGTGGGGAGCTGAAAAACGGTTTTTCATACTTTTTTTCTAGCATCTTGTATGCCTAAAGCTAAGTTATTAGTGATAGGCATTATAGCTAAATTTAATACTACGCTGCATCTAATCAAAGTGTTCTATATTCATTGTATGAGATGGCCATTTTAATATATATTATTGTTGTTGTATGTGGCATTATTGGAATTTTTGCCAATAATAATAGGCTGCGGCGAAAAATTAATCCTTGTAAATCTACACTATGTATACAATAATGGAGCTCAAATGAAAAGAAATATTGACTCAATAACAGATACCTACAAGTTGCATAATGAAGACATTTGTGGAAAAACAGATCACTCATGTTGGATATTAGACGGTGCATTATCTCTTAATAGGAGTAAGTATACAGATGGATTCAGTGATGTTGTTTGGATGGTTAAATGGTGGCAGACTTATTTAAAAGAACACTTGGACCAGTTTGAGAAGACTATTGTAACAATATTGGAAGAAGGTATAGTGCAACTCAACCATGCCTTTTCCAAATTTGCAAATGTTGATGAATTAACTAAGCTTGATAGAGCTTCTGCAGGCATTGCTATAGTTAGAATCAACAAGGGGAATTTAGAAAGCTTTGTTTTAGGTGATGTAGAGATTAATATTAAAACAGACAAAGAGCTAATAACATTAATTGATGAAAAAGTAGAAGCCTTAGACAACAAGGTTATGGATATGATTTTTAGTAATCCTAGCAGAGACGGAGAATTTGCTTTTAATGAATATACAAAAGAAGAGTTAGAGTTGCTTAGAGAAAATCGTTTAAAGATGAATTCTGAGGATGGTTATTATATATTAGAGCACGATGTAAATGCTATCAAAAATGGCATATATCAAGAATATCAAGTAGAAGATATTAAAGAAGTTTTGATGATGAGTGATGGATTTTCTTCAATCTATAATAAGTACAAACAATTATCTGTGGAAGAGTTGCTTATAAAAAGCAAAAATGATGGTGTGAAATCTGTACTTAAAATGATTAGGGATATAGAGGAAAAAGATCTGCAAATTAAAACCTATAAGCGATTAAGAAAACATGATGATGCAACGGCTATTTATATTAGTTAAAGTAGTTATTGCCTTATTTTCAATAGGAAAAGTGTGGAATAATTGGACGGTTATTAATATAAGTGATATAATCAATTGTTAAATCAACTTTGTCTAGATGAAATCATAAAATTCTCTCGAAAAGCGAGAGGATTTTTATTTTTGAACAATAAGCAAAAGATGACTGTCGATAATAATCAAACCAAAGAATAAAAGGAGATATAATATTGTTATTTAAAGATTTAAAAATAATTGAAGCAATACAAAAGGCTTTAAAAATTGCCGGATATACTGAAGCAACACCTATACAGGAAATGGCTATACCGCCCTTGCTTAAAGGAAGGGATTTGCTAGGATGCGCGCAAACCGGTACCGGGAAAACGGCTGCTTTTGCTATTCCAATTTTGCAAGGCATTTCAGCTAAGGAAAAAACCACAAAAGGAAAAAGAAAGATTAAGGCATTAATATTAGCTCCTACGAGAGAGCTTGCAATTCAAATTAATGATAGCTTTAAAACCTATGGTCGAAATCTAGGGCTTAAATCACTGGTTATTTATGGAGGAGTATCACAAAATCCTCAAACTAAATATTTGGGAATTGGAGTAGATATATTAGTTGCAACTCCGGGTAGATTACTTGATCTAATAAATCAAAAGTTTGTCGACTTAAGTAATATTGAAAACTTTGTACTAGATGAGGCAGATCATATGCTGGATATGGGAATGCTTAAAGATGTAAAACGAATCATTAAATTTATTCCCGACGAGAGACAAACTATGTTTTTTTCTGCAACTATGCCAAATGAAATTGCATGCCTTGCAGACCAGTTATTAAAGAATCCAGTTAAGATAGAGATAACACCAGTATCTTCGCCGGTTGATATAATAGAACAAGAAGTTTATTACGTGAATAAAAAGAATAAAACAGACTTATTGCTCTATTTGTTAAAAAACGAGTCAATAGCTTCAGCTCTAGTATTTTCAAGAACTAAGCATGGAGCTGATAAAATAGTAAAAGTTTTACTTAAAGCGGGAGTTGAAAGCCAAGCCATTCATGGGAACAAATCGCAAAACGCAAGACAATTGGCTTTAAAGAATTTTAAAGAAGGAAAAATAAGAGTTTTGGTTGCAACAGATATTGCAGCTCGCGGAATTGATATAGACGAATTATCTCATGTATTTAATTATAATTTACCGGAAGTTCCGGAAACCTATGTTCATAGAATAGGTCGTACGGGGAGAGCCGGTCTTGGGGGAACAGCTATTTCTTTTTGCGACCAAGAAGAAAAGATTATGCTGCGAGACATTCAAAAGTTGATTGCAAAAAAAGTACCTGTAGTTGAAGATAATCCCTATCCACTAATAGAAATGCCGGGCGCTCCAAAACCGACAACTGCTAAAAAACCTTCAGGACAAAAAAGATTTACACCTAGGCGCAAGAGTGATAAAGAAAAGATTTCTTTAAAAAGTAGTGAGGGTAGCAAAAATAAAAGGCGCTATTATTCTAAAAAGAAAAAAGAAGCTTAATATGGAAGGATATTTATATTGTAAGGATTTAATGTATAGCTAATCCGAAGAGGCAGACCCGACTTAATGATTAAGTCGGGTCTGCCTTTTTCTTTGGGCATATGCATTGAAGGAATGTTGGAATTTAACAAATGGCTAACAGTATGCATTGACATTGAAAACAAGAAGCATATAATAAAAAACGTTGTTTTAATTAATCATGAGGTTTGAAAGAAGGGATGAATGCGAAAGTAAGTAGATGAATCAATGGAATTATTCATAAAAATGCGGTTTTGGGAAGTAAACAACATATTAGAGAATGAGGTGTAGAAGTAGTGGGATTAAATAATGTATTAATGGTGGTATTAATCTTTGTAACAACATATATAATAATAATATCGGAGAAGATAAATAGAACTTCGATAGCTCTCTTTGGAGCTGTTTTATTAATGATTTTCAATATAATGAATCAGGAAGAGGCAATAAATCATATCGATTTTAATACTATCGGTTTATTAATTGGTATGATGATAATCGTTAACATAATGAAACGAAGCGGTATATTTACATATGTGGCTATAAGAGCTGCAAAAATGGCTAAGGGTGATCCCTGGAAAATAATCGTCGTTTTCTCGATTATTACTGCGCTTTTTTCGGCGCTACTAGACAATGTGACTACTATACTTCTTGTAGTTCCTGTAACGTTAGTTATTACAGACACTTTGGAAATGAATCCGACTCCATTCCTAATTCCTATGGTATTGTTTGCAAATATAGGAGGAACAGCAACCCTCATCGGTGATCCTCCCAATATAATGATTGGTAGCGCAACAGGATTGGGATTTACAGACTTTCTCTTTAATTTGGGGCCAGTGGTTCTTGTTATATTTATTGCTACAATTTTAATATTGAAACATACAGGCGGAAATGACTTTAATACCGCTGAAGAAAAGAAGAAAAAGATAATGGCTTTTGATGAAAATCTAGCTATAAAGGATTTTGTCTTGCTAAAGAAAAGCTTGTTTGTACTGGCTATGACAATTATAGGATTTATGTTACATCAGTCCCTTGGTTACGAATCTGCAACTATAGCACTACTTGGAGCATCGCTTTTGCTGGTGATCTCGCAAATAGACCCGGAAGAAGTTTTACTCGAAATTGAATGGCCGACAATTTTCTTTTTCGTAGCACTCTTTATATTGGTTGGAGGATTGCAAGAAGTTGGTGTCATCGATTTTTTAGCATTAAAACTTCTTGCTGTTACAAATGGAAATTTATTTGCAACGACCATGTTTATTTTGTGGGGCTCGGCTATTGCATCGGCTTTCTTGGACAATATTCCTTTTGTCGCAACAATGATTCCACTTATAAAGAGCATAGCGGTGATAGCATCTTTAAATGTAACTCCGCTTTGGTGGGCATTGGCGCTTGGAGCATGTCTGGGAGGAAACGGTACATTAATCGGAGCTTCTGCGAACGTCATAGTTGGTGGAATGCTTGAAAAACACGGCTATAAATTAAGCTTTGCAAAGTATATGAAAACAGGATTTCCAATCATGTTGGTAAGTATTTCGATTTCAAGCGTATATCTAGCGGTTTTTTATTTCTAAGGGGGCGTAATTCATGAGCAGGTTTGTAGATGCAGAAATAATGCAGCATACTATGAAGTTACAACAGATGGGAGCGAAGGTGCAAGTCATAAACAGTAAACTGTGTTATGTCAACTTCGATATAAGCGGATTTAAAATTCAATACGTGTACAATGTGAATAAAAAAGGAAATTATTTTCTCGAAAGAATCAAGCCTTATTCCCTTCCAATCAAGGAATGCGAATCGGAGCAAGATATAATTGATATTATCGAAGTGGATGTAGAACAATTTAAGAGCGCTTTGAAAAGCCATAACATTGAGGGATTCATTAACATTAGTAGAACACTTAATATGACGCTGAAAAAATTTGAGGATTTATTCTTGTACTATAATATCCCGGGAAAAGAAATTGATAATATTGTTGAGAAACTCGAAGCGTTTGAAAAAGAGATAGATGACTTGAAAATGAAATCGGAAAGATTGTATTTCAAGAAAGAACCTGAAAATTT
>CAZTZB010000041.1:0-15256 GCA_964617505.1 uncultured Peptostreptococcaceae bacterium | reverse complement strand
GCTGTTTTTGTATTTAGTTCATCCAATGTCTCAAGCAGCATGGGGTTCCTTGCCGCTTGTCTAACTAATGCGTGGAACCTTTGATCGTCCTGAATGCAAGACTTGTAATCATTTACGATGTCGTAATGCTTAAATCTTTCTATGATTACAAACAATTCATTTATTTCATCTTCCGTCGCTCTCTTGCTTGCAAGCTCGGCGGCAAGGCCTTCAAGGTTGGTTTTTACCTCATAGGCATGCTTTACCATCATCAAATCGATTTGAGTAACAAAGGTGCCAACACGCGGAACCATTTCAATCAATCCGATTTGTGACAGTTTAAGTAAGGCCTCCCTAACAGGCGTACGGCTAACCTTGAACTCCTCTATCAAGGCTTTTTCCGAGATAGCCTCGCCAGGTTCATATTCCATTTCAATTATACGTTTTTTTAGAATCTGAAATATTCCCTCATTCGCCTGTTCTAGCATTATCATTTCCCCTATCGCTCTATATGTTCCATTTTTTTCTTATCATTTCCCACTTCTTGTCTCTGTGTTCTTCTATAACTTCAATGTCTTCATCCGTCAGATGTTTGAATCTAGCCTGAGCCTTCAAGTAATCTTTAGCCGGAGTGAATTCCTTGGGATTCCTATTTACTTTGAATTCACCATCTTCATATTCGGCAAGGTACCAAAGTCCCGAGTCTACAACGGCTTTAGCCAACGCTACCGTTTGATCCGCCGGATACCCCCATCCTGTAGGACAAGGTACAAACACATGAATGAAAGATGTTCCCTTCGTATCCTTGGCCTTTTGAACCTTCATAAGGAAGTCTTCAAGATAGCCTACGCTTGCAGTTGCAGCATAAGATATTCCATGAGCCGCTACTATTTCAAACATATTCTTTTTGTGGGTTATAGAGCCGGGCAGGTTCTTTCCGGCTGGAGAGGTTGTTGTCTTTGTGCCATACGGTGTAAGACCACTCTTCTGGATACCCGTGTTCATATAAGCTTCATTATCGGTGCACATATAGATTATGTCGTCATTCCTATCGATGGCTCCAGACAAGGCTTGAAATCCGATATCTGCAGTTCCTCCATCGCCTGCGATGCCAATGGTTTGTGTGTTTTCAATACCAAGCGCCTTAAGCCCAACTGCCATTCCTGAGGCTACAGCACCAGTTGCCGCAAATGGTGTAATCATAGCATTTGTTGTAAATGCCATATGTGGATAAATGAATGACACAGCCGCCATGCATCCTGCAGGAAGAGCCGCAAATGTGTTTTCTCCGAGAATCTTCATAGCATGACGAAGCGCCAAGCTTTCTCCGCATCCACCACAGGCCTTATGGCCGTAAAAATATTCCTTATTTGTTATTGTACGCGCATTTAACTTTGCCATTAGTAGTCACACCCCACATTCATATACTGTACACGTTCGAATGAATTTCCGTCAGCAACCGAAAGCAACTCGTCATAGGCTTTTTTGATATCTTCATGGGTAATGTCTTTTCCGCCTATTCCACCAATGAAGTTTATTGCCGAGGGAAGTTTTTCCATTGCAACTATTGATGAATTAACATTTGTAAATATAGTTCCCTCATAGCCAAAGGAAATATTCTTGTCAAGAACTCCGAAAGCCTTTACCCCTTTAAGAGCATCTACAATCTTTTCCATCGGGAAAGGTCTTAAAACTCTGAGCTTTATGAGTCCAACCTTTTTGCCAGCTTTCCTCATTTCATCTAGAACCACCCTAGCGGTACCGGTTACGCTTCCTGTTGTTATAAGCGTTACCTCAGCATCTTCCATGTGAACTAGTTCCATCATTCCGTGATAGTATCTTCCAAAAGCATCTCCAAACTCCTTGTCAATTGATTCTATATGATTTTCAGATTCAAGCATTTCAAAATGCCTCTTCATATTGAATTCCATATTGGTATCTTTTCCTGCCGAAATGCACAGGCTTTTAGGATTTTCTAGAGACATGCTATTATCTGGCATCGATATGGGAGGCAGAAATTCGTCAACCTTTTTCTGCTCTGGTATTTCAACCATTTCGTATGTGTGTGTCAATACAAAACCATCAACATTTACCATTACTGGTGTCATTACCTCTTTGGTTTCAGCAATCCTGTATGCCTGGATGGTCATGTCAAGAGCCTCCTGGGCATCCTCAACATAGACTTGAATCCAACCAGAATTGAGAAGGAACATTGAATCCATATGGTCCCCAAAAATACTCCAAGGAGTTGCGATTGACCTGTTTGCGTTAACCATTACAATAGGCAGTCTTTGACCACTTGCGTATGGCAGAGCCTCTGCCATATAGAGTAAACCCTGCGAGGATGTTGCAGTAAAGGCTCTTGCGCCTACAGCGCTTATACCTATGGCACAAGACATTGCGCTATGCTCAGATTCAACATGCATGTACTCTGCTTTGAGGGATCCGTCTTCGACAAAATCAGATAGCCTCTCAACAATAATTGTCTGCGGCGTTATTGGATATGCAGAAATAACATGAGGTCTTGATAGTCTTACTCCTTCAGCTACTGCATCGTCTCCACAAATAAACTTGATATTTTTCTCCATGTTATTTCACCTCCTTGACCATCGTTATGGCTCCAAATTTACATTCTGTTGCACAAATTCCGCAGCCCTTGCAGTAATCATAATCTATTTCAAGATTTTCTTCCGATTTATCTATTGCTCCATCAGGGCAAACCAAGAAACATCTAAGACAATTAACGCATTTATCATTATCAATAACAGGTCTGAATGTTCTCCACCCAGCGTTAATACTTGTCAAATGATCGCTTACGCATGTAGAACCCAAGGGATACTCCCTAACCGATTTCGGAGTAGTCCATTCTTTAACTTTTGGTCTATCCATTATTGAGCTCCTTTCACCAATTCATATACTTTTTCTATAAGAACTTTATTCTTCTCGGCAACCTTTGGCTTAAGATTGTCATCTATTGCTTTTTTAGCATCTTCAAGCGTAACAAGACCACTTACAGCAATAAATGCACCCATCATGGCTGTGTTAGTAATGGGAAGACCCAAAACATCCAATGCTATTGATGTTGCGTCTACCGTAATGACCTTTTGCGATACAAGTTTTTTGTATTTTTCCGGTTTATCAGTGTTGATGATTAAAACAGTATCTTCCTTTAATCCATTTGTAACGCCATTTTCCCAAAGTGTCTCATCCAATACAATTACATAGTCAGGCGAAATTATTTCGCTTCTGTCAGTAATCTTTTCTTCCGAAATTCTTGTAAAACCAGCTACCGGCGCGCCACGTCTTTCAGGTCCAAATGACGGAAAAGCCATAGCATACTTACCTCCATGCACAGAAGCCGCAGCTCCAAGGATTCGGGATGCCGTAAAGCTGCCCTGACCCCCTCGTCCATGCCATCTAATTTCAATCATAGCAATACCTCCTCTTTTTATATACTTCTAATATATCAGTAATATATCAGGTGGTCAATTTTTTATCATTTATCATTATTCTATTGACATTATTCAAAAAAACTATAGAATCTAACAATACGCAATCATTAAACAAAAACCAAATATTCGTAGCAATAGGAGTTTTTATGAAATCATTTATAATACGTTTTATTCGCCTTAATTGGGGACTTTTTATATGTTCTGTTGGAATTGTATTTATGCTGAAAGCAAACATAGGCTACCCAGCTTGGGATGTTTTCCATGCAGGGTTGGCCAGTACTATAGGCACAACAATTGGAATAGCGTCCATACTTACCGGACTAGTCGTTGGCACTGCAACTATCATTTTAGGCGAAAAGATAGGAATTGGTACAATTTTCAACATGATTGTAATCGGGTTATTTCTTGACTTGATACTTTCAATGAATTTTATACCAACAGCAAAAAGCTTCACATACGGAATAGCTATGATGTCAGGAGGTATGGTTCTGCTATCCTATGGCAGTTATCATTATATTGCTTCTGCATTCGGTGCTGGTCCAAGGGACAGTTTAATGGTTGCCATTACTCGTAAGACTGGTCTTCCGGTGGGTGTTTGCAGGGGAGCCATTGAAGTGACAACTGCAATGGCAGGCTGGAAACTTGGAGGAATGTTCGGAGTTGGAACTGTAATTTCAGCTTTAGCAATCGGATTTTTCATTCAGTCAACATTCAAGCTCCTAAAATTCGACCCGACCAAGGTGAAACATGAAACCCTAAATCAGACCTTTTCAAAATTTCAAAATAAAACGAGGAAAGCACTGGTTAACGAAAAATCCAAAGCATAAATAACAAAACTACCACTATAATTATTATCATGACCTAATTTGAATAACAATAATATTTTAGGCAAGTAGAACATATTAAAAATATAAAACAATAAATCACATCCAAATAAGGATGTGATTTATTGTTTTATATTAAATTTTATCCATATCATATTATTTTTTTATCAAATACGCGTCTACAGTGGCTCCCAACCTTCGCTTTCTACATCAAGCCTATCTTCGCTCAATTCCTCGTTTTTTTAGGTCTCTATTATTTTTGGATTCCTCACAATGATTCCTCAAATACATATTGTATGACAAACAATATGTATTTGACTTATTACTTGATACAGCTACAATTAAGTTGAATGCATCGTTTAAGCCGTATTCAACCATTATATGCTTGATAATTGTCATACATTAACTATATCATTAATCCATTAGTCATCCGATATTGAAAGGGGTTTTCTATGAAATCATTCTATATGCGTCTTTTGCGCCTTCTGTGGGGGCTTTTTCTGTACTCACTTGGTATAGTATTCACTTTAAAAGCAAATATAGGCTACGCTCCATGGGAAGTCTTCCATGTAGGGTTTGCGAAAACGGCAGGCATCAGCATAGGAACTGCTTCCATTATTACAGGACTGGTTATTGGAATATTGTCCATCATGCTCGGAGAAAAACTTGGACTAGGCACTATTCTCAATATGATTCTTATAGGCGTATTCCTTGATGTCATCCTTATACTTAAGTTTATTCCTACGGCAAACAATTTCGCTTTTGGTTTGATTATGATGTTTTCAGGCATGTTCATAATCTCCTTGGCTTCATACTACTATATCGGCTCGGGATTCGGAGCCGGCCCCAGAGACAGCCTAATGGTCGCTCTTACCCGAAAAACAAAACTTTCAGTCGGCATCTGCCGCGGGAGCATCGAACTCATGGCAGTTTTTGTCGGTTGGCGTTTGGGCGGCATGGTCGGCTTAGGAACAATCATATCGGCTTTTGCAATCGGCTTTTGCATACAGATCACCTTCAAGATATTTAAATTCGATCCTGCAATGATTAAGCACAACACTCTCGACCAAACTTGGCGCTCTATTTTCAAGCATGAAAATAAAGAACCGTTTAATAACGACATCGAAATCTAAACGATGCCGACCAGGCATTCTTGCTTATAGGAGACTCCTTTGTTATAATATGACAGTAAAGAGCATTTGCCCTATTAGATTATTTTAAATCTATTATTATATATGAATCCACATAAAACCATACTGCAAAGGGGGATGTATAATGACTTATTCACCAGCTTTATCGTCGGCTTTCAACGATACAAAGAATCGAAGCAACAAACTCTCGCCTCAATCAGGAATGTGTTCTCTATGCACAGAGGAATGCATCACAACCTGTGAGCTCGGTTTGGCTGCGGTTTTAGGCATGCGCACCGTCTACCCTACCACTACAGGAACAAATCAAGTCGGTTCAGAAAAAGACTATCCTTTAGATTATTCAAATTTCAATATAAACGGACGAGTTTTCGGAGCAACAGGCGTCAATCCTACATATGAAGAAGCAAATATTTTCAATGTCAATCTTGAGCAGGAATTCGGCAAAATAAATCCCGTTAAATTGGCGATGCCTGTAATCCTTCCGGCTCTTATAAAGCTCAATTGGGAGGATTATTTTGCTGGAGCGGCAATGGCCGGTGTTTGCTGCGTAATCGGTGAAGATGCAAGGAATAAAGACCCTAAGCTCAAGATTGAAAATGGAAAGATAACAAATTTCCCATGGCTAAAAGAAATCCTAGCATCCTTCAATAAATACTATCGAGGCTATGGACAGATAATCTTGCAGTGCAATGTCGAAGACAATATGTTAGGACTCCCAGAGTATGCTATAAAAGAAGAGGGAGCCGAGGCTATAGAAATAAAATTCGGGCAAGGAGCAAAAGGAACCCAACCGATTGTCCGTCTTAAAAATATGGAAGAAGCAATCAAAAAGCAGGAAACAGGCAATCTTGTTCATCCCGATCCAAGCGACCCAGCGGTTATGAAAGCCTATAAAGATGGCGTATGCCCAAACTTCTATGTATATGCAAGGCTTCCTCTTTGGACTGAAGAATATTTGGTTCCAAGGGTTGCAGAGCTTCGCGAAATGGGAGCAAAAAATGTTTACTTTAAAATGGCAGGCTACGATCCATCGGATCTTGAAAAATCCATACGCCTAGGGAGCAAGGCAGGGATTGACATGATAACCTTTGATGGAGCTGGTGGCGGTAGCGGCTATAGTCCATGCAAAATGATGAACGAATGGGCATATCCCACAGTCGTCATGGAAGAAGCAATCTGCACCATCGTCAAGAAGCTTAAAAAAGAAGGACTATGGATTCCGGCAATAACTATAACAGGCGGATTCGCTTCTGAAGACCAGGTTTTCAAGGCTTTGTCTTATGGAGATGGAGATGTGACAGCTATAGGAATATGCCGTGCGGCAATGGCGGCTGCAATGAACAGTAAAAAAGTAGGTGAAATGATTAATGAAGGCAATGTCCCCAAAATATTTAGCAAATACGGTTCTACAATCGAAGAGATATTCGGCGACCTAGCCGATTTACGGGCGATATATGGCAAAGAAGCGAATAATTTTTCCCCCGGAGCAATTGGTGTTTACTCTTATCTAAACAAAATTGCTTTTGGAATAAAACATTTTGCTGCGCTAAATAGAAAATTTGATATAAGTTATTTAGACAGAACCGATTTGATTCCATTGACAAGGGATGCAAAGGATTTGATTGAAAATAATTGGTTATAGCAATAAAAAAAATCGCCCAAAAGGCGATTTTTTTTATTGCTATATTTTGAGTTTATTTTATTTCATTACTTATACAAATACGGTTTTTCCCTTGCTGCTTAGCTTCATAAAGCGCTTTGTCCGCCGCTTCAATCAGAGTTTCGGGCAATGTGTACTCTTCAGGTCTTGATGAAACAACTCCAATGCTTAAAGTGACTTTGATTTTTCCATTCGTAAATTTAGGCATTAAACTAACTTCTTCAAAAGTATTAATTATTCTTTCTGCTACCAGTATAGCTCCTTCTTTATCCGTATCATAAAGAACAATGGCAAACTCGTCGCCTCCAAATCTTGAAACCGTATCTGTGCTTCGTGGCAAAACAGAGGTAATTGCCTCACTAATCTTTATTAGAAAATCATCACCTGTCAAATGTCCGAATGTATCGTTAATGTCTTTAAAATTATCAACATCAAACATTATTAGCGACAAGCTCGCATTACTTCTTTTTGCAAGATTTAATTCTTGTTTTATTAAAACATCGAAATATCCTCTATTATATGCACCTGTCAAGTGATCTCTTATCGACGCCCTTTCAAGTTCATTATTAGTTTCTTCTAGTCTTTTGTTTAAATGTGAGAGTTCAGAATTCTTTGCATTCAGAAAGTATCCTTCTCTTATCTTGTATGCTGCCAAAATTATACCCATAAGTGCCATAGCAAATAATCCATATGCATATATGGTTCTATACCACGGCTTTTCAATAGTAAAAATAAAGCTAGCGGGTTCAGTGCTAACCCCTCTAAAAGTTTCCGCCTTTACTACAAATTCATACTTTCCAGGGGATAAATTTGAGTATGAAGCATAATTTCTCGTATCCGACTTATTCCATTTGTCATCAAAACCTTCAAGCTTGTACAAAAACTTTGTTTTATATGGAGAATCAAAGTCCAATGCAACGAATTCAAAACTAAGCAAATTATCATCAGGATTTAAAATGACTTCATCTCCATTAAAAATCTGTTTATTTGAATCAAGTTCTTCTTGTCTCACATTGACTCCTGTTATATAAACCCCCGGAGATTCATATGCATTAATTTTTACATTGTTAGGTATTGCAGTTATACCATCTATTCCTCCAAAAAGGAGTGTGCCATCTTTTTCTGCAAAATGTCCTGGATTAAATTCCCAAAATCCTATTCCATCTTCCGGAGTAAGTTTGATGATTTCACCATCTTCAGGGTTTAAAACAGCAATACCATTTTGCGTAGCCATCCAAATCAAACCGTCTTTACCTTCCATTATACTCATAATGGTATTTCCTGGCATTCCGTCAGATTCCGTGTAGCTTGTAAAGTTGTCATCTTCATCGTTATATAGCGCAACTCCACCACTTACCGTCCCAATCCAAACTCTGCCTTTCGAATCTTCGTATAAGCTCCTTATTGTATTGCTTGCAATGCAGCTATAGTCTCCTGCCTGTCTCCTAAACACTCTAAAATTTTCTTCTCCAGCTTGCATTAAGTTAAGTCCATTATTTGTTCCTATCCAAATTCGACCCTTGCTATCTGTTAAAATATCGTAAATCAGATTATCGGAAATATTTTTATTTTCTTCCGAATTACTGCTATAATGCTTTAAAAAATCAGAAGATTTATCATAAATATATAATCCGTTGCTATATGTTCCAATCAAAATCTCCTCTCTTGGACCTTCTTCTAAAGCATAAACAAGTATTCCTTCGGGTAAAATATCAAATTCTTGCATTTCGCCGCTTTCAATATTATACTTTTGAATTCCTGCTCCTGTACCAAATAGCAACTCCCTCTCCTTTGTTTCCATAATATCTACTATTTGGTTATCCATTAGCGAAAATGGCTCTTTCATTCCCTCTGCATACTTTATGAATTCATTCTTTTCTTCATCAAAACGATTTAATCCAGAATTATATATGGCAACCCATAGATTTCCCTCGCTATCTCTAAAGATTTTATTGATTTTACCTTGAGTTAGGCTTCCCGCAATCTCAGGATTATGACTGTATTTTACATAATTTGTCTTCCTTGGATTAAGCTTCGATATTCCGCCGCCATTTGTTCCAATCCATAAATTGTTCGATTCATCTTGAAACAATGAATAAATTATCGGATTTGAAAGCGAGTTTTCTTTTCCGTCCCCTTCAAAATGGAATACATCACCATCTTTTGTTGTTGCAAAAAGTCCCCCACCCCATGTCCCCGTCCAAAGTGTGCCATCATTAGTCTTAAGAACACTATAAATTCTATTATCAGCATAGGTTCTTGTTTTAACTTCATTTGTAATCATATTTATTTCAGCTATGCCTCCGTCCCAAAGACCCAATGTGAGTATCCCTTTTTCAAATTCCTTAATTTCCATTACATATGGAGTAGGAATTTCCACATCAATCTTATCAACTCGGCTTAATCTTTCATTGAAATACATAAGCCCCTCATAAGTTCCAATTAGTAAACGTCCTGTAGAATCAACGAGTAAATCTCTTACTACATTGCCTGGAACCTCGTAATTTATAATGTTATCAGTTCTTGGATCCAATTTGTTCAAACCATCGAGTGTCCCTATCCATATATAACCATCTGCATCTTTTGTCACCGCTACAACTACAGCATTTGACAATCCGTTTTCTTCAGCAGAATAATTTTTGAATTTATTACCCGCAATCATATAATGAGATAAACCTTGATATGTACCAATCCACAATTCATGCTTTTCCTCGTCATAATACATGGTTTGAATCAAATTATGAATCAATTCGTTATTTTCAAAAGGATTATTTTTATATATTTTTATACTTCTTCCATTAAAATAGTTCAGTCCTCCCTGAGTCCCAAACCATAAAAAGCCATACTTATCTTGAACGATGGATGAAACCGACAAGTTGGATAGATTCATTTCCCTATCTATTTTTTCAAATATCGGCTTTTTATCCTTATCAAGCAAGTTTTCATCACCAAAAGCAATAAATGACGATAAAAGGATAATGATACAAACAATAACTGTAATACTTATTTTTTTATTCAGGCTTGATGATGGTACAATTCTATCCATAGCTATCTCCTCAATTATTACTTAAAAATATTGCATTTTATGTACATCTATTTTTTGATTTTATGGCCGTTTAATACAATTAGCTATGATTATACCACATGATTGAATCGATTTGCATAACCATGTCTAGAAGCACTTATACCTTTCGATAACTTATAAAATTCAGTTTATTTAGATATCGCATCCGATTTTATAATCGTTTTTTGAAATAAAAATCGCAGCAAAAAGAACACTGCGATTTTATAAGTCATTTCGTTATTTTCGATTCATAATTTTATTTAAGCTTTTGGCATATAAATCTGCCTAGTTTTTCCGCTCCAATCCTTATTTTTTCTGGCGAAACTCCTCCGAAACTAACCCTCATACAATTGTTCCCTTTTCCATTCCCTTCTACAAAAAAGCCTTCTCCAGCAACGAAAGCCACTTTAACATCCGGATTGTTCACAGTTTCTACCAACAATTCTGTTGTATTGATGCCTTCCGGCAACTCAACCCATGTAAAAAGACCTCCATCAGGAAAAACTCGTTTTGTCCCCTCTGGAAAGAACTTGTCAATACACTCAATCATCGTATCTCTTCTTTCCCTGTACAAATCACATATCATCTTATGATGCTCTGGGTAATAACCTCTCTTGAAGAATTCGGCACATAGGATTTGTGGAATCATAGACGTATGGGAATTAGTAGCAGTTTTTGCTGCGAACAGTTCTTTTGTTGTTTCATCGTTTGCAAATATATAACCAAGTCTGCTTCCTGGCGAAAAAATTTTTGAGAAACTGTTAGCAAGAACAGTATGACCGGTTTTGTCGAAGGCTTTTATCGGCAACAAATCCGTTCCGCTATACCTTATATCCCTATAGGGATCGTCTTCAAGAATAATTACATCATATTGGCTTCCGAGTTCTGCTATTTTTTTTCTTCTTTCTAGGGATAAGGTCCTGCCTGTAGGATTATGAAAGGTCGGAATAACATAGACCATTTTAGGATTGTATTTCTTGATTTTTTCTTCCAAATCCTCAGTAATCATTCCGTCTTCATCCATTTCAACCGGAATGCATTTGGCTTCAAACATTTCGAATATCTCCACGCAATGAACGAAGGTGGGCGATTCTACCAATATGACATCACCCGGTTCTATATATAACTGGCAGAGCAGGTTCATTGCTTCCAAACCACCGTTTATTATTATAATGTTTTCGATGCTTGCCTCTACTCCTTTAGGCTTAAGAAGTTCATTTACAATGATTTCTCTCAAGTCTTCCACTCCCATTACGTTACCGTATTGGAGAGCTTCCACGCCCCTTTTTTCTATTCTCATAATATCGTTTGTAATTTCCCTGACGATATCGATAGGAAGAGCCTCCACTGCCGGCGCTCCTCCTCCGAATGATATCAAATTTGGATCATTCATGGCTCCAAACAACTTTTTAATAACAGTCGCCGATTCTTCCATTGTCGACATACGTTTTGCAAATTCCGGCATTTTACCACCCCTTCAAATTTATTGTCAGTTATTTAAATTTATTGTATCATTAAATTCCATATCGGCATTCCTCTGCTTCTTAAAAAGTCAGTCTTTCTTCCTGCTTTTTTTTAGAAAATACGCTACTTGGTAATACTCGATTTCATATCCGTTCTTCTTTAATTCCTTCGCTATCTTTCTTGAACCCATGCCTATTGAATAATACTCATTTATCATGCTTTCAATTGCTTTGTTAATGCGATTAAAGTTTTGCGCGTTTTCTCCACCAATCAATTCAAACGGTAAATCTTCAACCCCAACTTTGGTTACTATTTCCTTGTCCATGTCTATATCGTCAATCAACGGAGAGGCTGAATCTATGCTGAAATTTATGACATCTCTCATCTGTCTAATGTTCCTCGGATAGTTGGCATTAAGCAAAATGTTTCTAGCTTCTTCCTCAATGATTACTTTATATTTGATTCCATGTAAATTCTTGACGGCTTCTTGATACTTCAAAATAAAATAATTCAACAGCTCGTTTTTTTCTTGAACCTTTCTTTCGCTTAAAGCAGGAAGGTATATTTCATATTGCGCAAGCCTTTGGTAAAGCTCAGGCAGCAATTCTTCCTTAAGATTTCTCGTTGAAGCCGCAATTACAATAACATCAACTCTATGTTCTTTTGAGCCGCCTATTCGCCTTATTTTTCCCGTCTCAATAACCTTAAGAAGCAGGTTCTGGTAATGCTCCAATGCATGTGCTTCGTCAAGAAACAGAATGCCTCCATTTGCTTGCTCAAAGAGACCTTTTTTCCTTTTCGAACCAGTATATGCACCCTCCTCACTACCAAAAATTTCAACGGCAGCTATGTCAGAATTCGTGAATTGGGCACAATTTATCTCTATATATGGAGCATCTTGGCTAATGACCCCAATATCCTTTGCGTAATTGTATATCATATTTGCAACCATCGTTTTTCCTGTCCCGGACTCACCAATTATGATTGAGTGCCTAGGGCCACCTAAAGATCCCACCGTCCTTCTGGCACGCTTTATGACCTCACTGAGACTACCATCCTTCCCTATCACAGACGGTACATCCTCAATAACTGAGTTAAGTTCCAATTGCAGTTGAAGATACTTAATTTTCTTGTTTAACTCATCGAGTTCCTTAATGCTCCGAAAAATAGAATAAGCCCCTAAAAATTCTTCATTTATGTAATACGGATATGAATTTACAACATACCGCTTATTTTTAACATAATGAATTCTTTTTTCCAATATCGGTTGGCGGTCCTCAAGCACCTTTAAAAGTACCGCATGCGGGTAATATTTTGTAATATGATTTCCTATCATCTCATCAATTCGGTATCCTGCATAATCTGCAGATGACTTATTGACATATATGAGAATTCCTTCTCTATCGACAACATTTATTCCATCATTTGACTTATTCATAATGTCATCGGCAACTTCGATTCTAAGTCCCTTATACATTTTGCCCCCACCTTTTCTAACATTTTATTAAAATTATAACACTAATTCTAACACTTCGCTTAAAATTATTGTCCCAAGATATTGAAAACTCATCTATTTGATGTTGGCACATATATTGCATATATACTTAACAAATTTAAGGAGGTATGCTCAATGTCAAATCTTACAGAGATTCGCTGGCACGGAAGAGGCGGTCAAGGCGCAAAAACCGCTTCTCTTCTTCTTGCGGACGCAGCTTTCAACACAGGCAATTATGTTCAGGGTTTTCCTGAATACGGACCTGAGAGAATGGGTGCCCCAATAACCGCCTACAACAGAATCAGTTCAAATCCTTTAAGGGTTCACTCAAATATTTATGAGCCGGATTTTGTGGTTGTTGTAGATGAAACTTTACTTGCAACAGTCAATGTCACTGCCGGACTGAAACCCGAAGGCGCCATAATAATCAACACACCAAAATCTGTAGAAGAAATCAAACCAAAAATCAAAAACTACAAGGGCCGAATCTTCACCATCGATGCACGCAAAATATCGGAAGAGAATCTTGGAAGAAACTTTCCTAATACACCAATGCTCGGAGCAGTTGTAAAGGTTAGCGGCGTAATGAATGAAGCTTCCTTTCTTGATGCAATGGAGGGATCTTTTAACCACAAGTTCACTACAAAGCCAGAAGTAATTAAAGGCAACATGGCAGCTCTAAAAGAAGCAATGCAGGAGGTGGCAAAATAATGGATAGCAGAAAGACCGAAAATATTAATCCACAAGTAAATTGGAAAGATATCTCACCGGGTGGAACTATTACTCAATCCGGCAGCGCCAACCTATTTAAAACAGGAGATTGGCGGACAATGATTCCTGTTTATAATGAGGATAAATGCAAACAATGCCTGCTCTGCGTACCGGTTTGCCCGGATTCTTCGATACCGGTAGAAAACAAAAAACGATTAGACTTTGATTATGACCATTGCAAAGGATGCGGCATATGTGCAAAGGTATGCCCATTCGGTGCCATAGATTTCATCAAAGACGAAAAAAAGGAGGTTTAACATGGGAATAAGAGATAGATTATCAGGAAACGAAGCAATTGCTCATGCAATGAAACAAATCAATCCGGATGTTATGCCTGCATTTCCGATTACGCCTTCGACTGAAATACCTCAATACTTTTCACAATTTGTAGCAAACGGACTGGTAGATACCGAATTCGTCACGGTGGAATCAGAGCACAGTGCAATGAGCGCATGCATAGGTTCAGAAGCTGCAGGTGCCAGAACGGTTACTGCAACTTCATCAGCAGGACTCGCTCTTATGCACGAGGTTCTTTATGTTGCAGCCTCTTCAAGACTCCCCATCACACTCGCTTGTGTTAACAGAGCTCTTACCGGACCTATAAACATAAACGCAGACCATGGCGATTCTATGGGTGCCAGGGATTCCGGTTGGATACAAATATATTCCGAAAACAACCAGGAAGCATATGACAACTTTATTCAAGCATTCAGGATTGGAGAACACCCAGACGTTCAATTGCCTGTAATGGTATGCCAAGACGGTTTTATAACTTCCCACGGCGTTGAAAATATCGAACTGATAGAAGATGAAAAGGTTAAAGCTTTCGTTGGCGAATACACCCCTGAAAATTATATGCTGAATCCAAACGAAACAATAGCCCACGGCCCTTATGACAGCCCTGTATACTATATGGAGCATAAGCGCCAGCAACTCGAAGCCATGAAAAAAGCAAAAGATGTAATTTTATCTGTAGGAAAAGAGTTCGGCGAGATGTCAGGCAGATCCTATGAATTCTTTGAATCATACAAACTCGAAGATGCTGAAGTTGCAATCATCGTAATAAATTCAACAGCCGGAACTGCAAAGGATGTTGTTGATTCCATGAGAGACGCAGGCAAGAAAGTTGGTCTCTTAAAGCTCCGCGTATTCAGACCTTTCCCCGGTGAAGAAATCGCCGAGGCTTTAAAGAATGTTAAAACAGTAGCTGTAATGGATAGGCATGAAGGTTTTTCAACAATAGGAGGTCCGGTTTTCGCTGAGGTTAGAACAGCCCTTTACGATCTCCCGAATCCGCCAAAAACAATAAGCTATGTTTACGGCTTGGGCGGACGCGATGTTAGAACAATCCATATCGAGTCAATATACGATGAACTTCTTGCCATAAAAGATGGCA
>CAZTZB010000040.1:0-15817 GCA_964617505.1 uncultured Peptostreptococcaceae bacterium | reverse complement strand
ATATATGTTAAAGACGAATCCAAACGATTCGGACTGAACGCATTTAAGGCACTTGGTGCATCCTACGCCATATCAAAGATAGCAGAGAGCGAAGAAGATCCATCAAAGGCCGTCTATGTTACGGCCACGGATGGAAACCATGGAAGGGGAGTGGCTTGGGCTGCCATGAAGCTAGGCGCGCGCGCCGAGGTTTATATGCCCGTCGGTTCCAAGGAATGTAGGGCAGATGCCATTCGTGAGATAGGTGATTCAAAGGTTGAGATAACCGACATGAACTATGATGACGCCGTTCGTTTCGCCGCAGCCTATGCCAAGAAAAACGGATACCATTTCGTTCAGGACACTGGTAGCGCTGACTACATGGATATACCTAACGACATAACCCAGGGCTATA
This sequence comes from uncultured Peptostreptococcaceae bacterium, assembly GCA_964617505.1. Classification (GTDB taxonomy): domain Bacteria; phylum Bacillota; class Clostridia; order Peptostreptococcales; family BM714; genus BM714. Next base: position 15,423 of record CAZTZB010000040.1, on the reverse strand, counting down.
CAACCATGGCCTTCGAGGCTTTAAAGCAGCTTGAGAACTACGGAGTGGACAAACCAAGTCACATGTTTCTCCAAGCCGGAGTAGGCTCAATGGCCGGAGGGGTTCTAGGATTTATAGCCCATTATTACGAAAAGAATCCACCGATAACTACGGTTGCGGAGCCGTGGGAAGTGGCCTGTATTTATGAGTCAATGAAGAGCGGAGCAGAAGGGCCGACCTCTGTGGGCGGTTTTCCAAAGACCATAATGGCGGGACTCAACTGCGGAGAGCCGAATCCTTTCACTTGGCCTGTACTACGGGATTTCGCATCCTTTGCCGCAAAATGCGGGGACGATGTGACAAGAATAGGAATGAAGACACTTGCCCATCCAATAGGAGATGATCCGGTAGTAGTTTCGGGTGAATCAGGGGCGGTGGGACTTGGACTTTTATACATCATTTGTTCAAATCCTGAGTATGCTGAGTATAGGAAGCTCATAGGAATAGACGAAAATAGCGAAATACTTATCTTTAGTACAGAGGGTGATACCGATCCTGAGGGCTACAAGGAAATAGTTTTCGGAGAAAAATAATAAATATAAAGGAATAAAAAGTGGGACCAAAGGCATGAGTAAATATGCCTTTAGTCCCGTTTTTCAAGGAATCTTTTGACTTGAATCATTTACACTTTAATGCTACTATAGATAAGGTAAACAAACGTGCGCCCTTAGCTCAGTGGATAGAGTGCTAGACTTCGAATCTAGGCGTCGGGGGTTCGAGTCCCTCAGGGCGTACCAAAAATAAAATTCAAGCACCGAATTCTCCCATAGAATTTGGTGTTTTTTCCTTTCTTAGAAATAAAAAATATGAGGAGGTACAGGGAAAACGCTTTGAAAGAGGAAGGCCTTCGGTTTTGTAAATATGGAATTGTTTATAAGTCATATGTGAAATGGAAAACGCTTTGATTGAGTGATATAATGGGAAAGCGAAATGAGGATTTGAACAAAACGATTTTTATAAATATGAATATTTTTCGCTAGGAATACATATAAATCCAGAGGAATATTATTTTTGTAAAAGCACGAAAAACGGAGAAAACACAATGATACATGAAATTTTGCAGGCTTTCATACTTATTTTTATGGCTGAGATGGGAGACAAGACGCAGATACTGGCGATAGCCTTTGCAAGCAGATATCCGGTCAAAAAAGTTTTGCTGGGTGTTGCGATAGGAGCCTTTCTAAACCACGGAATAGCTGTGGCGCTTGGCAGCCAGCTGACCAGAATCGTTCCAATGAATACAATTCAGATTGTAGCTGGAATTGCATTTGTGATCTTTGGAATATGGTCGCTTAGGGTGGAAGAGGACGATGGGGAGGAAAAAACTTCAAGAGGCAAATACGGAGCAGTCACTACTGTTGCATTGGCTTTTTTCATTGGAGAGCTTGGGGACAAGACTCAATTGGCTGCAATCACTCTTGCGGCGGGCTCGTCAAATATTCTATTGGTATTGATGGGTACTGTATCAGGAATGGTTGCAACAAGCTGTCTTGGAATATATGTGGGTAAAAAAATTGGGGACAGGATTCCTGAAATAGGTATCAAAGCTGTTGCCGCGCTCATATTCCTTTTTTTCGGGAGTGTTAAACTATATACGGCTGTTCCAAAAGTTTATATTAATCCGACTTCAGTAATTTTTTATCTTTTGGCGGTAACGTTTGTCTTCGCCTTCATGTTTCGAAAAAGTTATGTGGCATACAAAAGCGGTCCCATATCGAAATACAGAAAGGTCTCCAAGAGGCTTCATGATTACTATGCGGATATGGAAGTTCAAATAGAAAAGCTTTGCAATGGCAAGGGAATTTGTGGTGAATGCGATGGAACAAAGTGCCCTGTGGGAAACACCAAGGCTTTAATTCATGTTGGATTGAGTGGAGATTTGGATGATGTCGGCCTTGTAGATGAGGATGTCTTGGCAAGAAAAAAATTTAAAAATAAAAATATCGATGAAATAATTGAGGCAACAGCGGCCGCAAAGGATTTGTCGGATGGTCATGATGGTCAAATTCTGGATAAAATAATTAACAACTTAAATAAAATCAATTCAAAAAACTCATAGTGCCTGGTTTGATCGACACTGCGCTTAAGTCTATTGCATAAGCCTAGAGCGCCGAAGTACCCTTTGTGTGTGAAACAGATGCAAGAGAGCCTAGAACGGTTCGCTTAAGTTATCATTTGTTAAGTATTACAAAACAAGAAACATATGAAAGCAGAAATAGATAGGAGAGAAAATAATGATTGATGTAAAAAGAGCCATCCTTCACATAGGAGATGTGCACTCGGTGCTACCGATAATATCACAGAAAGAATTGGATTTAAGAGATGAAAGAATTCTTAATTATATAAGTAAACATATCGGAAAATTGTTAAATGATCCAAGAATAAAAAAAGGTAAATTTCTGTCACAAAGTGTTTTTATTGAAGAGGTGACGAGTTATAAGAATGACTCGATAGATTTCATAGAAATGTCTGCAAATATTGCATCCGAGTATTTGAAACATATCTTTGAATCTGATGAAGAGAATAATGTGGACATAATATTTGTTGAATTTGCTTGCAACAATGATAATTTTTTTGGCCTTATAGAATTAAAAAGTATTCAAGCTTATACTCATAATGTAAATAATTCAAACGATACTGTTTCAAATGAAATTATTCAGCATTTTGCAATTCTGCCAAGCACAAGTCAAAAGCTGAAATCCTTTGCCTTTGTAAATGCAAAGAATGAAGGTATAATTTTCATAGACAATTCAAGGCTTTTAAATGGGCAAGATACCTATATCCTAAAGGATCTGATATTAAAATGTTCAAACTCAGTATCGGTAAAAGAAACCATGGATGCTATAAAAGCTATCGCTATTGACATAGCGGATGAGAATGGACAAAATAGCGCTAAAATATTAGCCAAGACTAAAAATATTATCCGTGAAAATTCTGAGATATCCAGTGAATTAAATGTTGAAGAACTAGGGGAAACGGTGTTTGGCTTTTCGGAGGATTCAAAGAAGAAGTACTCAGAGGCTATTAAAGAGCATGGTATCAAGGGAAGCGTAGAAATTGAACAATCCTATGCTGCGAGAACCAATAAAAATCATAAAATCAAAACAGATACAGGAATATCAATCACTATACCGGTCGAATACTTTCATAATAGCGATTTTGTAGAATTCGAAAATAATCCTGATGGGACGATTTCAATTTCGTTAAAAAAAATTGGAGAGATTATAAATCAATAATTGATTGGACATTTTAGTAATCGATGTGGCTTGGGATATGTGTTGTTAGATTTAAAAGAAAATGCAACATTAAATAACAATAAAATTGAAAGGTAAGAAAAGCCTCTGGATTTTGAACTGACCCCATGATTTGTGAGTCTAGGCGTCTGGGGTTCAAGTTTCTTAGGGCGTAGCTAATAATATTAGTATTGTTAGGGTTATAGCAATTTGCTGTAACCCTTTCTTTTTATAAAAGGACATATTGCTAGCAATTAACTTTTAAATTAGGCATAGAAGTATTTTTGTAGAGAGTCCTTGATTGCAAAAGACATCCTATGAATATTTTGGCGGTTTTCATAAGCTTGATACATTGCACTTGTTGCGAGCACAGAGCTATATGGCATTTGCAATCTGTGATATACTTAATTTGGAAGAATTAATGACAGGGTAATATTAATATAATTCGGGTTTGGGCATATTTTAAAAAGTCTTAATAAAAGCTATTAAAAGTATAGAATGCAATTTTTTATTGGGGGTATAAGAGAAATATATAGGCATTAACAAGTGGAAGGGGTGACTGTATGCATAACATGCCAGATAGTGAGGATTTTTATTTATTTGGGGAAGGTTCTTTATATAAAGCTTATAAAATATTCGGTGCTCATGTCAGGCATAAGGGAGCCTCTAATAATGTTAGATTTTTAGTTTGGGCGCCAAATGCAATACGAGTCAAAGTGATAGGCAGTTTTAATGGATGGAAGGGTGAAAAGCATGTAATGGAGACCATGGGCGAAAGTGGTATTTGGTCATTATGTACACCGGATGCTAAAGCTGGTGATTTATATAAGTATGAGATTTATACTAAAAAAGGAGAGGTGCTTAGGAAAGCGGATCCCTTTGCATTTTTATCGGAAATCAGACCGGGAGACGCCTCAATCATATATGATTTAGAGGGATATTTGTGGAAGGATGAGTCCTGGCAAAAGCGGAAAAAAAATAAAAATATGTTGAAGGCACCTATAAATATTTATGAGGTGCATTTGGGTTCATGGAAAAAGAAAGAAAATGGAGAAGCTTATTCTTACAAGGAATTGTCTGAAGAGTTGCCTGGTTATGTAAAGGAAATGGGTTACACCCATGTAGAATTGATGCCTGTAATGGAGCACCCCTTTGATGGTTCATGGGGCTACCAAATTACCGGCTACTATTCGGCGACTAGCCGCTATGGAAGTCCTCAGGAGTTGATGCATTTAATTGATTGTTTTCACAAAGAAAATATTGGCGTTATTTTGGATTGGGTGCCTAGTCATTTTTGTAAAGACGATCAAGGATTGAGACTGTTTGACGGTGAGCCGGTTTTTGAATATAGCGAAAAAACAAAGGCGGAGCAAAGCCAGTGGGGCACCTTAAGTTTTGATTTGGGTAAAAATCAAGTTAACAGCTTTCTAATTTCAAATATCATGTTTTGGCTGGAGATGTTTCATGCAGATGGCATTAGAGTGGATGCTGTATCCAGTATATTGTACTTGGATTTTCAGAAAAAAGAAGGCGAGTGGATGCCCAATAAATATGGGGGAAGAGAAAATCTGGAAGGTATAGATTTTTTAAAAAAACTAAATAGCGTTATATCAACGCATTTTCCAGAAGCCCTTATGATTGCTGAGGAATCTTCAACTTGGCCACAAGTTAGCATGCCTGTTTCTTCAGGCGGATTGGGTTTCAACTTAAAATGGAATATGGGTTGGATGAACGATGTGCTCAAGTATATGGAGATTGATCCACTTAATCGGAAAAACCATCATAATTTATTGACCTTTTCGTTTTTTTATGCTTTTTCTGAAAACTTTTTATTAGCCCTTTCCCATGATGAGGTGGTTCATGGAAAAAAATCCTTACTGGAAAAAATGCCCGGGGATTATTGGCAGAAATTCGCAAATTTAAGGCTTTTGTTTGGATATATGATGACGCACCCAGGTAAAAAATCAACATTTATGGGTGGCGAAATTGGTCAATTCATAGAATGGGACGAAAACAAATCACTTGATTGGTTTCTTTTAGATTATGAGATGCATGGTAAAATGCAGAAATATGTAAAGGATTTAAATCGGTTTTACTTAAAACACGATATGCTTTGGGAAATGGATCATGTGCAGGAAGGGTTTTCGTGGATTGATGCCAATAATCAGAATCAGAGTGTCATTACCTTTATGCGTAAAAATATTAGGGGCGAATACTCAATCATTATTTGTAATTTTACGCCTATGGTTTATGAAAACTATCGAATAGGCGTACCCGAAACTAAACAATATAAGGAAATCTTCAATAGTGATGCTGTAGGGTATGGTGGATCAGGCTTTATCAATCATAAGAATTTAAAGGTAGATAAAAAACCGTGGCATAATCAAAATTACAGTCTGGAGTTGAGGATTCCTCCTTTAGGGATACTAATTTTAAAACCTATAGATTAGAAAGGGGTTAAATTATGAGAAACGGGAAATGTATTGCTATGCTTTTAGCAGGGGGCGAAGGTAAACGATTAGCACCATTTACACAAGGAATGGCTAAGCCTGCAATCTCTTTTGGAGCTGAATACAGGATTATAGATTTTTCATTGAGCAATTGTATGCATTCGGGGATAACAACGGTAGGTGTATTGACACAATATCAACCATTGATATTAAATGATCATGTAGGCATAGGCAGAACTTGGGACATGGAAAGAAAGAAAGGCGGACTGACCATTTTATCGCCTCATCTAAAACAAACAGATCATAATTGGTATAAAGGAACCGCGAATGCTATATTTCAAAATATAAATTTCATAGAAAAAAACAATCCGGAATATATTTTGGTCATATCAGGGGACCATATATATGAAATGGATTATTCAAAATTGTTAAATTTCCATATAGAAAAGAGAGCCGATATTACAGTGGCAGTAAGGACGGTAAATTGGGCAGATGCGTCTAGGTTTGGAATAATGGATGTGGATGATCAAAATCTTATTGTTGATTTTGAAGAAAAACCCAATAAGCCTAAAAGCAATCTTGCTTCAATGGGGATTTATATTTTCAATTGGAAAACACTTAAAGAATATCTGATTCAAGATGAATTAAACAAGCAATCCACAAATGACTTTGGAAAAGATATAATACCTAATATGCTAAAGGATAAACAGAAAGCCTATGCTTATCCATTTAAAGGTTATTGGAGGGACGTAGGAACGATAGAAAGTTTTTATGATGCTCATATGGACCTTTTGGAAGGGAAAAGCGTTGATTTATATGATGAGGAGTGGCCAATATACACAGCAGACCACAATAAGCCACCTACCTTTGTAGGAAGCTCGGCAAATATTATATCCAGCCTTTTGGGAAGGGGTGTAAAGATATTTGGGAAAGTAGAAAAAAGTGTTATTTTTTATGGAGCTGAAGTGGCAGAGGGTAGCCTTGTTACAGAATCAATTATCATGCCGGGAGCGAAAATCGGGAAAAATGCAAAGGTGTATAAAACCATAGTAGGTGGAGAGGCTGTCATTGAGGATGGTGTAGTTTTAGGAGACCATAAAAACAATCAGATTACAATTGTTGATCATCATGAGTTGGTGAAAAAAGAGACAGACATTAATGAGGAGGAACCGGCTTGATGAAAGTACTTATGGTTGCAGCTGAAGGTTATCCTTTTGTAAAAACAGGGGGCTTGGGAGATGTGATTGGGGCTTTACCCAAGGCACTAAAAAAAGAAGGCTTGGATGTGAGGGTTGTATTGCCTAAATACGGCCTTATTCATGAAGGCTTGAAAGAAAAAATAAAGTTCAAAACTTCATTTGAAGTTAAAATAGGTTGGAAAAAATTATATTGCGGAATAGAGGAATTGGATTGGAATGGCGTGCATTATTATTTTATAGATAATCAATATTATTTTAACCGTGAAAGAATTTATGGTTTTGATGATGAGGCGGAAATTTACGCTTTTTATTGCCGGGGCGTACTGGATATGCTTGCGCACATTGATTTCAAACCGGATCTTATACATTGCCATGACTGGCATGCAGCTCTGATCAGTGTGTTTTTAAAGACCTTGTACCTAGAAGATGAAGCCTATAAAAACATAAAAACGGTGATGACCATTCATAATCTGAAATATCAAGGGGTTTTTCCGAGAGCGGTATTGGAAGATGTTCTAGGACTCGATGACCGATGCTTTACAGAGGATCAGTTGGAGTTTTATGGAAAAGTTAACCTTTTAAAGGGTGGCATCATTTTTTCAGACATGGTTACGACTGTAAGCAAAAGCTACGCAGAAGAAATAAAAACTCCTGATTTTGGAGAAAACTTAAACGGTGTGTTAGCCAAGCGAGGAAATATTCGTGGAATTGTAAATGGTTTGGATTATGAAGTTTTTAACCCCTTAAAAGATAAGGATATTTTTGTTAACTATAAAACTTCCTATAAGACAAAGCAAAAAAACAAGGTACTCTTGCAAGAGCATTTAGGATTGGAAATCAATAAAGATATTCCAATGATTGCTATTATTTCAAGACTTGTTCCTCAAAAGGGACTAGATCTGATAGAAAATGTAATACCCGAAATATTAAAGGAATCGATTCAGTTTGTCATACAGGGTACAGGAGACTATAAATACGAGGAAATGTTTAAAGACATGGCCAGAAAATCACCTAAAAGTGTTTCAGCCAATATTATTTATGATGAAAGCTTGGCACATAAGATTTATGCAGCTTCCGATTTAATGCTAATGCCTTCAAAATTTGAACCTTGCGGAATTACTCAGTTGATTGCATTGAAATATGGTAGTATTCCATTAGTTAGGGAAACAGGGGGCTTGAAAGATACCATACAATCTTTTAATGAAGTAACTGGGGAAGGCAATGGATTTACTTTTGCGAATTACAATGCCTATGATATGCTTTATACTTTGAAAAGAGCGATAGGATTTTATGAAAATGGAGTATTATGGGCGGAAATAGTTAAAAAGGCGACCAAACAGAATCATAGCTGGGAAAGGGCCGCAAAAGAATATGCTGATTTGTATAATGAAGTTCTTAAATAGGAGGAGCCGTTATGTTCCAGGATAAAGAAGTTTTTAAATCAGAGTTTATAAAAAAATTAAAGAGGACCTTTGGTAAAGGCGTGGAGCAGGCGACTGAAAATGAATTGTATCAAGTGTTAGGGCGTATGATTAAGGACGAAATCAGTGAAAATTGGATTAAGACAAATACCCAATATAAAAAAGAAAAATTGAAGCAGACCTATTATTTTTCTATGGAGTTTTTGCTGGGGAGAATGATGGGTGTTAATCTTATGAATTTGCAGATTTATCAGTTTTGCAAAGAAAGCTTATCGGAATTAGGCATAAAAATCAAAGATCTAGAAGAAGCTGAGCCAGATGCCGGGTTAGGTAATGGCGGATTAGGAAGATTGGCGGCTTGTTTTTTGGATTCATTGGCATCGCTGGATTTGCCGGGGCATGGCTGCGGTATACGTTACAAATATGGCTTGTTTGAGCAGAAAATAGTGGATGGCTATCAGATAGAACTGCCTGATAATTGGTTAAAAGAAGGTAACATTTGGGAAATCAGAAGATCGGACAAAGCTGTAAAAGTCAAGTTTTACGGCCATGTTATCTCTAGTTGGGAAGAAGATCACGTGGTATTCAAGCTGCAGGATTATGAGACGGTTTTGGCTGTGCCTTATGATATGCCCATGATTGGTTATGATAATAATATAGTAAACACTTTGAGATTATGGAGCTCTGAAATGACTGATAATGAATTTCAAAATCAGTTGATTACAGAGGTTAATCAACGAAAAATAATGGAACGTAAAAGAGCGGCGGAGGCTATTTCAGAATATCTGTATCCGGATGATAGTCACGCAGAGGGTAAAAAGTTGAGACTCAAGCAACAATATTTTTTTGTTAGTGCAGGTATTCAAAGCATCCTTAGAAATTTTCGTAAAGCAGGAGGAGAATGGAGTGATATTCCAAACCGCATAGCAGTGCATATTAATGATACGCATCCTGTTTTGGCGATACCGGAATTAATGAGAATTTTGATAGATGAAGAAAATATTTCTTGGGATGAGGCTTGGCGTATTACAAGTCAGACTATTTCATATACAAATCATACGACTTTATCAGAAGCCCTGGAAACTTGGCCGATAGATATGGTTAAAAATTTATTGCCAAGAATTTATATGATAATAGAAGAGATTGATAAAAGGTTTTCTCAATTAGTTTCTATAAAATATTTAGGAAATCAGGAGTTTGTGAAAAGAGTTGCAATCATAAAAGACGGCAATATTCATATGGCTAATCTAGCTGTTGCTGGTAGCTATAGCGTAAATGGTGTAGCGCTTCTGCATACTGAGATATTAGAAAAGAAATTGATGAAAGGTTTATATCAGATTTTTCCTGAAAAATTTAATAATAAGACGAATGGGATTTCTCACAGGAGATGGCTAAATAGCGCGAATCCTAAGTTGGCGAACTTAATCAGTGAATCAATTGGAAGGAATTGGATAAAGGAACCTGGCAGGATGTCCGAATTAATGCCATTTTCAAAAGATGCTGCATTTAAAGAAGAGATTCAAAAAATAAAACATGATAATAAATTGAATCTAGCAAAATTGATTAAAGAGCAGTCGGGAATAATCGTGGATACGGATTCTATTTTCGATGTACAGGTTAAAAGGCTGCATGCTTATAAAAGACAAGTTTTGAATGTGTTGCATATAATTGATTTATACAATCGAATCAAAGAAAATCCAAATCTGGATATGCCTTCTAGGACCTTTATATTTGGAGCCAAGGCAGCACCGAGTTATTCTTTTGCAAAAAACGTCATAAAACTTATCAATGAAGTGGGAAAAATCGTCAACGAAGATCCAGTGGTAAACCAAAAAATGAAGGTGGTTTTCCTAGCAAATTATAGAGTGTCTTTGGCAGAAATAATTATACCTGCTGCCGATTTAAGTGAACAAATTTCTACAGCGACAAAAGAAGCTTCGGGAACAGGAAATATGAAGTTCATGATGAATGGTGCGCTTACTATGGGAACTTTAGATGGTGCGAATATTGAAATTAAAGAGGCTGTAGGAGATGAAAATATTTTTATTTTTGGATTAAAACCTAATGAAGTGCATGATTATTATCAATATGGCGGTTATAATTCTTTTGAAATGTATAATAACTATGCTGATATCCATAAAATTGTTGATCAATTGATTTCCGGGAAAATGATTCAGGCATATGAGGCTACAAGAGATGTCTATAACGCGCTTTTGGTAGATAATGATCAATATTTTGTGCTCAAAGATTTTCATTCTTATGTAGATGCTCAAAATAGAGCTGCAGAAGTTTATCGAAATAAAGATCAATGGGCGACAAAAGCGGTAATAAACATCGCTAAGTCGGGCAAATTTTCTGGAGACCGAACCATTAATGAATATGCCAAGGAAATATGGAAAATAAAACCTGTGAGCTTTTAACTATAGGCTAAGGGGTAAAGGGTGATTTGAGATGGACTGGATGATACATGATTCTTTTGAAAAAGAGTATAGAAATCCCTCTGGCGCTATAATTTGCGGAAGAACAGTAAATTTGAAATTAAAGCTTATAGCAAATGAAGCGGTAGAGGATATAAGACTTTTTGTTATTGGGGAATCGGGCATTGTAGAGAAATATTTAATGCAAAAGATAGATGATTTGAATGGCCAAATAATATATGAAATAAAATTTAACCTGCCTGAAAAAGCGCAATTGATTTGGTACTATTTTTCTGCGTCAAAAAATGGCCAGGTATACTATTATGGACGCAAATCGGCAGCGATAAGCGGCGAGGGGGCTATTTATAGAACAATTCCACCGGCCTATCAAATTACAGTCTATGACGCGGAAACCAAGACACCTGCTTGGCTTAAAGAAACGCTTGTATATCAAATTTTTGTGGATCGCTTTTATAATGGCAATCCCGATAAGAAAATCATGAATCCCAAAAAAGATAGTTTGATACACGCAAATTGGGAGGACGACCCCTTTTATATAAAGGACCCGGACACAAAAGCAGTTGTAAGATGGGATTTTTTTGGTGGAAATTTAGAGGGAATTATAAAAAAACTATCGTATTTGGAGGATTTGGGCATTAAATGCATCTACCTGAATCCTATATTTGAGTCTGCCAGCAATCATAAATATGACACAGCTGACTATAAAAAAGTAGATGGTATGTTCGGTGACTCTGAAATTTTAAAAAAACTGTGTGAAAAAGCGGGCGAAAAAGGGATAGCCATTATTTTAGATGGTGTATTCAGCCATACCGGAAGTGACAGTATTTATTTCAATAAAAACAATACTTATGATTCACTTGGCGCCTATCAATCTAAAGATTCGCCCTATTATAATTGGTATAAATTTAAAGATTACCCTGAAAGTTATGATAGTTGGTGGGGTTTTACCGAATTGCCCAATGTAAATGAAATGGAAAATAGTTATTTGGATTTTATTATTAAAGGGGAAAATAGTGTTTTAAAGAAATGGCTGGGGCTTGGGGTTAAGGGGTGGCGCTTAGATGTTGCGGATGAATTGCCGGAGGCCTTCATTAAAACTTTTTGGGAAAACATGAAGGCGATTGATAGTGAAAGTGTCTTGATTGGAGAGATTTGGGAAGATGCTTCAAACAAAATAAGCTACGGCGCCAGAAGAAATTATTTATTAGGCAAAGAACTGGATTCAGTTATGAGTTATCCCTTTAGGGAAATATTGATTAATTTTTTAAATAAAAAAAGCAATGCTAGAGAAACTCATTTGAAATTAAAAACCCTATGCGAACATTATCCTGTGGAATATTTTTACAGCGTTCTAAATCTTTTGGGGTCGCATGATACGACTAGAATATTTACGGAGTTGGATGAAAATATAAAAAAAATGAAGCTGGCGATTCTTTGGCAGATGACTTTTCCAGGTGTGCCCTATATATATTATGGAGACGAAGCAGGCGCTACCGGAGGTAAAGACCCTTTGAACCGTAAGACCTTTCCTTGGGGAAGAGAAAACGATGAAGTAATGGCGTGGTATAAGAGGTTGATTCTTATTAGAGACTATTACGAGGTTTTTAAAACTGGTAATTGGCAATCATTTTATCAGGGAGAGCATGTTTATGGTTTCCTTAGATACAGCGAAAAAGGTAAAGATGCTTTTGGAAAAGAAATTCAAGATAATTTTGCTTGTGTTGTTTTTAACACGAACGCAGAAGCGCCTGCGGAAGTTAGTGTAAAAATAAGTGATTTTTTAGAAGATGGCACAATGCTAGATGTTTTTTCTGACTATAAAGAGATGGATATAGAAAAGGGTATAATTAAAGTTCATTTAGATGCATTGGAAGGGAAAGTTCTTGTTTTAAATCGTTGGAACCGCGAAAAATTGGAAAAAAGACGAACCGGTATTTTGTTGCATCCAATATCTTTGCCATCGAAATATGGCATAGGAGATTTTGGCGAAAATGCCTATCGATTTGTAGATTTTTTAAAAGCCGGCGGTCAAAAGATGTGGCAAATTCTACCGCTAAATCCACCGGATTCCTATAATTCGCCTTACCAGTGCTTTTCGGGTTTTGCCGGGAATATTTTATTGATTGACCTGGAAAATCTGGCCCAAAAGGGGTGCCTAGAAGCATATGATATAAAAAATCCGCCTGGTTTTTCGGAAAGTAAGATCGATTATGACCAGGTAAAAAGATATAAAGAAAAGCTTTTGAAAAAAGCATTTGAAAATTTTATAAAAAAAGAAGATGCAAGCTTAAAAGAAAATTTTAGAAAATTTTGCATCAAAAAACAATATTGGTTAGAAGATTATGCTTTGTTTCAAGCACTTAAGAAGCGTTTCAAGGGGGAAACATGGAATAAGTGGGAAAAAAATATCATGGATAGAAAACCCGAAGAAATGATATTTTGGAAAAAAGAGCTGGAAATAGAAATACTAAGAGAAAAATTTTGGCAATTTATATTTTATGAGCAGTGGCAAGCATTGAAAGCCTATGCCGGTAGTCAAAGCATTGAAATCATAGGTGATTTGCCTATTTATATGGCCTTGGATAGTGCGGATGTTTGGGCAAACAAGCATTTGTTCAAATTAGACGATGCTGGAAATCCTGAATATATTGCGGGTGTGCCTCCGGATTATTTCAGTAAAACGGGACAATTGTGGGGCAATCCTGTATATGATTGGAAAGCGAATAAAAAAGAAAATTACGATTGGTGGTCACACAGAATCGCTGAGTTAAATGATATGGTGGATTTTATTAGAATAGACCATTTTAGAGGTTTTGCGGATTATTGGGAAGTTGAAGCTACAGAAAAAACTGCGGAAATAGGCACTTGGATGAGTGGCCCTGGTTTTGAGTTTTTTGATAAAATCGAAGAAAAGATTGGAAAAATAAATTTTTGGGCAGAAAATCTGGGCAATCTTTCTGACGAGGCGAGAGCTTTGAAAAAAGAGCTAGGCTTTCCTGGGATGAAGGTGCTGCAAGTTATGTTGGAAAATTCCATTTATGATGAGTGGTCTCTTGAGTTAGAAGAAAAAAATGAAATATTTTATACAGGGACCCATGATAATAACACGCTATTAGGTTGGTATCTGGAAAAAACCGGTGAAGAATTTTCTTTGGCTCAGGAGAAAAAAATATGGGATCTTATAGAAAAAGTATATGAAAGTGAAGCAGATACCATAATTGTTCCTTTGCAGGACTATTTGCTTCTCGAAGCTTCATGTAGAATGAATGTTCCGGGAATAGCCGATGGCAATTGGACATGGAGAGCTGGGGAAAAAGAATTTTCGCTAGAATTAGAAAATAAACTCAAGCATTTATGCGAAAAATATTATCGTTAAAAGATCTAGTTCTTCAGCATAAAATCAGGAGGGTGTGTGGATGTTTTGGAAGAAAAACTTGTTCTGGGAATAGATATCGGCGGTACTAAAACAGCCTTGGCCTTGGTCGATTGCAAAGGAGTTATGAGTAAAAAAATTCTTGTGCCATCCGAGGCGGCAAGCATGGACCTACTAGATATAATTGTTAAAAAATCAAAAGCATTGATTGCTACTTGTGGGTCGGATAACAAAGTGATTGGAATAGGTGTTGGTTTTCCAGGGGTTATATCTACCACAGATGATAAAATTGTATATGCACCGAATTTGAAAGATTGGGAGGGATTAGATTTTAAAGGGAGACTTGAAAATCTAATACAACTGCCGGTTTTCATTGAAAATGATTGCAACTCAGCAGTTATAGGAGAAAGCTTATATGGCGCAGGAAAAGGAATAAAAGATTTCACTTATTTGACAATCAGTACGGGAATAGGTGGAGGCATCATAAGTGGCGGCAATTTATTAAAAGGAAATAATGGCTTTGGCGGTGAGGTCGGCCATATGATTTTGAAATTTGACGGTCCACAATGTACTTGCGGCAGAAAGGGATGCTTGGAAGCCTTGGCATCAGGTACTGCTATTGCGAAGAAAATGAAAGAAAGTATTTGTAAGGGGAAAGAAAGTTTAGTGCTTGATCTTGTAAAAAAAGTAGAAGACATAACCGCCAAGGAAGTATTTGCTGCTGCATCGCAAAACGATTCATTAGCGGTAAACATATTGGATGAGGCGTCCACTTGGATTGCAATAGGAATTAACAATATCATAATGACGATCAATCCACAAAGAATAGCGGTAGGTGGTAGTGTGGCAGTAAACAATAAGTGGTTTTTGGATGAAATCAGAAACAAGGTCGAGAAATTATTATTCGATAAAAGGTTAGATTTAGAGATTGTAAGTGCAGGACTCGATAAATATTCGGGGCTAGTAGGCGCGGCAGCAGTGGGATGGATTGGTTTGGGAAAACAATAAAAAAATCAGTCGTGAGCTACTCGGTATTAAAATGTCGAGTAGCTCACCTTATAAATTGTTGATTATAATCACAATGGATAATAATTGAAAAGAAATATTGCGATTCAAGGAGGTAGATACCTTATGACGCAAAAAAAATATGAGGCTTGCATATTTGATTTAGATGGTGTTTTGGTCAATACAGCAAAATATCATTTTCTTGCATGGAAACAACTTTCAGAAGAACTTAATATCGAGTTTACCCAAGATGATAATGAAATGC
>CAZTZB010000039.1:6620-16560 GCA_964617505.1 uncultured Peptostreptococcaceae bacterium | reverse complement strand
TGGATCGCTGGACAAACCGGTGCTTCTAAAAAGGGGAATGTCAGCGTCGATAAAGGATTTTCTGATGGCGGCGGAGTACATAGCGGCCGGAGGCAACGAAAAAATTGTGTTATGTGAGAGGGGAATAAGAACCTTTGAAAATGCGACAAGAAACACATTGGACATAAGCGCAATTCCGGTTCTAAAGAGAATGACCCATCTGCCCGTAGTGGTAGATCCGAGCCATTCCGGAGGATACTGGTGGTTGGTAGAACCCCTGGCACTCGCCTCTGTTGCTGCCGGCGCAGACGGACTGATGATTGAGGTTCACAGGTCGCCCAAGGAAGCGCTTTGTGATGGTGAGCAGTCACTCAAGCCTGAAAGATTCGAAACACTCATGGCTTCAATAAGGAACTTGGAGGCATTTAGAAGGGGAGGCTTTTCGGCATGAAACGAGTAACTGTTGTCGGATTGGGACTTATGGGCAGTTCGCTGGCTGGAGCATTAAAAAAAAATGTAGGCTGCCATGTTACAGGAGTCGATACAAATCCTTTTGCAATAAAAAATGCCTTACTTAAAGGATACATAGACGAAGGCACAGAATTCTTCGTTAGGGACAAGGATATGGATATTCTCTTTCTGTGTATGTATCCGGAAGAGATCCTTGAATTCATTAGAATGCATAAAAGTGAAATTAGCTCCAAAACCATAGTTACTGATATTTCAGGAATCCAAGGTGAATTGTGCCGAAGGATAGAATTGGAGGCTGATGGGCTTTGCCGAATTGGGGGCCATCCCCTATGTGGGGTAGCAGGTAGGGGACATGAAAAAGCTGCTCCTGATTTTTTCTTTGGTGCAAGCTACGTGCTTATCGACACACTGCCTGAAAGAAAGCCGCAGATGGAATTGTTAAAGGATATATTGAAAGCAGCCGGAGTCGGAAGAATAATAGTAATGTCGCCGATGGAGCACGACCGCAAGATTGCAGTGGTCAGCCATCTGCCTCATCTCATTTCATCGGCTTTTTTGACAGCATTTGATGGACAGGACTTTGAAATTCACGGGGGAAGCTTCAGTGATTTGGCGAGAATTGCAGATATAAACCCAGATTTGTGGACTCAAATCGTAAAAAATAATAAGATGTATGTGATGGAGGTTCTTGAGGATTTCATGATGAGCCTGGGAGGGCTGAAGAACCTCATAGAATTCGATGATTATGAATCTGTTTATGACTTGTTTGAAAAAACTAATAAAATGAAAAGGAGTCTCGCAAATCATGAAAATTTTTGATTCGGAGATTAATAACTCAAAAACGATTATTTTTGAAGGCAATGCATCGGAGGATTTCAATGCCTTCATGAAAAACCATTCCTATGGAAAATCTGTTTTTTTAGTTGACGAAAATGTAATGAGATTCCATGGAGATAGGATAAAAGAGGAATTTGAAGGATTTTCAAGCGAAAGGCTTGTGCTTATACCCTCTGGGGAATCAAGCAAGTCGATGAAAATTCTGGAGCATATATATAATAGACTTTCTGAAATGGAAACAAACAGAGATGATTTGCTCGTTGGGGTCGGTGGAGGAGTTGTAGGGGACATAGCCGGTTTTGCCGCAGGCACCTTCAAAAGGGGAATGGACTATGTGAATGTTCCGACTACACTTTTAGCTCAAGTTGACAGCTCGGTAGGGGGTAAGACGGCTGTTAATCTCGAATCGGGGAAAAATTTAGTTGGAATGTTTCATCATCCCAGGGCAGTATTTGCGGATCGGTCTTTTTTAAAGACATTAAAAAAGAAAGTTTTGTTGGATGGTATGGCCGAGCTTGTAAAATACGGATGCATAAGTGATAGTGGTTTTTTTGGGTATCTAAAGGGAATGGATGAGGAAGATTTTTTAAGAAAGAATGCTTCCTATTGCGTTCAAAAGGCCCTTGAAACTAAAATGAAGTATGTTGCGGATGACGAGAGGGACAGAGGAAGACGCATGCTTCTAAATTTCGGACATACCATTGCACATGTAAGCGAAAGGGTTGAAGGGTATGAAGCTATAAGCCACGGAAGGGCTGTGGCAAGGGGAATGCTACAAATTTCGCGATTGAGTGAGAATAAGGGTCTGACGGAGCCTGGAACGAGTAAAAGAATTGAAGAGGCGCTTATGGCATTAGGGTTTGAAAAAAGAACACTTGGGGAGACGATAATTGACAGGGCTTCGCTTGATATAATGAGACGGGATAAAAAGACAATGGAAGGATGCCTGAATCTTGTTTTGCTTAAAAAGATAGGAGAGGCGTTTATTTACAAGCTTCCGCTTGAAGAACTCGAAGATTTCTTTGCCGTGGGAAAAGAGGAATAAGATGAATACATTAAGAATATTGCCCGGGAAATTAAATGGAAAAGTGCAGGTTCCAACATCAAAGAGCCAAACGCACCGCGCCATTTTATGCGCCGCAATGGCGAGCGGCCTTTCAAAAATTGAAAATGTGGTCCTTTCAGACGACATATCGGCCACAATCGAAGCTGCAGAAGCCTTTGGGGCGGAAATAACTAAAATGGATGGCAAAAGAAACGGAAAGCTATTCGATCTCCGAGTATCAGGAAGTGGTCGGTTAGTCAAAACGAGAAAAAAGATAGACTGCAGGGAATCGGGATCAACTCTCAGGTTTGCTTTGCCTCTGGCTTTGACAACAGGAGAGCAATTTGAATTTGTTGGCCACGGAAAGTTGCCTAGCAGACCCATGGAGGCTTACTACAAAATATTTAGGGAAAAGGGCATAAAGTATGAAACAGTTAATGGAGAACTGCCACTTACGGTAAAAGATAAACTTAAGGCGGGAATTTACAGCCTTGAAGGAAATGTCAGCTCGCAATATGTGACAGGTCTTTTATTGGCACTTCCACTTTTGGATGGTCCATCAAAAATAGTCTTGAAAAGCCCGCTTGAATCGGTAAATTATGTGGATATCACTTTGCAGGTGCAGGAAAGCTTTGGAGTTTTAATCCAAAGGGATGGATACAAAAGCTTTTACATAGAAAAGCAAAACTATCGTTCTGCCGATGTGGTGATGGAGGGTGACTATTCCCAGGCCGCGTTTTGGATGGTTGCAGGACTTATAGGCCAAGAGCTAGAGATTGAGGGACTCAAGGTGGATTCCGCCCAGGGAGACAGGGTAGTGGTTGAGCTGCTTTTGGCAATGGGTGGACGCCTGCATAGAGATGAAAATATCTTGAAGGCTGAAAGATCATCACTGAAGTCAATAAAAATGGATGCCTCGGATTGCCCGGACTTGGTTCCTATAATGGCCCTGGCGGCGACCTTGGCAGAAGGCACTACGAGGATAGTAAATGCCGAGAGGCTAAGGCATAAGGAATCGGACAGGCTTAGGGCAACGTCGGTTGAACTTAAGAAACTCGGTGCCAAAATAATGGAGACAGAGGATGGACTTATAATAGAAGGGGTAAAAGCCCTAAAGGGTGGCGTGCGGGTTTGGAGCCACAACGACCATAGAATAGCAATGGCGCTTGCCGTTGCAGCTACGGTTTGCCAAAAGCCTGTTATAATAGAAGGGATGGATGCAATCAATAAATCATATCCAAACTTTCTTGAGGATTTCAAAGAGTTGGGAGGGAAAATCAATGAGCTCGACATGGGGTAGAAATATAAGGCTGACAATATTTGGAGAATCTCACGGAAGGTGCGTTGGCGGTGTAATAGATGGGCTGCCTCCTGGGAAGATTATTCCCTATGATATCATAGAATCTGAACTTAAAAGGAGAAGACCCGGCGGAAAGCTTGCCACCTCAAGAAAGGAAAGCGATTCCTATGAAATTTTGAGTGGGATTTTTGAAGGCAAAACAACTGGAGCTCCCCTTGCAGTTATTTTTAGGAATAGCGACATAAAATCCGAAGATTATGAAGAGATAAGGAAAAAGCCTAGACCCTCGCATGCGGACTATGTTTCTAGGCTTAAATTCAAGGGCTATGGCGACCACAGAGGCGGAGGACGTTTCTCGGGACGACTCACAGCATTTCTCGTTTTTGCGGGTGCTTTGGCTAAATCTATTTTATCAGAAAAGCAAGGCGTAGAGATAGGAAGCCATTTCGTCAAGCTTGGAGATGCCATGGACAGGCGGTTTGAAACCGAAATATCACCTGGCGAATTGAAAGCACTTAAAGGCATGGATATTCCTTTTCTTGACGAATCTCTATGCGAAAAAGCGGCAAGCTATCTTGAGGAAAATAAAATTGTGGGGGATTCAATTGGCGCCGTTTTGGAAACGGCTGCAATAGGTGTTCCCGCCGGATGGGGAGAGCCATTCTTCGATTCCGTCGAGAGTGTTTTGGCGGGTTTGCTATATTCGATTCCGGGTGTAAAGGGAGTGGATTTTGGGCTAGGCTTTGAATTCTGCAACCTAAAGGGTTCGGAGGCGAACGATGCCTTTTTAATAAGGAAAGAGGCTGTCGCAACTATCACAAATAAGAGCGGAGGAATAAATGGGGGCATAACGAATGGAATGCCTGTCGTTTTTAGAACGGTTTTTAGACCTACCCCTTCGATAAGCAGGGAGCAAAAGACTGTTGATATGGATAGAATGGAAAACACAAGGCTTATGGTTTCGGGCAGACACGATCCTTGCATAGCCATAAGGGCTTTGCCGGTAGTAGAGGCGGCGATAGCTCTAACTTTGTTGGATTTTCTAATGGAAGGGGAAGCTTAAGATGGATGAACTCAGAGATCTTAGAGATAAAATAGATGCGCTTGACGAGGAATTGATAAAGATATTAAACAAGCGCTTCAATTTATCGCTTGCCGTGGGAGAAGTCAAGGCTAGAAATAGCAGTCCTATTTTGGCTTCGGGCAGAGAAGATGAAATAAAGAATCGTATTCAAAAAGAAAGCCTTCCTGAGTTTGAAGAATGCATACGAGAGGTCTATGAAAAGATTTTCGAGGAAAGCAAGAGACTTCAGAAAAAGAGAGGTGAGACCCATGGGTAAATACGCTCTCATAGGAGAAAAACTTTCTCATAGCCTCTCACCAGAAATACATGGCCGGCTTTTTAAGGAAATGGGTATTGAGGGGACCTACGAGCTGATTGAAATAGAAAAGAACAGCTTGATGGATGGAGTAGAAAGACTCATTGCGTCCGGATTTGATGGGTTCAATGTTACCATTCCCTACAAGGAGTCAATAATTCCACTCTTACATGAAATTTCTCCTGAAGCCAAGGCCATAGGAGCTGTTAATACGGTCAAAATTGAAGAGGGAAGGCTAAGAGGCTTTAATACTGATATATATGGTTTCGAGACTATGATTGGTTTGGGCGGATTGCATGTGACACCGGAAACACGGGCGCTTGTTATAGGAACAGGCGGGGCGGCTAAAACCGCTGCGCATTGGCTGGGGCAGAGGACTGAGCGGGTTTGGTTTTTAAGCAGAAGCAGCCGAAAATCAATGAGTAAGCTAGGTGTATTCCAAGTAATCGAAAAGAAGGACGAATCGGTCATAAAGATGATGGACCTTGTGGTGAATTGTTCTCCAAGCGGAATGTTTCCGCATACGGACGAAAGGCCCATCGATGCAAGCCTTCTTGAAAGAGCATCAATGGCTGTAGACCTTGTATACAATCCCATGAGGACATTGTTCATGCAGGAAATGGAAAGAAAGAATTGCCGGGTGGCAAAGGGACTCCATATGTTGGTTTCGCAGGCCCTTCGAGCCCAGGAAATATGGAACGGCGAAAATATTGGCAAAGACATTGAGAAGGGATTGCTTAAATCATTTTACAATGAGCAGATAAACCCTGTACTAATAGGAATGCCCGGAAGTGGAAAAAGCTCAGTAGGCAAACATTTGGCTGAGATGATGGGACGCGAATTTGTCGATACGGACGAATTGATAGAGAAAACACATGGTCCCATAAGAGAGATATTTAAAATAAAAGGCGAAAAAGGATTCAGGGCAATTGAAAGAGAAACGGTCAAAGCCTTAAAAAACAGTAAAAATATTGTAATTGCAACAGGCGGAGGAGCGATTATCGATTCCGGAAATGTTTCTGACTTGAAACTTAATGGAATCCTAATATATTTGAACCGTCCATTGGAGCAAATAAAACAAACATTGGAAAAAGGGGTAAGGCCTCTTTTAAAAGATAAAAGCGATTTGGATAAGTTGTACCTAGAAAGAAAACTGCTCTATGAGGCTTCTGCAGATTTAACCATCGGTGATTCCGGCGACTCAAGAAAGGAAGCCATTGAAATACAGGATATGCTGAAGAAAAAAACATTTTGACAAGAGACGGCTTCTGTTATATTATGTAATGGTATAAATAGGACTAAAGGCTATGATAGGGACGGCACTACCGCAGCATTTTCAGAGATGTAATCGATTGGTGAAAGATTGCAGAAAAACGGTTTGTGCGAATCACCCTTGAGCTGAACACCTGAAAAAAAGTAGGGTGTTACGTATGCGTGCGTTAAAGCGGAGAGTGGCAGAAAATATTCTGTAATTTGGGTGGTACCGCGGTTAATTCGTCCCTGAGCTAATGCTCGGGATTTTTTTATTTAAAGGGCCTGAATTGCTGAGTGAAAATATGAAAAAATGAAAGGATGAAAACATGAGCATATTCAAAGAATTGGAAAAGATACCGGTAAAGGAATCGGAAAAACGCATCTCTGATTATTGGGAGGAAATTGATATTCTCAAGAGGAGTATCGATTCGCGTGAGGGCGAAGAGTCATTTATATTCTATGAGGGACCACCTACTGCCAATGGTAAACCGGGAATCCATCATGTGTTGGCCCGAGCTCTCAAGGATTCAGTCTGTCGATACAAGACCATGAAGGGCTATCAGGTAAAAAGAAAGGCAGGATGGGATACCCATGGACTTCCTGTAGAGATAGAGGTCGAAAAGCAGCTTGGACTTTCCGATAAAAACGATATTGAAAAATACGGCATCGCAGAATTTAACGAGAAGTGCCGAGAATCCGTATTCACGTACGAAAAGCAGTGGCGTGAAATGACGAAGCGAGTGGCGTATGAAATCGATTTGGATAATCCATATATCACATTGGACAATGACTTCATAGAAACAGAGTGGTGGATTTTGGATCAGATGAACAAAGCTGGTCTCATCTATGAAGGCCACAAGATATTGCCATATTGCGTGCGTTGCGGAACAGGCTTAGCTTCCCATGAAGTGGCCCAGGGATATCAGGAAATAAAATCCCTAACTGTAACAGTTAAATTCAAAAAGAAAGATGCGGACGAGTATTTTCTAGTATGGACAACAACTCCGTGGACTCTTCCGTCAAATGTTGCGCTTACAGTGCATCCAGAAGAGACATATGTGAAAGTAAAAGCGGAAAGTGGCACGGTATATATTGTTGCGAAAGCCTTGGCCGATACTGTTCTCAAAGAATCCTACGAGGTTATTGAAGAGATCAAGGGCAAGGATTTGGAATACATCGAATACGAGCAATTGCTACCTTTCGTAAAAGTGGATAAGAAAGCTTTTTATGTAACAGTGGCTGATTATGTTACTACGGATGACGGAACTGGAATCGTACACACGGCTCCTGCCTTTGGAGAAGATGACTATAATACAGGACTTCGTTACGGTCTCCCGGTTGTACAACCCGTTGATGAAGACGGGAAATTCACTGAAACCCCATGGAAGGGTCGTTTCGTAATGGATACAGACCTTGATGTAATGAAATGGCTTTCAGATAACAACAAATTGTATAAGAGAGAAAATATGGTTCACAATTATCCTCATTGCTGGCGTTGCAAGACTCCTCTTTTATATTACGCTAAACCGAGCTGGTACATCAAGATGACTGATCTTAAAGAACAACTCATTGCCAACAACAATTCGGTTGAATGGTATCCCGACTATGTTGGTGAAAAACGTTTCGGCAACTGGCTTGAGAATCTAAACGACTGGGCTATTTCAAGAAGCCGATATTGGGGAACACCCTTCCCGATTTGGAGATGCGATGCTTGCGACCATTTCGACAGCATTGGCTCTAGGAAAGAGCTTGTTGAGAGGGCTCATGAGGACATTGATGAAACAATCGAACTCCACAGACCATATGTTGATGATGTTCATATAACATGTCCCAAGTGCGGAGGAAGAATGACCCGTGTGCCGGATGTAATAGACTGCTGGTTTGATAGCGGTTCAATGCCATTCGCTCAGCACCATTATCCATTTGAAAACAAGGAAAATTTCGACGAGCTGTTCCCTGCAGACTATATCTGCGAAGGCATAGACCAAACGAGAGGATGGTTCTATTCCCTTTTGGCAATCTCGACATTTGTTAAAGGTGTTTCGCCATACAAGAGGGTTTTGGTAAACGATTTAATATTGGACAAAGACGGCAAAAAAATGTCAAAAAGCAAGGGCAATACCGTTGATCCTTTTGAAATGTTTGACAAGTACGGAGCCGACGCTCTTAGATGGTATCTGCTTCATGTTTCTCCGGCATGGACTCCAACCAAGTTTGACGAAGATGGTCTCCAGGAAATTTTAAATAAGTTCTTTAGCACGATTAAGAATGTATACAACTTCTTTACACTGTATGCCAATACGGATGAGGTGGACCCAAGGACATTCTTTGTGGATTATGAGGCAAGACCCGAGATAGACAGATGGTTGCTTTCGGTTTACAATACCCTTGTAAAAGAAGTGACAGAGGATATGGAAGCTTTTGACATGACCAAGGCTGTAAGGAAGATACAAATTTTTGTAAACGAGGATCTTTCCAATTGGTATATCCGTAGAAATAGAAGAAGATTCTGGGCCTCGGATTTGACCGATGACAAAAAAGCAGTATACAACACGACATACGAAGTATTAAAGGGAATATGCCAATTGGTGGCGCCGATCGCTCCGTATATTTCCGAGGAAATCTATAGAGATCTCACGGATGAAGAATCGGTTCATATCAGCAGATACCCTCAAGCAAGCGATGAATTGTCAGACAAGGCTCTTGAAGAAAAGATGGAGCATGTTAGAAGACTTGTAGGCCTCGGAAGAGCGGCGCGCGAATCTGTAAAAATAAAGGTAAGGCAGCCTATTTCAAAAGTGCTTGTAGACGGCAAGTATGCTGATGAAATGACTGATGTTGTACCGCTGATAAAAGAAGAACTGAATGTTAAGGAAGTTGTTTTCGCGAAGGATTTATCCGAATTCATGGCATTTAGCCTTAAGCCAAATTTCAGGCAGGCTGGTCCATTGCTTGGCAAGAAAATAAAGGCATTTGGAAAATTCCTTGCCGGACTAGATGCATCTGACATAGCGCCAAGATTGGAATCAGGGGAAAAGGTCTCCGTTGATTTTGAAGGAGAGAAACTTGAGCTTACCGAAGAATTGGTCCTTGTAACTATTGCTGCCAAGGAAGGTTTCACAGTATCAATGGAAAACAACATGTTTGTAATTCTAGACACGAAGCTTACGGAAGAACTCATTGACGAGGGATTCGCAAGGGAAATAATTTCAAAGGTTCAGCAGATGAGAAAGTTGAACGATTACGATATGATGGATAGAATAAAAATACAATATGACGGCGATGACGATATTGCAAAAGCGGTGGCCACCTTCGAAGAGTACATCAAGAAGGAAACACTTGCAGTATCAATAGAGCGTGTTTATAATGACCAAATAGAAAAAAAGAACCTCAATGACCATGAAACTGGAATTTTGCTTGAACGCATCAGCTTGTAGGCAATAGCGGGTTAGAGCGATTAATCAAAACATTCATTCAAGGAGAGGGTAAGATGTACGATAGAGATAGAGCGATAGAAATATTAACGGCGCACCTTAAAACGGAGTATCTTGTCAGGCACTCCTATGCAGTAGAGGCGGTAATGAGAGCGCTTGGCAAGAAGTTCGAGCCTGAAAGGGAAAACCTGTGGGCAATTACGGGTTTGCTTCATGATTTGGATGCCGATCTTGTGGATTA
>CAZTZB010000039.1:0-6520 GCA_964617505.1 uncultured Peptostreptococcaceae bacterium | reverse complement strand
AAGCGCATGCATGAGACGCGTTTTGCGGCGGGAGCCGACAGGGAAGCAATGTGGTCCATAGAGGAGCTGGATATGGATTTTGCGGATTTTGCGGAGCTTTCACTGAATGCTATGAAGGAGATTGCAGACGTCTTGGATCTTTAAAAAGAAGAATAGTTTGAATATTAAAGAATTCCCGCTGCCAAAACATTTAGGCAGCGGGAATTTCTATTTGACCATTTTGTTTTTCCCCAGCGATTTTGCTTTGTAAAGCTTTTGATCAACATCGCCAACAAGGTGATGTGTTGATTCGCCGGAATATTCCGATACGCCACCACTTATGGTAACCCTCAGGTCTTCTATTTTCCATGTGGCGGATGCAATAGATTTTCTTATTTTTTCAGCTGCCAGCCAGGCATCGTCAAGATTGGTGTTGGGGAGCAGAATTAGGAATTCCTCTCCTCCATATCTTCCAATTATATCTGTATCCCGGAGACTTTCCTTGAAAATCGACGCTATCCGAACAAGTACATTGTCCCCAAAAGGATGGCCGTATGTGTCGTTTATGAGCTTGAAGTTATCTATGTCAATCATTATTGCAGAGAAGGGTGCGTGATAGCGGTCTGCTTCATTTATCCTATTTTGAACGCTTTCCATTATCGCTCTGTGGTTTAAAAGCATGGTTAGGCTGTCCATTTGAGCGAGCCGATTCATTTTCTTAGAGTACTTTTCGAGCTCGACCTTTTGTGTGTGTATTTCATCTATCATCTCGTTTGCAGTAGTGGCTAAATTAAAGAATTCTCTATACTTGAATTTTGACGCATTTAGTTTGTTGTATTTTTTTGAGGCGCTTGAAAAGAAATCGTCCATTATTTTAAATTCTTTGTCGATGTTTTTGTTGTAATAGGCGAAAAGGTATGTTGCCACTACGAATGCCGCAAGAGAAAGGGCTATATTCATATTGTAATTTTGAAAAAGCAGGTTTTTAAGCTCTTCGTTTTTGATGCGTTTTTGATCATAAAGTATGTCTAGATTTATTCCACTTCCCAAGTACCAGTCCCACTCGGGGATATGAATCACATAGCTTGTTTTTGAATATGAATAGCCGAGTGCGCTATCCGGAAGCGTATAGTCAACGAATCCACCTGAATCTTCATCGATGTTTTTTATTAGGTCCCATACATTTGTGTTGCCCGATTTTTCCAAATCATAAAAATTATCCATTTCGTAGGGAGCCATTAGTACGGTTCCATCACTATTTCCTATGAATATATAGGGCTCCGCTTCTGCATATATCCTTTTTATGGTTTCAAGAATCTTTAGCTTTGATGTATTTTCTGCAATATATAAATATTCTCCGTTTCCTATGAACCAGTCATAAGGCTCGAAATACATAACATAGCCGATTTTTTTATACAGCTTGTCTGCTTCATCGGAATTGTTCCAATTCCACTCTATAAAACCCTCTTTTTGGGCACCGGAGGCTATTTCGATTGCAGCATGGATGGGGTATCCATCATCTATGTCTGTAATATATATCTTATTTGATGCATTGCTGTCTGAAATCGAGTTAAACATTACGGTTGTTCCGTCCATTCCTCCAATAATGATGCAATCGGAATCATTATTGCATCCGCTGGATGACAAGACGTTTTTGATAAGATCTTTGAGCATTGTTTCATCCATTTTATCTTTGTTCATTTGATAGAGCAAAATAGCTAGCCTGTGGGATTCTTCAACTATAGATTTTGTTTTTTCTCTTAGTGATACTTCGGATAAAGCCATTTCAGTATCTATATATGAGTTGATGCTTTGAATTTGAGACCTGCTTGCAGCAAGTTCAATTTCAAGGCAAAGATTATCTTCGATGGATAGTTTTGCTTCATAGGCTTTTGTCTGTCCAAAATAGGTCAAAATGCCGTTTGAAAGGCTTAGAAACAGAATTACGATGATAGAAAATATAAGGCTTTGCCGTGTCATGCTTATTTTGTTTTCAGTTTTCTTTTGCATGATTGGCACCCCCCTCTGAGAGCATAATCTTTGCCGTCTTTCATAAATCGTTTCGATTGGTGAAATCCGATTGCTTTTTTATAAGATTACCCCAAAAACTCAACTATAATACAATTTTTTACAAGATGCTGGAAGATGTCTTGATTTTGATTAGAAGCGGCTTAAAAAGAGAATAAACATTACATATGCAATTGTTGAAATAATTATGCAAAAGAGTGGTGAAGGCATGAATGAAAGAGAGCTTTACGAATTTTTTCATAGGCTTGACAGATCTTTTTTCTTGGAAGGAGACGCCAAAAGGTTTGCCGATTATGACGGACCGCTTCCTATAGGATATGATCAGACGATTTCACAGCCAAGCCTTGTCGTATATATGACGAAAATGCTGGATGTAAGATTAAATAGCAATGTGCTTGAAATCGGAACAGGAAGCGGATACCAGACAGCCTTTCTCGCTCACTTCGGCAAAAGGGTATATACAGTTGAGCGCATAGGGCAACTTTCTGAAAATGCGCAAAAGAGATTGTTATTTTTGGGGTATAATAACATTGAGTACAGAATAGGCGATGGTAGCAAGGGCTGGAAAGAACACTCACCATATGACAGAATAATGGTGACAGCTGCTGCGCGCCATGTGCCGGAAGAGCTTACAAATCAATTGAGCCCGGGTGGAATAATGATTATTCCAGTTGGAACAAAATCAGTGCAATCCCTATTAAAAATAGAAAAGACAATGGATTGCGATATAATTGAAACTGAGCTTCTTAAGGTTAGATTTGTTGATCTCATAGGAGATTATTGAAAAAGAGTTTTAAAAGGTCTTAGTATAAAGGGATGAAGAAGTATGGACACATTAGCGGAAAGAGTCGTTATATGCAAGGTCGACCGAACCATGAGGGAAGAACTCATCAGGGAATACATGCCCTTCATACTTAGTTGCGCATCCAAGCAGTCCGGCCGCTACATAAGACAGGGAATCGACGACGAGTCGGGAATTGCAATGATGGCTTTTGATGAGGCTATTACCAAATACCTAGTTGAAAAGGGTGGATTTCTTTCTTTCGCCAAGCAGATAATCAGTCGTAGGCTAATAGACGACTATCGTATACGCAATTCCAAAGACAATGCGGTTCCGGTTGATTTCACTAATAATAGCGATCACAGGATGAAGTCCTACGAGGCAATTTCAACCGATGAGGCATATCGACTTGGCAAGGAGACCGAAGAAAGGGCAGAGGAAATAGATGTCTACAAGAGGGAATTGTGTTCATGGGGTATTTCATTCGATGACTTGGTTAAGAATTCACCAAAGCATGAACGCCTAAGGCGTGAATTGAAGGAATTGGCCTTGTCGATGACACGCGACGACGATGTGATGGATGAACTCATGAGGACCCATCGCCTTCCTATAAATAAAATAATGCAAAAAAAGCCGATACCCCGCAAAAAACTAGAGAGAGGACGAATATATATATTGAGTATTATAGTGGTTTTGACCGGCAATTATCGCTACATAAGGGAATATATAGATTGGAGGTGACGCTATGAAGGGTATTGTTATGGAAGTTCTCGGAAAAGATTTGCTTGTCATGAAGAAAAACGGTGAATTTATAAAAATGAAAAAGGAAGGCCAAAGCCCTCGAGTGGGTCAGGAAATAAGCGTTTCAAGCGTTAAAGGCAATCGAAAAAGGATTGCAAGGCGTTTGACGGCGCTGGCGGCTTCGTTTCTTATCTTCATAGGTGCGGGAGCCGGAGGCTACGCATACTATGCTCCGACAGGCTATGTCGATGTTGACATCAATCCCGGCATAGAAATTGTATGCAACAGATGGGACAAGGTTATTAAGGTGTCGGGAGCCAACAAAGATGGTGAAAGAGTTCTTGAAATAACCGGGAATCTTAAGAACAAGGACGTAGAAACTGCAGTTGAGATGATTCTCGAAGCGGCAGATGAGGAAGGATTTCTCTCTGAAGAAGAAAACTTTGTAAATGTTCTTGTAAGCGGCAAAAACAATTTGGAAAATCTTGAAAAGGCCAAGAACGCAATCAAGAATTATCACGCCGAAACCGGTATTCAATTTTCCTATAATGCGGAAACGGGAACACTTGAAAAATACAAGGCCTTCAAGGCGGAAGCCGCGAGTCTCAACATAACCCCGGGAAAGCTTAATCTGCTCAGGAAAGTCTACGGAGAAAATGAAATGGGAAGATATGAAGCAGATAATGATGCCGAATCCTATGACGCTTTTGAAGATTTTGCGGATGAATACAGCACTAAATCCGTAAAGGACATAATGCAGTCCTTTAACAGGGGCAAGGGAAAAGGAACCCTTAAGGATAAAGGCAATGAAGAAGATGGAACCGGAAGCGAAGAAGATGGAGGCAATGGGAAGGGCAACAATGGAAACGGAAAAGGAAATCAATAAGGAGGGTAAATCATGAAGAAACTTATATCAATAACACTTGCTCTTATGCTTGTGTTCTCGACCGTGGCGGTGGGCTATGCCACACCGAAGTGGGGCATGCCCCCTGGACAGGATAAGAAGATACAAGAGAGTATGTTTAACGACTTGGAGGATAATTGGGCTGAATCCATCATCAATATACTTGCAGGTGATGGAAGGCTAAAGGGTTACGGAAATGGCAAATTCATGCCTAACAAGCCTGTGACCAAGCTGGAATCACTGGTAATGCTTTATGAAACAGTTGAAGGATATGAAGAAGAGGCTCCGGATGGAGATTTTGACCAGGATGAGTACGGCTTGTACAAGGGTCCTGAATGGGGACAGGATTATTACGCTTGGGCTTTTGAAAAAGGGGCTTTTGAAGAAACGCAAAAGTCTTTCAACGCAAATGCGGCCATAACTAGGGCGGAATTCGCATTCTATGCATTTAAACTTGGGTTGGATGAAGGAGATTTTGAATGGGAAGATTATGAAAGCTATTCAAAAGGCTATAAAGACAGCGACGATATAGATGAAGAATACGCTGAAGGCGTCGGTGCCATGAATCGATTGAGGTACATGATTGGCAACGATGAGAACATGTTCCATGGCGGTGGTTCCCTCAAGCGCTCAGAGGCGGCCATGGTAATGTACAGGATGATATACCTCGGCAACGGAAAAGTTTCCGACCCCTGGGCCGAAATATATGTTTACGAAGAGGATGGATGCATAACGAGACTCGATCCTGAAATTGAGATTAGCTTTAGCGAACTCGTATTTGAAGATGAAGCTGAAAATGAATTTAATGTTTCAGAAGCGGAAGCTGTAATCGTATTTGAAATGTACGACGACGATAAATGGGAAGACATCGATTTCAGCAGGACCGATAAAGAATTCGATGGCGGAAAGGAAATCTGGATCATAGAGCCGGATAAAGAGCTTTTAATAGATACTGAATATAGAATCAAGCTTGAAAATGACGATTTTTACGACGCAGATGGGAATAATCTGAGAAAAGACGTTGTGAAAACATTTGAAACTTGCGAGTCCTATGATATGACGGCGGACTATGAAGCCGAGTTGGAATTCCACGAAGAGGACTCAGAGGATTGGCTTGATTTTACAATTGATGTGGATGCTAATGATAAAAAAGGAACAGAAGTAAAATTGGTGTTTGTCCTTCCCGATGGCGTATCGGTTCAGTATGAGGATGGTTCCGAATGGAAAGATTTGGACACTGATGATGTTTATGATGAAAACGGCTTTGAATTGTCAGACGGCATAGTCGATGATTTCAGAGTGAGCTTTGCATCTCCGGGAGCATATGTGATTCCTGTCGAATTCACGCCGACTGAAGTGAACGAGGATGTTCTTTTCACCATTTACATGAAAATGGGCAGGGTAGCATTGGATGAAGAATCAAACGGCGAGGCAGGGAATGGAGTAATATACAGACTTGACGATGAAACACCTTACAGGGTGACGGAAATTGACGGCGAGAAAGAGACGGTCTATTATACAACTTCTGACGGAGCTCTTGTAGACGACATCGAAGACATGGAGCCTTTGGGTGAGGATGTGGAAATGATCACCGGCCTCGACAATGATAAGGAGTATTTGGTTGAGATTCCGCTTTCGCTGGAAATACACGATGTGACAGAATCGGCGGCTGAAGGCTGGGACTTTGAATTCGAGTTGACATCGATACCGAATGATGACCATGATAAATCTGTTGAAGCCTATCACATGCTTGAAGAGGATATGGATATCTTGTTTGAAGACGATGATGACGCTATGCTTGATCGAAAGCCCGGAAGCGAATGGATTAGAGTGGAGTCAGTCCTGGGTCCTTGGGATTTGCAGGACGAGGATGAACCGGCAACAATGCAATTCAGGATTTTCCTTGGTGAAGATCGCAATGAAGGAACTTACACGGTAGAATTTTGGACGTCGGATCATGAATTAATGCTTGGCAAAGCGGAATATGAATTTGAAATTGAGTAAACGATAAATGCTTTAAAATCAAAACATAAAGCCGGACGGGAAACCGTCCGGTTTTATGTTTTGCAAAATTTTAACAGGGTAAA
>CAZTZB010000038.1:1302-16623 GCA_964617505.1 uncultured Peptostreptococcaceae bacterium | reverse complement strand
AATCATATGGATTTGAGCTTACAGACGGAGAAGACATTATTATCTCAAGCAGTTCTTCAATTCTATTTTCAATATTAGCATCACTCAGTTCTCCATGCCTGATTGCATCATCGTAGCAATTCATTATTTGACCATATACATACTTTTGCGTATCAATTGCGTTTTTATAAAGCCCGGATGGAAACTTTTCTTTTATGGACGGTCCATAACCTGAACCGTCAATCGGCATCCAGTATTCCTTGAGAGAATACTCTTCTTTTTCATTTACATTAAAGCTTATTGCAACAGGCATATGGCTACCTCCGGTTTCCAAAAGCCATCCGCCAGAATAATCAAATTCCATATTCATTGCCATGGCAAACACAGTAACAATTATATTGCCTTCGTCAGACTCACCAACTTCAGTTCCCAAAATAACATGGGACTCTGTCGCAAAATCAGAATAACCCAAGCCATTTTGTCCTAGAATTGCACTTGAAACAGCATCCTCTAATGTATCGGAATATTGGATTTCATCTGTATCATTAGATGGGTTTTGAGATAGGTTTTGAGATGGGTTTTGAGCTATCTTTGGATCAGTCATCATGCTAAATGCAAGTGAGACGCAAACTATCAAAGCTATAACAATCACCCAAAAGGATGGTTTCTTATCTCTAAATTTATAATTCAACACTAGAAAAACCCCCTATTTTATTTAGTTATACACAATTAGTCTAATATAATTATTCGAGTGTGTAAATGCAGTTTTGATTTATCTATAATTTACTTGGCGCAATAGAAAAAGCTGTCCTACCGGACAGCTTTTTCTAAATCTTATAAATCATACTCTAATTCAATGATGCTTTCAATTCATTCCATTTTTCATTATAGTATTCAGTCATCTCTGATCCTAAATCAACAAACACCTCACATTGTTCCAATATTTCTTTTGACGGATATGCCGCCGGGTCGTTCTTGACCTCATCCGAAAGCATTTCTTTTGCATCTTTATGCGGAGTGGAATAGCCAATATAATCCGCATTGTTAAATGCTATTTCAGGCTCACACATGAAATTTATAAAAGCTTCAGCCGCTTCCTGATTTTGGGTCGATTTTGGTATTACCATTGAATCAAACCAAAGATTAGTTCCTTCCTTGGGAATTGCATAAGCAAGATCTTCATTTTCATCGGCTGTAAATATAGCTTCACCCGAATAGATGACTGCCAATGCGGCTTCATTGCCTATCATTTTGTCTTTAACTTCATCTATCACATATGCTTGAACCAGTGGCGATTGTTCCTTTAATGCCTCAAGTGCTTGGTCTACTTCAGTCTTTGACGTTGAATTTGCTGAATATCCCAGTTTTTTAAGAGCTACTGCAAAGGCATCTCTTACAGAGTTTTGCATTATAATCTGTCCCGAATACTTCTCATTCCACAATATATTCCAGGAATCAACAACTTCATCTACCATGCTTGTGTTATAAAGTATTCCAATTGTTCCCCACATATAGGGAACCGAATACTCATCATTCTTATCGTATGCCAATCCCTTAAATGATTCGTCTATATATTCGGAATTGGGTATATTGTTAAAGTCCAATTTGACAAGTTCGTCTTCCATTATAAGCTTTTCTATCATATAGTCAGATGGCACCAATACATCGTAATCTACTGCTCCCGATTTATACTTTGTATACATTATTTCATTCGAATCAAACATTTCATAATTAATATTTATACCTGTTTCTTCAGTGAATCTTGACAATGTATCCTCTGCTATATAATCTCCCCAGTTATAAACATTTAGTGTTACTCCAGCATAGGGTTTAGTAGGGTCGTTTTCCGGTGCTTTGCCACACGCACTTAAAAGCAATACACCAGCCAATATAATCATTAAAATTTTTTTCATTTTTATCCTCCTAGTATTTTTCTTTTCGTACTACTTTTTCTCTTCTTTTAGTTATTATAAGAAGCAAAATCAATATTGCCAAAAACAGTATTGTTGATATGGCATTTATTTCTGGCTTTATCCCTCTTCTTGTCATTGTATATATGGTAATGGATAGGTTCGAAACTCCATTTCCAGCGGTAAAATAACTGATAACAAAATCATCCAAAGACAGTGTAAATGCAAGCAAAAATCCTGTAATTATATTTGGAGCTATCTCAGGTAATATAACCTTTCTCACCGCCATAAGGGATGTAGCTCCCAAATCAAGGGCCGCTTCATATGTGAACTTATTCATTGACCTTAGCTTCGGCAATATGCTCAGAATTACATATGGAATATTGAATGTTATGTGGGCAAGCAGCATAGTACTAAAACCCAGCTTTAAACCAATTCCGATAAAGAATAGCATAAATGCAATCCCAGTAACAATATCTGCATTCAGCACAGGCAGGTAAGTGACATTCATTATGGTATCCCTTCGCTTTCTAGACATAGCTTGAATGCCAATGGCGGCTGCCGTTCCTATCACTGTGGCAATAACTGCCGAAAGCAAGGCTATAGTTAAGGTATAGTATAGCGATTTAACGATAATAGGGTCGTTAAACATGCTTTGATACCACTTAAGTGTAAATCCGCCCCATTTGGCTCTGGATTTTGAATCATTGAATGAAAATATCATAAGAGTAAGAATCGGTGCATACAGAAAAAGCAGAATCAAACCCAGATAAACACGTTCAATTCCTTTCTTTACCATCGGCCAGCACCGCCTTCCAAATTGCCCTTGTCAAACTTTTTCATAAATCCCATTGCTATCAATATAATTATCATCAAAATCAGTGACATGGCCGCACCAAATCCCCAATTATATGTCATCAGAAACTGTTGCTCTATTAGGTTTCCTATAAGGTTAACCTTGCCACTGCCCAATAGATTCGGAATTACAAATGAAGTGACTGCCGGCATAAACACCATGGTTATTCCGCTCATTACCCCCGGCAGACTCAAAGGGAAAACCACCCTTATTAGTCTCTGAAAACTGTCAGCCCCCAAGTCATGAGCTGCCTCTAATATATACGGATCAATTTTAACTAGTGTATTGTAAATCGGCAAAACCATGAAGGGCAAGAAGTTGTAGACCATCCCCAGTATGATTGCATTTGGCGTTCCAATAATGTTTATTGATGGAAGATGCATCGCTCTAAGCAAGGTGTTGATAAGGCCATTGTTTGTCTCAAGAAGCGTCAGCCATGCATATGTCCTAAGTAAAAAATTCATCCACATAGGCAAAATAAATATAAACAACATGCTGGAGTTTTTTCCGCCCTTTGATGCCAAAATCAAGGCCAAGGGATATGCCAAAACAAGGCATATCAGGGTTGCAAATCCGGCATACATAAATGACTTGACCATTGCGCTAAAATAGATTGGCTCAAATACTTTCTTTATATATTCCGCTGTAAAAATGATATGTCCGGCATCATCCTTTGTGAAACCGTAATACAGTACCATGAACAATGGAAGGAGTATGAAGGCAATCATCCACACTACATACGGATACGCCAGCAATTTACGATTCATCGCTATCAGCCTTCCTCTGCTTTTTCATGATATGTATGTCAAAAGGATCTACTTCAATATTGACATATTCTCCCGGGGTAAAATTTTTGGTGTTTTGTACTACCCATTCATGTCCAAAGGTGTCTATGCATGTTTCATAATGCACACCCTTGAAGATGCAATCGGTTACTTTTCCAACCAGCAATTCTCCACTAGTTATGGCTCCTTTTGAAGGCATTCTCGATAAGCTAACATCTTCGGGACGTATTACAACATCAATCAGTTCATCTTCTTCAAAACCAGTATCGACACATTCAAATGTATGTCCGAATACTTCAACGACCTTATCTCTTTTCATTACTCCGTCATAAATATTGCTTTCCCCTATAAAATCCGCCACAAAGGCATTAACCGGCTCATTGTATACAGATTCAGGCCTACCCATTTGCTGAATGATTCCATTATTCATTACCACCACCGTATCGCTCATGGTTAGTGCTTCTTCCTGGTCATGTGTAACATAAATAAAAGTAATTCCAAGATTCTGCTGTAAGGTTTTCAGTTCATACTGCATTTCCTTCCTCAGTTTAAGGTCGAGTGAACTTAGCGGCTCATCGAGAAGCAAAATCTCAGGTTCATTCACTATTGCCCTAGCTATTGCCACACGTTGCTGTTGCCCTCCTGAAAGTTGGGAGACTTCTCTCTTGTCATATCCCTCCATATTCACTTGTTTAAGTGCTTTTTTCACTTTTATATGGATTTCTTTTTTATCTATTTTTTTAATATTAAGCCCAAAAGCAATATTGTCAAAAACATTCAGATGAGGAAACAAGGCATACCTTTGGAAAACGGTATTTATATTTCTTTTATATGGTGGAACATCTGCAATATCTTTGCCTCCATGCAAAACTCGTCCATCATCAGGTTTTTCAAAACCGCCAAGAATACGAAGCATAGTAGTCTTTCCGCACCCGCTAGGTCCAAGTAGGGTAAGAAATTCATTTTTTCTAATGCTAAGACTTATCTTGTCTAAAACCACATGATCTTCAAATGATTTGCTTATATTATCGAGTCTTATCAATACTTTTTCCTTCACCACTTACCCTCCCCCTTAAAAGCTTGGCGGAGCGCTTACCCATATTATTTTAGCCTCGCCACTACCTACATTTTCGATATAATGTTGTTTTGTAGCCGCAAAATAAAATGATTCGCCTTTTCGCGCTTTATAAACTTCGTTTCCTTTGAATATTGCAATAGTTCCTTTCATTACATATCCGAACTCTTCCCCTTCGTGAGGATTGTCCAAGGATGTTTTGCCGCCTGCTGCCAAGGTCAAAAGCATGGGTTCCATTTCATTCTTTTGTGCATTTGGAACAATCCATTCAATTATGTTTCCAAGCTCTTCGTCTTCTTTGACAAAATAATCATTCTTGTGAAAAACTACCTGGGTATCTTTAAAATCGCTAAAAAACCCTTTAAGATCTGTTCCAAGGCATTGCAATATATCAATCAATGTTGCAATTGACGGAGACGTCAAGTCTCTTTCAAGCTGACTTATAAACCCTTTCGACAACTCCACTCTGCCCGCAAGTTCCTCTTGCGTTAAATTGTGCTTCAATCTTAATTCTTTAATCTTTTCGCCAATTTTCATTTCAATTCTCCATGTAAGTCAAATATCAAGTATTTTGTTTACTATTTATAAACTCTAATTATAATATATCGTTTCTACCTGTATGTCAATATGTGTTCAATATATATCTGCAAATAATAAAATAAGACACCCACCCATTATTATCAAACATTCATGCAATTTGTCACTTCTTGAATCAATCTTTCTTTATCTTGAGGCAATATGCCTTTTATCATGATTATGTTTGTCGGATGCGTAGTATCAAACAGCATCGGCTGCCTTGACTTAAGATTTTCTAGAAGCGTTCTTATTTCAACTAATCGTTCGTTTGCATGCGCAAGAATAAAATTGCCTCTTTTTACCATTTCATTCAGCTCTGTGCCATCAAAAATATTCAGGTTCATTGTAATAACCTTGTTTGTTTTAAAGCTATTTATCATTTTGGCGGTTGCTACTCCATTGTCTATCGATTCTCCCTTGCCTGCTATGCCATACATGACTATGGTATTGAAAGACAATTTTGCCTCGTTAAGCTTTTGTGCCTGCTCTATTGCCTGCTTGACCGTATGCCCTTTATTCATCAATCTAAGTATATCGTCCCTTCCTGTTTCAAACCCTATATAAAGCAATCTAAGCCCCAAATCGTGTAGAATTGATAGTTCATGGGCCGAGTACACCCTAATGCTCTTTATTGATGCGTATGAGGCAACACATGCGCAATAAGGCAAATGAGTATGTATCAATTCAAGCAAGTGTTTCATTTTTTCAAATCCTATGGTCAAAGGATCCGCTCCGGTCAAAAAAACTTTTTCGGTGTAGGCATAACAATTAATCAAATGCATTTCTATATCTAAAAATTGAACTTCGCCATATTCATAGTCTTTATACATCGAACAAAAGGCGCACTTGTTATATGCACATCCATATGTAACCGGAAGCAAAACGGTAGTCATTTCATCTTGTGGATAATAAATCGTTTCGTTTTTATACATAGTTTATACCCCCAATCAATACTATATGCTTAAAGCAATTCGCCCCTTAATCCGCTATGTGCAATTAATGTATAGCAATATCTAATCCTTCTTAGCAAATAACACTTTCCATTCCAAGCTTCCGAAATGATGGAATATTTTTATGCTTGTCATAAATGCCAAAGCAGTCACCGATGCTCCGATTACAATGGCTGTAATCATTAAAGCCTGCGGAAGTGGGTCTACCATAGGCAATTCAGAAGAAGAAAGGATGGGGATGCCGCCGCCATCGATATACCCTAAATTTAGAAAAAGCAATATTAAAGCTGTTTCTGTAACCGCAAAACAAATAATCGACTTGATTATGTTTCGGCTGAATACAACCCCATATATTGCAATCAGCATGATTGCAAATGAAAGAAAAGGATTCACAGCGAGTTCCTCCCTTCTTCAACAAAACTATCTAAAATTGATACCAGTCCAATGGAGACTTTTATCCCTATTAAAATATTAAGAAGAACCATGAATACACGCTTAAATGCAATTCCTGCATTTAATGGTAAAGGATTGGTAAAAAAAATGCCTTTTGTAAAAAAACTCAAAGATGCCGTGACAATGATTCCTACAAACAACCATTTCTCATATCTAAGAAGATTTCCAAAAACACTCTTGTTTTCAGGCTCTATGAAATATGTAATTAAAACTGCGGTTGCCAAAATAGCACCTCCTTGAAATCCTCCTCCCGGGCTCAAATGCCCATTCACAATTACATAGAATCCAAAAACCATTATGAATGGAAATAAAATCCTGCTAAGGCACACTAGCAATCTGGAATTTTTCATTACTTATCCACCTTCTTAATCATAAATGTTATTCCAGAGACCGTCATAAGTAGGAGCCCTGTCTCAAAGATAGAATCAAAGAGTCGGTAATCCAAGTATATGCCGGTGACAATATTTGCAGATCCCGTATCTCCAAGCGTTTGATCTATGAAGTAATCCTTACTCTCCAGAAAAGTATTTTCTTGGAGCCAATTCAAATCACGGGAAAAGACTATCAAAATTAAAGAAAGCATAAATATCAAGGACATTCTCTTAATCATATTCTTCACTCTCCTCAATAGATACAATAGAAATTTGGGGAAACTCTTTTGCCATCATTTCCAAGCGATTCATAAGTATACTGCTTTTTTTACCTTTGAATAAATATTTCTTACCGTCAAATGACTTTTCAACAATCAAATCAACATGGTCTTTACTAAAAACTCCTGAAATGTCGCAACTGCCGTTTCGGCAAATCTTTAGGTTCAAATTATAATGCTTAGTAAAGGTCATTAAAAGCCGGTGACCCTCGTTCTCTTCATTAGATGCAAAACCATCTCCCACGCGATCATCAACTAAAAATTCCCTTTGTTTTGAAATAGATATAATAAGGATTAGAGGCATTATAGCACTTCCAATAGCTATTTCAGCCATTGCTACATCCGGAGCATGATTCAAAACGAAAAGCAAGCTAACGATAAGTGAAAACAAGGAGAAAAGAATGGCATTTAAAACACCGTCACTACTTACCACCAAAACAAGAAGAATGATGATTAGAAAAACCTGCAAAGAATTACCTATACTCACCATTTCCATCGTTTCTTCTCCTTTTCGTTTACTTGCATGCCATTCAAGTAGGCTGACCTAACTATGATATGGCTGCTGATTGGATTTGTAAGGAATAAAAAGACTAGAAGCAGCAACAGTTTCACCGTATATTCACTAAATCCCGAATAAATTGTCAAAGCAATTAACAAGGAAATAGCCGCAACGGTATCAATTTTGCTACTTGTTAATAAACGCGAATACAAGTTGTTGAACCTGAATATCCCAAATACCCCAAAAGTGATATACATCCAGGAAACTGCCATAAGTATTTTCCATATCATTTATGCCTACCTCCTGACATAATAAATTTCGCAAACAAGGTTATAGTCAAGAAGCCTATTATACCTGCAGATAATGCCACATCAAGAAGCATAGGGTTTTCAATATAAACAGCATAAACCGCAATAAATAAAATGACCTTTGCAGATATTAGATTTAAGGACAGCAATCTGTCCCAGACCGTAGGACCAAGAATCATTCTAAGCATTGAAAAAAACATTGCTACAAGCAAAAGAATCATTGTAATCTTGAAAAACATATTACTCATCCTCTCTTTAAACTCAAATAAAATATTTCTCGAATTTTTCATGTATTTCTTTCCGAATTGACTCTTCACTGCTCTTGGCATCCTTCAGAGATATAACTGTTAGGTGATTTTCATTCACATCGACCGTTATTGTTCCCGGTGTCAAAGTAATTGAATTGGCAATAATTGCAATCAAAAGAGGGTCTTTCACTTCAAGTTCCACTTCAGTAATAAAAGGAATTGAATCCTTCTTAATGATTCTGACAAGGTAAGAAAATGACGACTTAAAAATTTCAACCACCAAACGAAGCAAATATAATAGAAATCTTAAACCTCTTATCGGCTTGTAAAAATATCCATTTTCATCGTAGAGAATATCTTTGGAAAGTATAGTCACTAAAACGCTCACTGCTAAGCCAGCCGCCAAATTAATTGGATTCAAGCTCATATTCAATAGAAGCCAAAATAACATTAGCGTTAAAAGCAACTTATAATGAAATAATACTATTTTCATGATAATTCTCCCCTCAAATATGATTATAATTACAATACAGTCATACCGCTTTTACATCAACCTTTAAAAATCATCATGAGGACAATATATAAAATCAACAAGTAATTGGAATTGCTAAAAGATATGTTGAATCGTCTAACTCTCCTGATAACTTTAAAATCCTTGACAACAATCGTATAGTACACAATAAATCCAATCGTCGCATTTACACCATATGTTATCCAAGGCTTAATCGACATTGGATTGATATTTGCAATATCAATATCAAAGAAATAACTCGTCAACGGAACATGAAAAATCCCAAGCGCAATGCAAAATAAAGCAGGAAAGAGCATTCCAAGCTTCGCCGGCAAGTTATCCATCGGAGCCATTTCAGATTTGTCCTTGCCAAAAAATATTTGTGAAAGTTTTATGAAAGAAACCATTGTTCCTATATTTACAATCCGGAGTCCCATTCCCGCCAAGGCCGATTCCTTAAAGCCTTCCTTTATGATTGTTTTACTAATGAAACCATTTAAAAAAGGCGTACCCGTAATCGAAAGCATTCCCACTATCATGACTATCGAAACGAAAGGCATTTTACGAAATACCCCTCTAATTTCTTTCACATTTCTTTTTCGGTATACATGTATTATTGCCCCAGCCCCCATAAACAGCAGAGATTTAAAAAATGCATGGTTAATTATATGCAGAATTCCACCTATCTGCTTCGACGGATCCAATGCGTTGAGTCCTATCATTATTATTCCGACCTGCGAAACCGTATGAAAAGCCAAAATACGCTTTATATCCTTTTGGCTCAATGCGAAAAAGACACCGGACAGTGCGGTAAAAAAGCCGAGCAATAGGAAAAATCGGTCTAAGCCTTCATAAGCAAACATATCATTCATGCGTATAAATACATACAAGCCGCTTTTAACGAGCAATCCTGACAATAAGGCGGAAATTGACGAAGGCGCTGCGCTATGGGCTTTTGGAAGCCAGTTAAAGACAGGGAAAAAGGCTGATTTTACTCCAACCGAAGCCATTATGAATATATACGCAGTCGAAATAAATCCAACATTGTTAATTTTAGCAATCCTTTGAGTCAATAGGTCTATGTTCAAAGTGCCATAAGCATTATAAAGCATTGCCATGCCAACTAGATAAAACAGAATCCCCATACTGTTAAAAATCAAATAATACAGTCCTGCGCGAACCGATTCACCATCCTTCTTGTACATTATAAGGATGGCAGATACAATAGTTATCACTTCAATAAAAATAAAAATATTGAACATATCATTTGACTGAATAAGTCCCAAATATATACCTTCGAGAAACATCAAAAAGAACATAAATTGAGAATCCTTGCCTCGATTTTTCCATACGTACAGCATCACAGACCACCACAGTAAAATAGTAAGGAAAACAAAGACAATTGAAACTTTGTCGTTTCTAAGCGCTATTCCAATGACAGGGCTCCATCCGCCAAGAATTATTGAATGAGTATGTACAAAACCGTCCTGTAGGTGGAAATATTTAACCGCTACAATACTAATTGCCGCTTGGCCAACAAATGCAACTGAATTAGAATAATTATCATTAGTAAGATATACAAATATTGATGCCACTACTGGAATAAGTATCAGATAGATAGGCGCAAAGTCCATATGAACATCCTTTCATTGCCGTTCACAATTTCAATAATTGGTTTTCATTTCGTTTTACATATTGACCATAATATGCTATTTTTTTCTTTATAATTATTCTATCATATACCCTTTTAATCCGAATACTCTTTACCAAAGAAGTAGAAATTTTATATCATTTTGTCAAGATGCAATATTTCACGGATGATATTGACATTGTTTCGGCAATTGCAGATACTGTTCATATAAACAAAATTTCTGAAAGTGAGGAAGAACAATTGCTTGCCAAGAATAATACTCCGAAAATCAAAACATCTGAAATCCGAAAAAAACAACATATTGAAAATTTCCTAAAAAGCAAAAGTAACGCGATAAATTATTTTGACGACATCATTTTAGAAAACAATTCATTGCCCGAACTGAATTTTTCTGAAATCGATACAAACTGCGTTTTTCTTAATAAAAAAGCCGACTCTCCCCTTATGATAAATGCCATAACGGGTGGCTTCGACGGAGCCTTGGAAATAAATAAAAATCTTGCCTTGCTAGCAAAAAAATTCAACATACCCATAGCAGTAGGGTCCCAATCGCTTGGAATCAAAGGATACGGACAGGAAACTTACTGCATTGTACGCGACATTATGGGAGACGGTACGGTCATTTCAAATATTTCAGCAAACACAAGTCCTGAAATGGTCAACACTGCGATAGAAATGATAGATGCCGATGCGGTGCAGCTTCACCTAAATGCCGCCCAGGAAATATGCATGAGAGAAGGTGATAGAAATTTCAAAGGAATACTCGAAAATATAGAAAATATTGCAATGTCGATTTCAGTCCCAGTTATCGTCAAGGAAGTCGGATTCGGATTATCTGGAAAAGCTGCAAATCAATTGTTTGAAATAGGCATAAAATACATAGACATTGGAGGAAAAGGCGGAACAAATTTCATTGAAATAGAGGATATGAGAAACGAAGATATGGATTTATCTGATCTTTATGATTGGGGACTTCCAACCCCTCTAAGCCTTATTCACTGCGTAAAGGCAAGTCCGGAAATGAATATCATTGCAAGCGGCGGAATTTTCAAAGCCGAAGATGCTGTTAAATCACTATGCCTTGGAAGTAAAATGACCGCCATTTCAGGTGTATTGCTAAGAGAACTTCTTTTAAATGGATATGATGCAAGCGAAAAATTTTTAGATGCATTTCTTCATAAGATACGAATATTAATGCTAT
This sequence comes from uncultured Peptostreptococcaceae bacterium, assembly GCA_964617505.1. GTDB lineage: Bacteria > Bacillota > Clostridia > Peptostreptococcales > BM714 > BM714. Next base: position 4,972 of record CAZTZB010000038.1, on the reverse strand, counting down.
TGACCGGTTGCAAAACAATACAGGAACTGCATAATGTCAATACATTCGTAAAAGGCAACCTCCGAGATTTGATCCATCCATAAAAAATGCAAAAAACCGTGATTAATTTAATCACGGCCAAAATTCCTTCATTTCATAACACTGAAGTTCGAGCATTTAACTTGTCAGATGAACATGCCGTGAAGCAGACTTTCTTTCAAATTAAAACTACTTATGCTTTTATAGCCCACCGCATTTTAGCAGAACTCGCGCGACTATTAAAATGGCATTCTTCCGCTGATGGCCTTATAATCTCATTAGCAATTTCTCGGTATACTCCTTGGCGGAATAAACGTTTGAAGGATTTCTTGACAAGACGGTCTTCACCCGAATGAAAAGAAAGTATCGCAACCCGTCCACCCTCGGCAAGGGCACTTGGAAGCTTTTCCAGAAATTCATTTAGTGCTTCGAATTCATCATTTACATCAATTCGTAATGCTTGAAAAGACCTTTGACAGGATTTTTTGACTTCATTCTTTCTCTTTCCAACCGGGATAAATTTCAATGCATCATAAATTATTTCTTGTAGCTGTATAGTTGTTGAAATATCAGTTCCATTTTTAATTTCAGTCACAATGGCGCGAGCTATCGCTTGGGCATTGGGTTCATCTGCATTTTCTATAAGCATCCCTTCAAGCTCATCCTCCGAAATATTTTTCAAACGCTCAGTTGCGGATATCCCTTTTTTAGGATTAAGTCGTAGGTCCAATGGTCCATCTTTCTTATATGAAAATCCTCTTTCCGGATTGTCTATTTGCATTGAAGAAACTCCCAAATCCGCCAACACAAAATTTAGCGGTCCTGATTCTATTGTTATTTCATCTATATTGGAAAAGTTCAATTGCTTAATGGTTAAAATTTCTGCGCCGTAACCTAAATTCTCTAACCTCTCCCTTGTACGCGGCAATTCAATTGGATCTATATCAAGTGCATACAGGTGCCCTTTCGATTTAAGGCATTTAAGCATCTCAGATGCATGGCCGCCGTAACCAAGCGTGGCATCCAATCCTATTTGGCCCGGTTTAATTTGCAAGAATTCCAATATTTCTTTTACACAAATTGAGATATGCATGCCTGCAGGGGTGTTGCCCTTTTCAATGACCCTAGCCACAGTATCAGCGTATTTATCCGGTTGGTGCTCTTTATATTTTTCTTTAAAAGATTTAGGATGTGTTCCTTTATATCTGACGCGCCGCTTATGTTTTTTTTCTTCTTGATTATCCATAGAAACCCCTTTAAAATTATTTTCTTCTCAAAACATCAATCTATTGTTATATTATACCTCACACTTTTTCGAGATAATAAAAACCTTTTATCGAATCTTTTGGGTTGAACTAAAAACCCACAGACAAATAGTCTACGGGTCAAAAATCAAAGTAACCTTTACAGTTTTTAAATCTAGTACGATGAAATTAAATGATGTTCAGCTTTTATATTTTTTTAAATTCAGTTATCAATAATTTTACATTTTTATTTTATGAGCTTTATTATAAAAAATGTAATAACCGACACCATACCCCCAAGAGATGTTCCCCAAATCATATCGATTACAGTAATCTTAAGGGGCCAGTCCTTAAGCGTCGCAAGGTTAGTCAAATCATAAGTGGAATAAGTTATAAACCCAAAGAACATACCTGCCAGTAATGCATAGGACCAGCTGTCCTTAACAATCGCAGGATTGATAACAAAGAAAACAACCCCCATAATGAAAACAATGTAAAATATTATTGCTGCAAGCCAATTCGGCTTTGGGCTCATAATAAAACCCAATTCTTTTCTATATAAGTTTTTAGCCACAACTACCAGCCAAACAATATCAATAGTAAAAAATACAAGCAATGCAATAAAATACGTTTTAACAATTTCCAAAATAAAGCACCTCCCTTTTATCAACTCAAACATTGTTTGTTTCGGGAAAATAATTTTACTGCAAAATGTTCCTATTTACTAGAAAGATACCCATTAACACAATAGAAAACTCAAGTAAACAAACGGATATATCGCTTATTATGGGGTATCTTTCACTTCGCTATCAAGTATTTCCTAAATTCTTCCTTGATTTCATCTGACAAGGGTTTTGATTTTCTTGTTGTCTCATCCATTCTAACAGATACAGCTTCTGCAATAGCCACCAAATTTCCATTTTGATAAAGACCTTGAAAAAAAGTTATCGAGCTGTTCCCGATTTTTGTGATGGCTGTACCAATTTCAACAGTTCCCGGCCAAGTTATCTCAGATATGAGATTCAGTTTCACGCTTACCAGTCCAAACATTATGTTTTTATCATATAGGAAGTTAATCTGGTAAAACAATTCACTTCTTCCCGTCTCCAAAAACGTTGAAAAAACTGCATTATTGACATGCCCCTGGCTGTCTGTATCTCCATACCTTACCTTATCATATGTCTTTAAAGTGAAATATTCATAATCAGGTTTCTTATCTATCATAAAAATCCTCCTGTTCTTAATTATTAAAATAATATCAATATTTCCCTTAACCTTAACACCTCTAGCCTAATCATTTCTTTTCGTTGAATTTAAAACCACTTTTTATACTTAAACATTGACAGCATTACTAATGATGTCAAACCACAACCAACGAGAAAATATATAAAACCTACCGGATTATTCAGTCCCGGTATAATATCGAAGTTCATACCAAAAACTCCTGCCGCAAAAGACAATGGAATAAAAATAGCTGAAAAAATAGTTAGAATTGTCATTACTTGATTCATATCATTTGCATTAGTCATCATATAATTTTCATATAAATTATCAACTGATTCTTTTAATGTTATACCTTCAAACATTGCATGCCTTATGTTTTGAGCTAACGATTCAAAATATTTTTTTTGTTCTACTAATGCTGCATTATTCATTAGAACAAGTTCTTGTACCAATTTTTCCATTGGTGCCGAATTTAATCGGATAATCAATATTTCTTTTCGAATTAAGTGCAATTCCTTATTGTCTAATATCTGATTCTCCATTAATCCAAGTTCCATTTTTTCAACATCATTTTTTATTTTTTCTAGAACATTAATATAATGATCGACTAATGCATCTAATATACAGAAATACGAATAAAAGCTGTTTTCATTGCGAATATTACCTTCATCGTTCTCCACTCGTGATCTAATTGATTCAAATACGTCACCTTCACGTTCTTGAAAAGTAATCAATGTATTTCCAATAAAGTATATGCTCACAGCTTCATTTGTGATAATTCCATTTTTTAAGTAAATCATCTGCAAACTATTAAATACATATTCTTCAGTAACTTTATATAAGCTCTGTTTTGAAACATCTAATACCTGTTCTAAAACTATTGAATTTATATTAAAACATTTTCCCACATCTCTGATTTCTTCAATATTATTTAAACCTGTAACATTTATCCATTGAATAATATCATCAGGTGCGTTTTTTATATCATTTTCAAATTGCCCTCTACATGAAGAATAAAAATCGGATTTATATGACTTTGAGTTAAAAAATATACGTTGTAATGTAAATTTTTCTTTTTTACCCCCTCTATATACGAGACTTCCTGGAATCATATTGATAATTTTATTTACACCTTTTATTGATTCTTCATATTTATACTTTTCCAACATATTCTCCCCTTCCAT
>CAZTZB010000038.1:0-1202 GCA_964617505.1 uncultured Peptostreptococcaceae bacterium | reverse complement strand
CGTTGATCGTCTGGTGAAATATCTAATAAGTATGGTTCAAACCCCACACGTCTGCCACTAATAATAAAACCTAGGAAAATAAATACACTTGAATAAATATAAGGCGAAGTGAAAGATAATATAATTGCCAGTATCGGTAACAAAGCACCTATTAATATGCATAGTTTCACAACTGATTTTGCATTATATTTTGTTGCTAAAACTCCCCATACAATATTGGACATAATAGTTCCAGTTATTTGAACAATTAAGAATATTCCAATGTAAGATTGGTCTAAATCAAAAACTTGTTTTGCGAAAATAATATAAAACGGCAAAATCATTATGCTGAAACTTGCAAGATTTTCTATGATAATAAAATTTTTAAATTCTACATCATTTCTAATAATACTTGGTATTTTTTTTAAAAAATCTATAAATTTGCCAGACTTTTCAACCGGTATAATGCTATCCGGTTCTTTAATTGTAATAATTCCAAGAGATGCAATAAACAAACCAAAAGCCCCTATAAAGAGACTAATGCCATATTGATAAGGATACACAATCGAAGGCATGCTAAAGATTTTTTTAATTAAAAATCCACCAAAAAGTGCTGCAATAGAGCCAATAAACTGCTTTGTCGCATATAATTTATTTCGTTCGATAGGTGACATAGTTTTTGCAACAATATCTGCATAGGATATTCCTGCAAAGCCGGCACTAATAGAGAATAAAAATATCCAAACAAAAAAACTCCCAGTCGTTAACAAAGGTAGATCAATAGCAAAAAAAGTAGTAAAAACTGCCATGCCCAAAAAAGAAAAACTCCTTAAATAAATACCAAATAACAGTACTTTCTTTTTTCTTTTAAAAGTTTTTAAATAATGACTAAACACAATATTAAATATAAGTGGAACACCAAGCATTATTGAGTATAATATACCAAATATGAATTTCGAATGTGTCATCTCGTCAATTAAAGAAGGAAACACTGTATTTAAGTCTAGCATTGACATTGTAAGCGCTAAAAATAAGCCGTGCCAAATAAATGCATAGAATATCTTTTTATTTTTCATCCAATCCCCCTAATAAGCGTTCTAAAACTAATCAGAATTATTAGCTCCTTCGTTTAACAATCTTTAGTGCGATTTTTATTCCCACTATTATCATAACAACAGCGCCAATAATCGCGCCTACATATGAAGCTAATTCGTATCCTTCTA
>CAZTZB010000037.1:0-16690 GCA_964617505.1 uncultured Peptostreptococcaceae bacterium | reverse complement strand
TCTTTTTATTCTCTCTTAGTTGCTCCAATTTGTTTATTGCCATCCCTACGCCTCCTTTTACTTGAGAAAAAACAAAAAGCGGTAACCTTAATAATATATTAAGGCCCGCTTCATCTCTCTAACTCTCTCGGTTTTCAACCTAGCCAATTACTCGTTGAAATGATATTGAATTGTTTATGGGATAAAGAATAGCACAAAGCAAATAAAAAAACAAGATGTAAAATAAATTTTTAATCCTTATGCAAATATATATGCTTACATTTTTTTATTGTAAAAAAACAAATTCTCTGTTAGTATTAAAATGAAGACAGCATAATAATAAAGATTTTAAAACAATCTAGAAAGATTTTTCGAGAGATTGAGAGTATTCCCGAGTTCATTAAGAGAGGACATTATTATTTATGAAAATGCTTAAACTTGAATACCCTATTGATCAGTTGGATATAGGTCGGTTAGCAATTCTTCTCGCCATGTCAGTAAGCAGAGAACAGGAATCTTTAATAAAAACCGCTCTTGCGAATTTGGATTACAAATTTTGCATAACTGAAGTAGGCGGAGAAAGGCTTGAATTCAACAAAAAGCTTTATAGCGCTGTAATCGGAGCAAGCCTCAATAATAATATAATCGTTAAGAACTCCCAAGAGGTTCATGCTCTTTTACATGCTACAGAAGAAGCCAAAAAAGGATTTCTTTTCAAGGAAGTTTCTTCCTTGAATGTTGCTGTAAAAGTAGGTATCGTACGCAAAGATCATTGGTTGGCTGTGAGTATTTACGGATACTCGGCAATGCACAGCATTACAAACCACAGTAGAGTTGGCTTAGGTCTTATGCACATTTAACTGTTTTAGTAAAAATGTCATGATATAAAGGCAAGACGCACTACGAGGCACTACGAGGCACTACGAGGCACTAAACAGAACTTAAGAAACACCACATAGAGCGATTGAGAGACAGAGTTATAGGATGTAAAACATTCTATAACTCTGTCTTTTTATATTTACATATATAAAAATAAGGAGGGTAGAGTTCATTATTTTCATAAACCAGAGGATTTATACTTCAATTAAATGAAAGGTGGTTTTTTTATAATGATTAGAAAACTAGGCAATCGCTTAACCAAATGGTCCTTCAAGTATATTCCGGACCCAAGCATATTCGCTGTAATATTGACTTTCGTTGCTTTCGTTTTAGGCATGGCAATTATGAAGCAAACACCATTACAAATGACTCAGCATTGGTACAAGGGCTTTTGGAGCCTTCTTACTTTCAGTATGCAAATGGCACTTATGGTTATAACCGCTTCAGCAGTTGCAAATGCTCCGGCAGCCAAAAAAATCATAAAAAAACTTGCTTCAATCCCAAAAACAAGCAAGCAAGCTGTATACTACGTTACATTGATTTCCGTTGCAATTTCATTTATTCATTGGGGACTTACTCTTATAATAAGTGCTTTATTGGCTAAGGAAATAGCAAGAAACTTAAAATTACGGAATGTGCCATTTGAGTATGGACTCATCGGTGCTGGAGCCTATGTTGGTCAAATGACATGGCACGGTGGATTCTCCGCTTCAATCGGTCTTTTGATTGCATCTCCAGGTCACTTCTTGGAAGCAGAAATGGGAATCATCCCCATGTCTGAATATGTATTCAATCCGATGAATATAGGGATTTCCGTCGCACTTCTTATTCTTCCTCCACTATTTGCTTCAATGCTCCACCCGAAAGAGGGAGAAGAGTATCAAAAGCTTGACGCAGATACCATAGCCGTTCTTGATGCAGACGACGCGCCTCATGAAAGTCTTCCTGAAAACCCGACTGTCGGCGACAAAATGAACCACAGCAAATTCATCGCTTTAGCTCTCGGCCTTTTGGGTTGGGTCTATATCATATACTTTTTCGTTACAAACGGTTTCAGCTTGAATCTTGATATCGTTAACTCGATATTCCTGTTCGGAGGAATACTTCTCCATGGAAATATCAACAACTATGTTAAGGCTGTCAAGAACGCAACCACAGGCGTAAGCGGAATCATATTCCAATTCCCACTATATGCAGGAATCATGGGAATGATTCGCTACTCCGGTCTTGTAGATGTAGCCGCACAAGGACTTGTTTCCATGAGTACGCCATTCACCTTCCCGCTTTGGACATTCCTGTCTGCATCTCTTGTAAATCTATTCGTACCTAGCGGCGGAGGCCAATGGGCAGTCCAAGGACCTATAGCAGTTGAATCTGCCAAGCTCATGGGCGCATCCATAACTAAAACAGCTCTCTGCGTTGGTTATGGTAACACATGGACTAACATGTTCCAACCGTTCTGGGCTATTTCACTATTGGGAATCACCGGCCTAAAAGCCAGAGACCTTATCGGATACTCCACTAGCATAATGATCTTAAGCGGAGGAATCTTCATTCTCGGCGTCTTGTTCCTGCCGGTTTAAAACAAGCAGAAAAGAGGAATAAAAATGAACAACAAACCATTGAAAGATATAAAAGTACTTGATTTGACCCGAGTTTTAGCAGGACCCTATTGCACTATGGTCCTTAAAAACCTCGGAGCTGAAGTAATTAAGATCGAAAGACCGGGAGTCGGAGACGATTCCCGGGGCTTCGGTCCATATGTCAATGGAAGCAGCATCTATTTTGTCAGTATAAACCGAGGTAAAAAAAGCATTGCTGTGGATTTAAAATCTGCAGAAGGAAAACAAATTTTTTTCGAGTTGATAAAACAGGTGGATGTAATAACTGAAAACTTCAAACCGGGCACAATGGAAAAATTAGGTCTTGGCTATGAAACAATTAACGCTGTAAATCCAAAGATAATCTATGCGGCAATGTCAGGATTTGGGCACTCAGGTCCCTATTCGGCCCGCCCAGCATACGACATGATTGTCCAAGCCATGGGTGGCATAATGAGCATAACCGGACAACCCGAGGGAGGTCCAACACGTGTAGGAACATCAGTTGGTGATATAACTGCCGGTCTTTTCGGAGTAATAGGAATCCTTGCGGCAATACACCAAAGAAAAGAAACCGGCAAAGGCCAAAAAGTGGATGTGGCAATGTTGGACGGCCAGGTATCAATTCTTGAAAATGCAACAGCAAGATATGCCGCAACGGGTGAAATTCCAACCCCCTTGGGTTCACGGCATCCATCCATAACCCCATTCGAAGCATTTAAAACGAAGGATAATTGGATAATTTTAGCAGTTGGAAACGACAAACTTTGGAAATCATTCTGTGAAGCTGTTGACAAAATAGAATGGCTTGATGACCATGATTTTGAAACAAATGACAAAAGGAACATGAGCCACTATCGTCTTAAACCATTGCTTGATGATTTGTTTTGTTTAAAAACCACAAAAGAATGGATGGATTTGCTAACCGAAGCACATGTCCCTGCAAGCCCGATAAACAATATGGCGGATTTGTTCGACGATCCACAGGTAAAAGCCCGAAATATGCTTATTGAAGTTGATCAACCTGGTGTAGGATTAATAAAGGTTGCCGGCAACCCCATAAAGCTTTCTACGGTCGCACCTGAAGACGAAATTTCCAAAGAACCTGCTCCATCTATTGGCGAACATACAAAAGAAATATTGAAAAATTATTTAAACTTTAACAACGAGGAAATCAATGCTTATTTGGAAAACATCAAATAAAAATAATGAAAGAAGGTAGATGCTCTAATGAGTGAAACTGCTTTTAGATTAGAAGAAGCAACCATCGCGTCTGTTCATAAGGCAATGGCAGAAGGAAAGATTACATGCAAAAAGCTTGTTGAAGGCTATTTGAAAAGAATTGAGGCATATGACCAGAAGGGCCCCAAATTAAATGCAGTTATCTGTTTAAATCCAAAAGCTCTTGAAGAAGCTGAGGATCTTGACGAGGCTTTCAGGCTTAACGGTTTAACCGGACCCCTGCACGGCATACCAGTATTATTAAAAGACAATGTCGATACTTTTGATATGCCTACAACAGGCGGTTCAACAAGCCTTGAAGGATTTACGCCTGAAGACGACGCATTTATTACGCAAAAATTCAGAGATGCAGGTGCTTTGATTTTAGCCAAGGTCAACCTACATGAATTCGCCATTTGGGGAGAAACTATTAGCTCAATGTTGGGACAAACTGTAAATCCATATGACTCAACGCGAACGCCCGGAGGTTCAAGCGGCGGCACCGGCGCTGGCATCGCGGCAAACTTTGGGATGGTAGGCATAGGCACAGATACAATCAATTCAATTCGTTCACCAGGCTCTGCAAATAATCTAGTCGGCTTTAGACCTACAATAGGGCTTGTCAGCAGAGATGGAATTATCCCTTATTCCTTCACTCAGGATACAGCCGGTCCAATAACAAGAACCGTCGAAGACGCCGTAAAAGTTCTCGATGTAATTGCTGGATATGATAAGGCCGACGATGAAACAGCCTGGTCAGTTGGAAAAAAACCTGAAAACTATACATCCTTCTTAAAAAAAGACGGACTAAAAGGCAAGCGTATAGGAATTCTTGAAAGTTTCTTTGGAACTGAAGATATACATGAAGACACAAGTAAAACAGTCAGAAAAAGCATAGCTGAAATGCGTGCTAACGGCGCCACAATGATCCCCATAAACGAAAAAATTGATTCCGGCTATTTGGCTTCGAAGGTAAGTGTCCATTTTAACGATTTGAAGGACCATCTTAATATATATCTCAATGCCCTGCCTGAGAGAGCCCCGGTTCATTCAGTAGAAGAGATTTTGGCGTCGGGAAAATACCACCCCGGAATCGAAGATAATCTTAAGAAGGCAATGGCCCTTAGTGTAGGAACTCCTGAATACAACGAACGTCTAGTAAAACGGACAGCCCTGCAAACCCAGGTCATGAAAATAATGGCCGACTATGAACTCGACGCAATGGTATATCCGCACCAAAAGCAATTGGTTTGCCTAATAGGCAAAAGCCAAGATGAACGCAATGGTGTTTTGGGTTCTGTTACAGGTTTTCCATCAATAGCAGTTCAATCCGGTTTTTCAACACCTACAGAAACAGCCCCAATTGGCGTTCCTATAGGCATGGAAATTCTAGGAAGACCATGGAGCGAACCAACTCTTATAGAAATAGCTTACAGCTTTGAACAAGCAACAAACAACAGATGTCTTCCTCAAAGCACACCCCCTGTTGAGTAAGAACTGTTTAAAAACCCTACAGAAAGAGGCGTTCATCCTTTTCGGATGAACGCCTCTTTCGTTTTTGGCGGAGAGCACGGGACTCGAACCCGCGGGGCCTTACAGCCTTACTCGCTTTCCAGGCGAGCCCCTTAGCCACTCGGTCAACTCTCCACATCATTTATTTTCTCTTAGTTCCCTGAAAAAACTCTTCATTATTCCAGAACACTCATTCTCGAGGATTCCTTTTTCCACCTTCGGAAAATGGTAAAGCAATCTGTCCTCAAGAAGGTTGTAAACCGAACCGGCTCCGCCGGCTTTTGGATCCATTGCCCCTATGAAAACCTCGTCTATGCGCGCCTGCAGGATTGCTCCGGCACACATCACACAGGGCTCTATAGTAACATAGATTTGCGACTCTGTCAATCTCCAGCCGCCGAGTTTTTCTGCGGCCCTGGCAATTGCAATTATCTCGGCATGGGCAAGCGGACTCTTTCCTGTTTCTCTCAGGTTGTGTCCCCTTGCTATTATTTCATTTCGTCTGACGATAACAGCACCGACAGGCACTTCTCCCTTTTGATAGGCCTTCTTAGCCTCTTTTAGGGCTTCAAGCATGTATCCCTTTTTATCCATTAGCTCGCCTTCACTGCCTTTTTTCTTTATTTGCCGGAAAGTGACTCGGCAAGATTCTTTGATGCCTCGTAGAACAGTGTGGTATCCATACCTACAGCAATGAGACTAAATCCTTTTTCTTTAAATTTAAGTGCCTGCTCTATGTTCGGAGCAAAGATGCCCGAATACTTGCCGTATTTTTCGCATGCCGCCAGAATTTCATCAAGAGCATTTTCTATGCGATCATGACCTACCTCTCCAGGAATTCCAAGGGATTGGGAGAGATCAAACGGTCCAACAAAGGCCATATCTACGCCAGTACACCCTATGATGCCATCAAGATTGTCAAGCGCCTCCTGGCTTTCTATTTGCACTGAAAGCATAGTCTCGCTGTTGGCTTCTTTAAAGTAATCAAGTATGCTTTTGCTGCCGAAATCCGAGGACCTTGGAAGCGCCACTCCTCTAACTCCTTCGGGATAGTATCTCGACCATTTTGCAATTTCTCCGGCTTCATCTACCTTTGAAACCTGAGGAACAACTATGCCGCAAACACCTGTATCGAGAGCCCTAAGCACATCGGTTCTGCTTCCGCTCGTGGCTCTAGCCAACGCGGTAAGGCCTCTTAGTTCGGCCGCCCTGGTAAGATTTTGCACGGTCTCGAATGTAAAGGGACCATGCTCCATGTCTAGTATTACAAAATCAAGCCCCGCAAGTCCCATTATTTCGATAGCCTCGGGAGAATTGAAGTTGCAAAACATTCCAAAAACCGTTTCTTTCCTTTTCATCTTCTCAAGAAGATTATTTTTCATTATCATCTCTCCCATTTGCAGCTACCCTCTTATATATCTGCCTATTGTCCAGTGTCCAAACCCTTTCGGTAAACTCGCCTTCTTCGGTCTTGTCAAGATTATTGAAGAAGTCGTACATTCTTGCATCTATCATGTCCAGATAGTGAAGAAGCTCCGCCTCGGGTATCATTGGCTTTCTTGGGCTTCCGAATTCCGGCTGATAGTGGTGTGAAAGAACCATGTGCTTTAAAAGCAGGACCGTTTCCTTTGGTGTTTCAAGAATTTCGCCGGCCTTTTCAATGTCTGTTATTCCCTGTATTATATGTCCAAGCAGTTTTCCTTCTCTTGTATAGTCTGATACTATGCCCATTTCATCAGATTCCATCTCATCTGTTTTTGCCAGATCATGCACAATTACTCCCGAATAAAGCAAGTCTCTGTCTATCTTTTCATATACTGATGCAATTTTTTCTCCGACCCTCAGCATTGTAAGCGTATGATAAAGAAGTCCGCACCTTATGGCGTGGTGATTGCTTTTAGCTGCCGGATAGTAGGAAAGCTTATCTTTGGCTTTCTCCAATAGATATCCCGTCAATTTTTTGAGGTCTTGATCAGCCATGCCATCAAGGTATGAAACAACTTCCTCATACATGCTTTCAAAGCTTTCTGGAGCGCTTTGAACAAAATCCTCAATGTCAATTCCGTCTTCTTCTGTTGCCTTTCTAATTTTTTTTATAGTAAACTGAAGGCTTCCCTTCCATAGAGAAAGATCGCCTCTCGCCTTTACAAGGCTTCCTGCAGCAAACATGCTTTCTGTGCTCTCTGAAGCATCCCAGATTTTCGCATTGATTTCACCGGTTTTATCTGAAAGTTTCATATCTGCAAAAAAACTGCCGTTTTTTGCCTTTCTGACCGATATCGATTTTATGATGTAAAAGCCTTGAACTGCTCCTGGAGTTTCCAGATCTGCAATCTTATATTCCTTCATCAAATCACCTTCCTTTTATCTCTATCACTATCCTAACATAAGTCAAAGCCATATGAAATCTATAAATCCTTTGTTTTACAAAAGACGGTTTCAATTTATTCCCGACACAAAAAAAGACCTTAAAAGGTCTTTTTTTCTCTGGTGCACCTAAGTGGACTCGAACCACCGGCACACGGTTTAGGAAACCGTTGCTCTATCCTGCTGAGCTATAGGTGCATGCAAAATCAATTACTATCATATGTTTTTTTAACGAGATTGTCAACCTATTCATGGCCCATTTTCATCTTTATCCCGCTGCAAATCAGACCTAGCCCTCTATCTTTCAATATGAATTCCAGCTATTGCCAAACGCTTGTCCCATATTGTTTTTACTTGATTCAAAAGAATATTCATCTTTCTAAAGGGTATACTCCTATATATAGATATGGACTTTGGGATTAAGAATACAAGGGAGGTGAAATACTTTATGACTAACATGGAAGAAATACGCGCACGCGCCGAAAAAATCGCCATTGAAAGTGATTTCAGTTTTAAAAAATATAATTTGAATAATTTGGTCAGCCGCCTGGAAACGAATCATTCCGATATCGTTTCTTTTTCGTCAGGTCTTTCAGACCTTGCAAGGGGAGAAGGCGAGCTATATCCGGGAAGCACTTGGATTCTTGACAATTTCTATAAGGTCGACGAACAAGTTGAGCAATTAAAAATGGTTCTCTCCAATAGGCAAAAGATTAGGTTGGGCGTACTCGAAGAATCCGTTTTCAAGGGATATCCCCGCATTTATCCCGCCGCTCTTAATCTTGTAGAAATAACAAACGGCAATTTCAACGAAGAAATCATAATAAACTATCTAAAGGCCTATCAAAACGCAAGCATGTTTTCAATGGGAGAACTTTGGATATTCAATACTATGCTCGTGTTGGCTGTAATAGAACGCATTAAAGAGATTTCAGACGACATATTCAGAAATCAGTTGGAACGCGAAAAAGTCAAGAGTCTCGACTTCGAAGACATGTCCTACGCCATTGAGCAAATTAAAAAAGACATAGGAAATGCCTCCACTGTTTCCACTTCCTACATAGAATATCTAGTGCGAATGACCCGCAGGGAACATGAAAAATATGAATCTGTTTCCCAATACCTCAAACACAAGCTTATGGAATATGACACAAGCATAGAAAAAATAGTCGAATTGGCCATGCGAACCCAATCATCACATAAAAACCAAATAGGCAATCTTTTCACCTCTCTTAATAATATATCTTTGCTTAATTGGAACAATATTTTCGAATCCGTATCCGTCGTGGAAAATATTCTCCGGAAGGACCCATCCGGAGTCTACACGCTTATGGATTTTGAATCCAGAGACCACTATCGCCACCAGATAGAAAGCCTGTCTAGAAAATTCGAGATGAATGAAACAAAGATAGCTCTAAAATCATTGGATTTATCGGAAAAAGCCAAAAACCAAGATGCCCCGCTCAGAAAAACCCACATCGGATACTATATCTTAGGCAATGGACGCAACGAGCTCATCTCCTCCATGGGTTTTTCTCGGAATTCCGACTACTTCCATAACTTTTCAACGGCTTCGTATCTTCTTCCCGTATTCATATTGACTGTCTTTGCAACAGCTTTGTTCGTTTACAATATATCGCCGGTTTTCGATTTGTTCCGCAACGCCGTCTTTTCAGGCTTGCTTTTATTCATACCCATAAGCGAAATCATCATCAAATTTCTAAACTGGATTTTTCTGAAGATTACCCATCCGGTTTTTTTGCCCAAGCTCCAGTTAAAAGACGGAATACCCGATGAATCAGCAACTATTGTCGTTATACCATCTCTCATAGTCGCTAAAGAAAACGTAAAAGACCTTTTTGAAAAAATCGAAACATATTATCTCGCCAACAAAAACACCAATCTGTATTTTGCCTTGCTTGGAGAATTTCAGGATGCCGACAGAGAATTCACCCAGAACGACAATCCAATCATAAAAAGCGCCTTGAATGAGACAAAGCTCCTAAATAAAAAATATTCCAACAAAGAAGACATCTTCTTCTATTTCCAAAGGAAACGACAATTCAATGACCGCCAAAAAAAATGGATTTGCTGGGAAAGAAAAAGGGGCTCCCTCACAGAACTTGGAAACCTTCTTTCTGGAAACCGGGAAACTTCCCACATAGTCATCTCCTCCGACATCTCCAATATAAAATCAAAGATTCGCTATGTAATAACACTGGATGAAGACACCCAGCTTACCATGGATTCTGCACGGAAACTTATAGGAACCATTTCCCATCCATTAAACCAGGCAATATTCAATCCCGAAAAAGGACGAGTGGTAGAAGGCTATGGATTCATTCAGCCAAGCGTGAGCATCAGTGTAACAAGTTCAAATGTTTCCCGTTTCACTCGGATCTACGCAAGAAACACAGGCGTAAGCATATACTCTGAGAACATTTCTGATTTGTACCAGGATTTGTTCAATGAGGGAATCTTTATGGGAAAGGGCATTTACGATTTGCCTCTTTTCAACAAGGTCCTAACAGAGGCCATTCCTGAAAATCGAGTCCTTAGTCATGATTTATTGGAAGGCAGCCATATAGGAGCCGCATTTGCCACGGATATCGAATTGGTGGATAATCATCCCACAAAATATTTTTCATACATAACTCGTATGCATCGGTGGATACGGGGCGATTGGCAACTGCTTCCCTGGCTCAAATTCAGGATTGTAAACAATATGGGAGAAAAGGTCAAGAATCCTTTGTCTCCTCTTTCCAAATGGAAAATTCTCGATAATCTGAGGCGAAGCCTCTACACCATCACTCTTTTCCTTCTCGTAATAGGCTCAATGACATTTTTGCCGGGAAAAGCTTGGCTTTGGCTTTTTGTAGCTGTTTTATCCATGTTTTTACCCCTTTTGCTCGAAATGACAGACTTCATTTTTGCAGTGCGCTATCATACTCCCAACCGATCATACAATCGAAAGGGCAAGGTAAAGTTCGGCATAAGGGGCACTATGCAATACTTGCTGCTTCAGATCGTCTTTCTTCCATACGAAGCTTATGTAACGATAGAGGCCATAGCAATATCCCTTTACCGCTTATTAATATCCAAGAACTATCTTCTGGAATGGGTCCCAGCCTCTTTGTCAGAAAATGAGCCACAGCCTTCGCTTCTATCCTTCGTAAGAAAGATGAGGATTGTATTCATCGAAGTTATTCTGTTTTTATGCTTGCTCATATTTATGCAGAAAGAAGCTTCCCTCCTTCCATGGTTTTTCGCCATAGTATGGCTTTGCTCGCCCTTCATCGCCTTCGTGATTTCTCCCAAAAAACCTTTGGGGAAGGCTATCCTGGAAAAGGATGTAGCCTATTTGCGCCTTGAAGCCAGAAAAATATGGGCTTTCTACGAGGATTATGCACAAAAATCCCACAACTATCTTCCTCCAGACAATATTCAAATATATCCGCCCAGAATTGCCGCAAACAGGACCTCCCCTACAAATATGGGTCTGATGTTCCTTGCAGCTGTTTCAGCAAGGGATATGGGCTATTTATCAATTACAAGAATGATTCTTATAATAAAACGGCTACTCGCTACCATATCGAAACTGGAGAAGTGGAACGGCCACCTCTATAATTGGTACAATACCAACGACCTTACTGTTCTGAGGCCACGATACATTTCGACCGTCGACAGCGGCAATTTTATAGGGTATCTGATAGCCCTCAAACAAAGCATTATAGAATACAGGGACAAGCCTCTTATTGACGACGACATAGTCCGTGGACTTCGTGAAACTTGTGAAATAAGCGGAAGTATGGATGAAAACATACAGAGCATCTTAGAAGACTTCGGAAATATAAAAGGGGTAAAAGCCTACGAATGGAAGGCTTTCTTAGACAAAATGGTCGAATATGGCAACTCATCCTCAGTGTGCTCGAAAAAAACAAAATCCACAATACAGGAACTGCTATCTGAATATGACAAGTATTACACAATAATAACATATCCGGAGGATATAGCGGATTCCTCGCATCCAGCCTACAAAAAAGTACTGGATGAAATGCATTATCTTGGAATGGATCTTAGCCTGTCCGAACTTCGCGCAAGCTATATCGACATGCTTACCAATATTAAAAAAACAAAATTCAATGCCTCAAGTGCCAAGGAAAAATCGGTTCTTGTCAAGATTGAAAACAAGCTAAAAACCATCGTCTGCAACCTGGACGAAGTCATCCGCACCTTTGATCAATTGTGCCATACCATCGACCGACTGGTAGATCAAACGGATTTTGCACCTCTATATGATGGTAAAAAAAATCTGTTTTCCATAGGATATGATTGGGAAAACGACAATTTAACCGACAGTTACTATGACCTTATGGCATCTGAAGCCAGGCAAACCAGCTTCTTGGCGGTCGTAAACAAGCAGGTACCATTAAAGCATTGGTATAGGCTAGGTAGAACCTTGACCTTGTCGGAAGGTTTCAGGGTTCTCGCATCTTGGTCAGGAACTATGTTCGAGTATTTCATGCCAAATCTGATTCTCAAAAACTATGAAAATACTCTATTTGATGAAACCTACCACTCCGTAATCCAAAGTCAAAAGTTTTATGGAAAAAGCAAAAACAAACCATGGGGCATTTCAGAATCAGCTTATTACTCTTTCGACATCGATTTAAATTATCAGTATCGAGCCTTCGGAGTACCTGGACTTGGCTTAAAAAGAGGATTAGTAAACGACTATGTAGTCTCGCCCTATTCGTCTTTCTTTGCCCTGGCATTTGATCAAAAATCAGCCATTTCCAATTTGAGACACCTTGAATCCGAAGGGCTTCAAGGACAATACGGATTTTATGAAGCCGCCGACTATACGGAAGAACGGATTGGAAATGAAACACCTAAAAAAATCGTGCAAACCTACATGTCTCATCATTTGGGCATGAGCATTGTCGCCATAAACAACTGCCTAAACGACTCGATAATGCAAAAGCGCTTCCACGCGGAACCCGTTGTCAAAACAGGCGCAAACCTGTTGCAGGAAAAACTTCCATTCCGCGTAATAATAACCCATGAGCTCAAAGAAAAAGCAAGGGGCATATCAAAATACAAGGTCAAAGAACCTTTTTTCACACGTGTATTCCAGCATAGTCTTTGGGGCTTCCCCCGTTGCCATGTGCTTTCAAACAAGGAATACCGCGTAGTCATTACTAATAACGGAAGCGGTTTCAGTCAATACCGGAATCGCATGGTCACAAGATGGCGAGAAGATCTCCTTGGAAAGCACTACGGGTTCACCTTCTATTTCAAAAATATTGAAAACAATGAAATCTGGTCTGCAGGCTTCGAACCGGTTTGTGCTAAATCCGAAAGTTATGAAGCCCGATTTTCTCTTGAAAAAGCGGAATTCGTCCAATCTCACAATGGAATCAACATACACATGGAAATCTGGGTTTCACCTGAAGACAACGTAGAAATCCGCCGCATATCCATAGTCAATAAAAATAAAAGACCGGTTGTGATTGAAACCACAAGCTACGCTGAAATTTCACTCAACACCAGCGCGGCGGACATAGCTCACCGCGCATTCAGCAATCTATTCGTGAGCACGTCTTTCGATATGCAAACGGAAAGCATTATCGCCACCAGGAATCCTAGGGGAGAAGATGAATCCGCCATCCATCTCTTCCACTCGGTCTTTTGCGAGGGTCAAATGTACGGAAATACCCAATACGAAACAGATCGGCTTAAATTCATAGGAAGGGGTCGCAATCTGTCAAATCCGATCGCCCTCGAAAAGGTTCTTGATAATTCCTCAGGAGTCGTGCTAGATCCCATCGCTAGTCTTCGAAAAAGTGTTCGCATAGATCCAAACCAAAAAGCCGTTTTAACATTCTCCATGGGCGTAACCCCTAAGTTGGAAGAAATTTCAAGCCTCATAGAAAAATACAGGAATTCGTATATGGTCCATGAATTGTCAGATTTGGCAACCATCAGAACGCAGGTCGAGACCGATTATCTGGACCTTTCACGAGAAGACCTTTTTGTGTTCCAAGACATGCTTTCCCAAATACTGTATCTAAGTCCCCAAAAGAAAAGTTATGAACGCATAATACAGCGCAATAAAAAGGGTCAAGACGGTTTATGGTCTTTTGGGATTTCAGGAGATGTCCCGATAGTTCTTGCAAGTATAAAATGTCGAGAAAGCATGCCTTTATTATGGCAATTGCTTAAAGCAAAGGAATACTGGCGTCTTAAAGGACTGTCAGTCGATCTTGTAATCCTCCATATCGAAGAAGCCGGATACTACAAGGACATGGAAGATGAAATTCGAGATATGGCTTCAAGAAAGTTCGGATACGCATCAGATCCCAAATCCATGGGAATATTCATTCTAGACAATATGAAGCTTTCTAACGAGGAAACTTCCTTGCTCTATGCCGCATCCAGAATCGTGATTGATTGTGAAAAAGACTCTCTTGAAAAACAAGTTTCACTCCCTCCACTCACTCTTGCAATACCTGCGCCTGTTGCCTACAGCCACTATGATTTTTCAAAGCAAAAAATCGCCTTCCGCAGAAGCAAGCTGAAATATTTTAACGGATATGGAGGATTCAACGAAAAATACAATGAATATGTTATACGTCTCAAGGACGGAGACAAGACTCCGGCCCCATGGATCAATGTTATCGCAAACGATAAGTTTGGCTTCACAGTCTCCGAAAGCGGCGGAGGCTACACATGGTCGGAAAATAGCAGGCAGAACAAACTCACTCCATGGACCAATGACAGCCTTTATGATGACCCCCATGAAATAATATATCTCAAGGACGAGGTCCACGGAAAGCTATGGTCCACGACTCCAAAACCCCTAGGGGATGGGATGGATTTTGAAATCCGTCATGGAAAGGGATCCAGTGAATTTATCACAAACGGCTACGAAATATGGTCAAGCCTAAAAATGTTCGTCCCTATAAATGAATCGATAAAGCTATATCGATTGAGCCTTAAAAACCAATCCGATTTCAAACGCAAAATCTCCAACTTTTTCTATATAAGACCCGTTCTTGGAGTCACAGATCAAGATACTCAACTTCATATCAAAACGCGACTTGTCGAAAATCAATACTTGTTTGTAACAAACCCCTACAACAGTGAATTTCCGGAACAGATTCAATATTTAGCATCATCGGAAGCACTGGCATCCTTCACCGGCAACCGGGAAGAATTTTCCGGTGATCCGAGAACTAAACTTTTGAGCAAAAAAACTCTTTCCAACTCCTGCGGAATCGGTTTCGATCCATGCGGAGCCCTTCATGTATCGCTGGAACTGGAGCCTGGAGAAGAGAAGACTTTAATCTTTATGATGGGCGTTGAGACAAAATCACGTCGCGCTTTAGAACGAATTGCAAAATACATTAATTTAGATGAATTGCTTCATGCCGAACAAGCAGTAGTTGACTACTGGAACAATTTAACAGGCAAACTGAAAGTAAAAACACCGGACAATAAATTCGATGTCATCATGAACGACTGGCTTGTATACCAGACCCTTTCAAGCCGTATTAAAGCGCGCACAGCTTTTTATCAAGCAGGGGGAGCTTACGGCTATCGCGATCAATTGCAGGACGCTGTAAATATGCTGCTGATTAACCCCTCAATCACCAAAAAGCAGATTTTACTTCATGCATCGCATCAATTCGAGGAAGGAGACGTCCTTCACTGGTGGCACAATGGTCTGGAGGATAAAGGCATAAGAACAAAATTCTCTGACGATTTGCTATGGCTTCCATACGCCGTTGCGGAATATATACGTTTTACGGGAGACAAGGATTTTCTTTTCGAAGAAATACCATACTTAAGCGACGCTCCTCTTGAAGAAGGGGAAAACGAAAGATACATGACTCCCAAGGAATCGATGCTGCGAGAAAACCTTTATCAACATTGTGTCCGTGCAATCGACCGCGCTTTGAAATACGGCGAGCACGGCATCCCGCTAATGGGCGGAGGCGACTGGAACGACGGAATGAACGCAGTCGGAATTGATGGAAAAGGCGAAAGTGTATGGCTTGGATGGTTCCTTCACCTTATTCTAAAAAACTTTGTCTCCATCTGCGACCTAATGAATGATTTAAATAGAAAAACACTCTACAGGGAGGCCTCGCGATTCATAACTGAATCCATAGAGAAAAACGCATGGGACGGCTCATGGTACATGCGAGCATTTTACGATGACGGCACTCCCCTGGGCTCTATCCAAAATGCCGAATGCATGATTGATTCTCTGTCTCAAAGCTGGTCCGTTATTTCGGGCGGTGCGTCAAAGGAAAGATCTATGCTGGCCATGAACTCAGTATATAACCACCTTGTACGAAAAGAACATGGTATTGTTCTCCTCTTTACTCCGCCATTTGAAAAAACGGATAAAAATCCTGGATATATAAAAAGCTACGCTAAGGGACTAAGGGAAAACGGAGGGCAGTACACCCACGCTGCAGCTTGGGTTGTTCAGGCCTTTGCAGAATTAGGAGATGGAAATAAAGCCTATGAACTGTTCGAAATGCTCAACCCAATAAACCATTCCCGCAGCGTCTTTGAAGCCAACCACTACAAGGTTGAACCCTATGTTGTTGCAGCCGACATCTACAATGCAAGTCATCATACCGGAAGAGGAGGTTGGACATGGTATACGGGAGCTTCCGGTTGGCTTTATAATGTGGGATGCGAAAATATTCTCGGATTTGTAAAAGAAGGAAATTCCATTAAAATAAATCCATGCATACCCACCTTTTGGAAAAAATATAGTATTGAATACACCTATAAACATACGATTTACAAGATAGAGGTGCAAAATCCTTCCTCTCTATCGACGGGTAAAATCCGTTTCATTATTAACCAAAAAGTATCGAAAGAGGATTGCATAACACTTATAGATGATGGAAAGATTCACAATATTATTGCTGTATTGGAAAACGAATAAAAACAAAAGCCCAATCGCTTAATTAGCGATTGGGCTTTTGTTTTTATTCGTTTTCATTTGCACAATTATTAGTTCTTTCCGCAACATTTCTTGTATTTTTTACCGCTTCCACAGGGACATGGGTCATTACGGCCAACTTTTTCTTCTTCCCTTTTGAATG
>CAZTZB010000036.1:0-16807 GCA_964617505.1 uncultured Peptostreptococcaceae bacterium | reverse complement strand
GATACCCATATAGAAATATTCAAGAAGGATAGGATACTTAAGCTCTATGTTGAAGGCAAGCTTATATACGACTTCGATATAGCGCTAGGCGCGTCGCCCGAAGGGGACAAGAACATGCAAGGGGATAAAAAAACCCCGACTGGTTCATACTATGTATGCAGCAGAAACGAGCAGAGCCGCTTCACGCTTTTTCTTGGAGTAAGCTACCCAAACGCCGGCGATGCTAAAAGAGGCCTCGAAAACGGTCTAATAGATGAAGCTACATTCGAGCAAATAGTAAAAGCTAATGAAAGAAAAATCCAACCGCCATGGCTAACGCCACTCGGAGGTGCAATAGGAATACACGGGGGAGGAAACTCAAGTGATTGGACGCTTGGTTGCATAGCTCTGTCAGACGACGACATAAAAACCTTGTGGCCATACATCAATCTTAAAACGCCCGTAAATATATACGAATAGCACCATCTAGGTCATCTGGAATACCTCGAAATCCCAAGCAACATTCATATACTCAAATAAAAAAGAGAAGAACATGACATATTTGCCAAGTCCTTCTCTTTTTGCACTCGAAAAGGTCTGTCCCTTTTCGAGTCTTTTTTTCTATTTGATCATCTCTATGCGATTTTGAATTTCTTCTTCATTCAAATCGTAATCATCAGCGGATAATTGGAGCTGATAAACATGCTTTTCTTTTTCATAGGTGAAATATATTCTTTCGACTACAATATTTCTAGAGTCAAGTATCTTCAAAATATCACCTATATCCGAAACGTGTTCCTTCTCGTCTGCAAGATAAAAATTGATCTGATCTAAGTTGCCGCTTCCATCAAAAGCATCTTTCCCGCTTCCCGTAACGCTTTCTATTTCTTTATAAATAGGCTTACCGAAGAACACATTGTTTATGAAAGCATTGTAATCGTTTCGATTTTTTGATTCCAAATAATTGTCCGAAATCCGCTTTGTATTCCAGCTCTTAGAAACGGTAAATTCGGTGTAGTCCTCAAGGCATGTGGCTTTTGAAACATAATTCCCATAAATAGGATCTGCAATCACAAATCCTACGGAAAATGTCTTGTCCTGATAAGCCTCTTTTAAATGAGCTGAAAACTGCCCTCTTACGACAAGAAGAAATGCAAATCCCGCAATTAGCACCAGCAGCACTACCGCAGCAATTCTTTTCATAATACTCCTCACCTTTCTTAACCAAAACCAGCATTACAAACGATTCACCAGTTAAATCTTCCTATCTTTATATGACTCATAGTTAACCCACACATGATTTATGGATAACTCAGGAGTTATCCATAAAAAGAAGTCGAAAATGTCTGTCCCTTTTCAGTTCTTTTTTGGATCGGGCATGTTTCGGACATATTTGAGGGTGGTGTTTGCCTTTGTCCTAACGGAGCGTATCTCGAATTTTTTAAGCGAAGACACAAAGGGAGTAAGTTTTGTAAATCCATAGTTCCTAGTGTCGAAGTCTGTGTAGCGTTTATTTAGCACGCTGCCTATCTCCGCCATGTAGGCCCATCCATCCTCGTCGGATATCTCGTTAATTATGGTCTTAATTGTTTCCACCAATTGGTCCTTGCTCGTCATTCCATTTTTAATCTCGTCCTGCTCGGGTTTCTTCTTAGTTGAATCATCTTCCGGAGTCTGAGCCATAGACGCCAAAACTTCCAAATATTTGAATTTTTCACAAGCAGCTATGAATGGCTTTGGAGTCTTTTTCTCTCCCATTCCTATAACCTGCATGCCAGCCTCCCTAAGCCTCATGGCAAGCTTCGTGAAATCACTGTCGCTTGATACGATGCAAAACCCATCAACATTGCCGGAATATAGTATGTCCATTGCGTCAATTATCAATGCGGCGTCTGTTGAATTTTTTCCCGTCGTGTATCCGTACTGTTGAATTGGATTTATAGAATGCTTGAGTAAAATATTTTTCCATCCACCAAGCTGGGGTTTTGTCCAATCTCCGTATATTCTTTTATAAGTAGGAATTCCCTGGTTTGAAATCTCGTCAATTATAAATTTAATATATTTGTCAGAAACATTGTCGGCGTCAATCAATATTGCTATTCGCTTGTCCTTCTGCATAAAAACACCCCTTTATGAATTAGCCTCATGAACTTAAATTGTAGAACACTAGCAATTTGTAAAAACATCTTTATTTTATATTCACATTATACCACTTGGCTTCCATTAATAAGTTCATCCAAGCATCTAAAACCGTCCGAATTAGCATAAAGAACCCTGTCTCCAAAATCATTTTTAATGTGGTGAAAATTCTCATGAGAAGCTGCCGTAGTTACAAATATTATCTTGTCGCTTTGGAGTGCAGCCCTGTGTATATCAAAATATGCTCCATGGCCAGAAATAATCTCCGCTACGTAACCCCTCTTAATAAAATTGCTTCTATAACCGTTTGCAAAATTCTCGTTTCCTATGACAAGAATCTTTTCGGGATGCATCTCATTAATTTTGGGGCTGCCTTCCCCTTTTCTTTTTTCCTCACTTCTATCCTTGTCTCTACGGCTCTTTATCTTGCTCTCGTCTGTTTCTTCATCGCTAGATTCACATTCGTAGACATCCATCACAGTATCGAATCTATTTATTTCAAGTATATCTCCATCTTGAAAAGTTCTTCCTGCAAGTCGCTTTGCAAGCTCAAAAGCCGAAAACAATTGAGATGTTCCATCCCCAAAAAAAATGAATTTACCCATTTCATTTTCTTTGTAAAAGCCCATTCGACTTCCTTCCACGGGCAGTGACGATGCTATGAATTCCTCATCATCGAAATACCTTGCAAACTCTCTTCCCTTAAGGGCAACTATACTTTTAGCTTTTAGCTTCATATCTTCGATTGCAAGAACCTTCTCGCTTCCATTTGCGAAGTCAAATACAAGGCTTCCATTTGCAACTGTCTTTATCACATAGTAGGCTCCGTGTCCCTTTGCAGTGATTGAAGGCAAAAGCGATTCTAGGGATATATGAAGCCTATCATATTTGGTCATTATAACCTTTCCATCACTTAGACCAACTATGTCGCCTCTGGAGAATCCGCTTATCGCGTTTTGCCAAACCTTTTCCTCATTATTCTTTGTAGTGTAAACGCAGACCGGATTAAGTGAAGACACCTCCGCAAAGCTTGAAACTTCCCTGTCTCCCTCATAGAAGCAATCATAACTTCTTATGTATGTATTCTTCGAGCTTACAGAAATGAACTGCTTATCCGCAAGATAAACTTCATTTGGAAGATTGAACAGCCTAAAGCCGGTTCCCTTTGCGTTGAACACATGGTGCTGCCCATCTACTAGCCTTGTATATCCTACGAATGAAAGGCCATCGCCCTTTAGCTCCGCGTCGGGTATTACTCCTGAAATATAGGCATCGTAATAGGGATACATAAGCTGGTAAATCTCATCCGACAATCCTCGAGTTTTAAGATAATTCTCAAGAATTTGAATCTCTTTTCCCACATGCGCTTCATCGATTTTCTTAATGAGTTCATTTATTTGCCGGCCCCTGTCGCAATACTTTGCGTGAATGTCTGCCACTTCTTTCTCTTTTTTTGCATAGGCTTCCTTCGGGATCATGGATTCCTCCATCTCCTCGAATCTCTTCACTTCTTCCTCGTAAGCCTCCCTGCATCTTTTGAGGTCAGCTTTGTACTTATCACAGTTTTCAGAAACTGTCTCTTCGTTTTTTGCCTTTTGAGCTAGCATTTCAGCCCTAAGCTTATCTATTATCTTCTTCTTTCTAGATATTACGCGTTCTTTTTTATTTGCCTCAATTTCGCATTGTTTGGCTTTTTCCCTAAATGCTTTTAGCTCCTTGCCCATAATACTTCCTGCAAGTTTACAAACCATACAGCTAAGATACATTTTTAGCAAATTCGAAATGCATGTCCTCCTATCTTCATCAATTTCCATTTTGTTTATCTGATTGTACTCATAGAGTATTGACATGTATATAAGCACAGACAAATGCTCCATAAAATAGCTTGTTATGAATCCCACTTGTCCTGTAATATCTTCTTGAGAGAATAATTCCTTGTCACGATTGTAGTAATCAACTATATATAGCAGTATGGCCTGCACAAGCTTCGGATAATCCGACTCAAGGATCATTTCCCTCGAAAGATCTTTGCTTTGAATTATTTCCAAAACCTCTTCATAATAATCCAATATAATCGTCATATTTTTTTCTTTAAGGTTTTTAGTGACAATTTGCATGGGCAGCTTTATGTCCACTTCCGCATCCCTCAAATTGCTAAGGAAGACGCCCCTTTCACTGTCTTTAAGAAAAATCTTGAAATGTGTTTCCGAATATGCCGCCAAGAGGCACATATCGAAATTCATATAGTTTTCTTCAAGTATTTCTGGAGTTAAATCAAGTATTCTGTTTTCCAATTTACTTCCCCCGCAAAAATGATTTCATTATCAACTTTATACATTTCTATATTACCAAAATTTCCAATGGCAATGTATAACTATCTGTTATTTTTTAAAATTACTCAACAAAATTATACGATATTTATTGCTCAGTAACAATTATTCGAATACAACATTACACAAAACTGTTTGTCAAGCCTCTTAAAAAAAGCTATAATAAATAATCACATGTACTTGACAATAAAATATCAATGTATATTATGCCAATATTAAAGCCTTGATAATATTCGTTTGGCCTTGTAGTATCAAATATAAGTTTAAAATAAAGTTAACCGATTCAATGAAAAAGTCAGTCCATTGGAGGCAAATCATGAACCACCTTTTCGATAAACATTTGTTTGTCAATTATCCCGAATCCAATAAAGCTTTATTTATAGAAAAAATAGACTATGACAACTATGCAAAGGCCAAATTCTTTTCATATATCCTTCTAGTTTTGTCTTTTATATATTTTATATTGTCCTATACAATAATAGATACTAGATCTATTGTTATTTCAAATTTCGCTTTTTTTGTAGTTACTGCAATAAATGTACTCCTATTCACCTTGAACAATCGAAAATCAAAAAAAATAAGCATCATCAGCAAATTCCTTCTTTTTTCTATGATTATATCAGTTATAGCTTGGAGCACAACTTTGGTTTCCATAAGCCCAAACCGCAACGAGCTTTTAGGCACCTACGCAATTGTCATTCTAGCCATTTCAGCAATTTTCCATCTTAAGTGGCAGGTTGAAGTAGCTATTTACTCATTGAGCCTATTCTTCACCATCTTTTTTACTTTCAACAAATTTGACCCCCCGATTCTTCCCAAATTTGGGGTTATGTTCTCTTTGGTTATCATTTCTTGGATAGTGTCGCGGATGCTGTATTCAAATGAAATACTTAATTTCACAAGCAAAAAGGCTCTTGAAAAGCAAAATGAAAACATGCAAAGTAAAATTCTGAGTGATTCTCTAAAACTCAAGAATTATGAACAGGAGAAAATTAAAGAAATAATAGTATCTGTAACAAAACTGATGGATATTCACGACCCATACACAAACGGGCATTCAGAAAATGTAGCCAAACTTTCTCAACAGCTAGCCATTGAAATGGGTCTGTCAAACGAAAGTATTAAGGATGCCTATTGGTCCGGAATGGTTCATGACCTTGGAAAATTATTGGTGCCAATAGAAATACTCAATAAGCAGGGTCCTCTTACGGACGATGAATTTATGATAATAAAAGCCCACCCGGTATATGGCCATGAAGTTCTTTGCCACTCTGCATCTCTTTCCAATATTGCAAATTATGTATTGCACCACCACGAAAGATGGGACGGCAACGGCTATACAGACTGCCTTAAAGGAAACGAAATACCGCTTATTTCCCAAATATTATCTGTTGCAGATTCATGGGACGCTATGATAAGCGAAAGGCCATATCGAAAAGCACTGACTAAAGAAGAAGCAATTTGCGATATACAAAAGAACAGAGGAAAGCAGTTTTCCCCTCTTGTAGTTGACGCATTCATGCGATTGCACAATAAGAAACATCAATATATAAATTCCGCCTCTTAATCAATCCATTGTTGTCAAACCAAAAAATCCCTGCAGCGTTTAAAGCCTAATTTGTTTATATTTTTTTAAAGCAAATCATATTGCAAACGCTCAATAAATAAAGCGTGTAGATTTGCCTGCTTATGGCAAATTCTACACGCTTTCTAATTTTATCATTCCTGAACACAAAGCTCCCTGTTTCTTATTGCAAACAATG
Source organism: uncultured Peptostreptococcaceae bacterium (assembly GCA_964617505.1). Classification (GTDB taxonomy): domain Bacteria; phylum Bacillota; class Clostridia; order Peptostreptococcales; family BM714; genus BM714. The sequence goes on along the minus strand of CAZTZB010000036.1, from coordinate 10,596 downwards.
TCCTTATAGTTGTAAATACAATCATTACTAGAAGAAACGATGTTGTGGCAAAACTCAAATATTTAAAAAACACCATTCCACTTTTGTGGTACATTAGCACAGTTGCAATTGTGAAAGAGGATATAGGAAAGGAAAAGGCCCACCAGGAAAGATAAAAGTTCATCTTCATGTACTCCCTCATTCTGCCGAAAACAAATGTGAATAAGAAGAATGCAAAATAGTACATTATCCTAGCAAAGCCGTCGACTCCGCCTGTCAACTTAACATAAGAAATAAAGCCAATTGCTGGAGGCGCTATGAGTATTGCAAGACTCGGAACAATCTTCTCTGCCAAAGCCTCATGAAATATTATCCTATACATAAAGGTTGCAAACAGCACCACCCAGAATACCATGCCTATGCTAAAGAAAAACCAGGAAATTTCCTTGCTGAAATGGGCACTTCCAGCTACCGGCACTAAAAGATTCCCAACTACCGGAATGAACCATATTGGATTAAAGGCCCTAAAGCTGTGCTCCTTGTGAAACATCCAAAATGAGATCGTTCTATAGGTGAAAAAAACATGCAATACCGTTCCCAAAATCCATAGAACTTTTGAAACTCTCATGTCGTATGCCAAGAAAGCCGCACTCAGCAAAAGCAGCCCAATCGATATGGTTGAAAAGAAATTATACTTGATTGAGTTCATATACTCCTTCTTAACCTCTTCAGGATACTTCACCGCCCTATAAGCAAAAATGAGTCCGATTGTCAAAAACACCGCCACAGTAACAGCAAGAGACAGCTTTGGCAAAACATAGGATCTTCCAAGCAAGCCCGCCATCTTTTCCAAAACAATGGAAAAACCGGCAAGCCCTAATATTATCGAAAAAAACGACACCGAAAAGTGTCTTAATCTATCATGCACTTCCATTATAAGCCCTCCTTATTCTATATCTTTTTAAATTATACCCCCTCCATGTATGGGGGTCAAGTTTTGTTTTGCAACATTTGGAGGATAATGCTTTAAAATAATAATGAATCCCCCGGCCTATTCCACCGGAGGACTCATATTGTGACTTGCTAAAATACATTCATTCAAACAAAATACTTACTCTATTAAACCAGTATGTCTTCATCCTTTAAATCGGATATAAACATATAGCCGGGCGCATGAGTTATCATTATGTGTGGTTTTGCATTTATAGCGGCATTTTGAGGAGTGACTCCACATGGCCAGAAAACAGGTATATCTCCCTCTTTAAATTCTACCGAATCACCAAAATCCGGCTTTTGAATGTCTTTAATTCCTATAAGGGAAGGATCACCCACATGCACAGGTTCTCCATGAGCAAGCGGATATCTCATTGTTATTCCTATAGCCTTTTCCACCAGCTTTTCAGGTATCGGTCGCATGCTCACAACCATAGTTCCTTTAAATCTTCCTGCAGTTTCGCATGGAATTGAGGTTATGTACATAGGCACATTCCTATTTTGCTCAATCTGCCTAACCGGAACACCCTGCTTTAAAAACGCATTTTCAAACGAAAAACTGCATCCAAGAAGAAATGTCACAAAGTCATTTTGCCAAAGATCTTCGATTGATTCTTTATACTCTATGAATTTTCCGTCTATGAATACCTTGTACTTCGGAACATCGGTCCTCATATCAGCTTCGTCGGCGGTTTTTCTTGTCAAGAATTCTCCTGCAGGGAGTTCTTCCAAAACCGGACAGGCTGTCGGATTTTTTTTAGCAAAGTCTCTAAAATCAACTGCATACTCTTCCGGCAAAATCACTACATTGGCCTGTACAAAGCCTCCGCAAATTCCACTTGTATTTCTGTGCAACTTGTTTTGCCTAATCATATCCCGCATCTCAGCAGGCGTCTTATTGCTATACATAAGCTCATCCCCCTTTTGCTTATTCTCTTATCTTCACTTCGTTAATTTTAACTTCGAACGATTTATTGTTAATCATTAACCTTAAATTCTTATCCTCTTCCAATCTTTTTTGCCCAAAACTTTCAATTATTTCGATTATGCTTTGCTCTTGCATTTTTAAAATTTCATGAGCCTCAGAAACATCAACTGCTTTAAAACGAATGCTGTCTCCGGTTTTCAATTGAGCGACCTTCCAAAGGTCTGTCGTTATGACATGGGCAATCTTAGTATACCCACCCGTAGTTTGGCAATCCGCCAGCATTATTATTGGATTTCCGTGTCCCGGAACCTGCACAGCTCCCTTTACAATTCCGTCAGAAATGATATCCGCCGATGACTCATGTTCCACTTCCTTTCCTTCAAGCCTATATCCCATTCTGTCAAAATCCTTGGATACAGCGTAGGAGGAAGAAAAGAAATCAGCTATACCTTTTCTTGTAAAAGAATCTTCTTGTGGTCCAATGACAAGGCGCAATTCAACTGCTGTTTCATATACAGGAATACTGCTAGCCTCCACGAATCTGCCATGCAAATCTTCTTCACTTTTCCCGCTTTCATTTATGATTAACAAATCGTCTTTATTTAATTGGCGGCCATTAAAGCCCCCCAACTTACCCCGTACATAGGTGGATTTGCTTCCCATGACCATTGGAACATCAAATCCTCCTGCGACAGCCAAATAACCTCTGCACCCTTTTTTTGCTGCTCCAAAAGTTATTTGATCACCTTTTTTTAGGGAAACAGATCTCCACATGCCTATTTGATTTTTCCCGTTTAGTTTTGGGTTCATATCCGCGCCGGTTATAGCAACAAACACATCTTCTTGAAAAGAATAGCTTCCTCCCATAATAGTCATTTCCAATACGGCTTCATTCTGGGCATTCCCAACTAGCAGGTTGGCCACGCGATGGGCAAAGTGATCCATGCTTCCTGAAATCGGCATTCCATATTGTTGGTAACCGGTACGTCCCAAATCTTGAATTGTTGTGTACATCCCTGGATTTATTACTCTAATGGACGTCATTTTTAGCACCTCCACGAGTAATTGTCTCTGTTTCACATTCGTATGTTCCCTTTTGGGCCGCTTCTTCTATCCTTTGATATTCTTCGTGGTTAATAGCCTTAAACCGTATATAATTTCCAGCTTCAAGAAGTATTGGATTCTTGCGGTCAATATCAAACAACCTTAAAGGCGTCCTTCCAATTATCTGCCAGCCTCCGGGGCTATCAATTGGATAAATCCCCGTCTGCTTACCCGCAATGCCGACTGAACCGGCATAAATTTTAGTACGCGGCTGTTTTAACCTTGGCGTAGCAATTGATTCATTCAGTCCTCCTAGATAAGGAAAGCCCGGAGTAAATCCCAGCATATATATGCGATAGTCCACCGATACATGAATCTTTATAACTTCTTCCTCGCCCATGCCGTTTATTGAAGCAACATTATCTAAATCGGGTCCAAATTCACCACCATAGCATACTGGCACAATATACACCTTGGCAAGCGATTCAGTAGATGAACCTGCCTTTTCCATGAATTCATCTATTCTTTTTTTCAATTCGTCAAAACTGATTTCACAAGGATTGTATCTAACTGTCAAGGATCTGTAAGTCGGTATGCATTCAAGCATTCCTATAACTCCAGAATTTTCTATAGAAGCTTTAAGAATAGCTACTCTATTGTTCACTTCTTCAGAAATTTCATTTTTAAACTCGATGGCAACCGCACAGTCCCCTGCAGGCTTTACTTGAAAATAATTTTCCAAAATATTTCACTCCTATTGAAACATAGTCAACAATCTTGGCAAGGACATAGCACCAGCATAACCCGCAACTACAACAATCAAATATCCTAATGCAAGCATCCAAGTCGGGTGTTTGTAATCGCCGATAATATCTTTTCTTTTTGAAGCTATTAGAACAACACCAATTGTAAGCGGCAAGATAAGACCATTAAGGGATCCTGCCAAGATGAGAAGCCTTACAGGTTTCCCAATTATAGCCATTATGAGTGTTGATGCTGCAATAAATCCGATAATCCAAGATTTTTCATTATTTTGAATCGACGTATGCAAAGTTTTCAAGAATGAAACCGATGTGTATGCCGCGCCAATAGTGGATGTGATTCCAGCTGCCAAAAGTACAAAACCAAAGAACTTGTAGCCAACAATTCCAGCGCCATGTTGGAATGCAGAAGCTGCCGGGTTTGAAGGATCTAGCGTAATCCCCTTTACAACAACGCCCAAAACAGCCAAGAATAAAAGTACACGCATAATGGCTGCAATGACTACGCCCATTACTGCGCTTTTCTTTATTTCATTCAGGTTTTCCACGCCCGTTATCCCTGCATCAATCAATCGATGGCCGCCGGCAAAGGTAATGTAACCGCCAACTGTTCCGCCAAGCAATGTGATTGTTGGGAAAACAAGATTTCCAGGATCTTTTGGCGCAAAGGTACGAATAAGGGCTTCTCCAACTGGAGGGCTTGTTGCAAACGCCATGTAACCCACAACCGCAATCATCATTATTCCTAAAACCTTTGTCACTTTATCTATGATTGGCCCTGCGTCTTTATTTAAGAAAACAGCCAACCCGAAAGCACCTGCAATAAGGACACAAATCTTTATATTTAAGCCTGTCAAAACATTTAATCCAAGAGCGGCTCCACCAATGTTTCCTATGTTAAATGCCAGCCCGCCAAGTGCTACAAGAATTGCTACAAAATATCCAAGTCCCGGAAAAACCTTGTTGGCAATATCTTGACCCCTCATGCCTGAAACACCTATGATTGTCCACACATTAAGCTGGGCTGCAATATCCAGTACGATAGAAATAAAAATTACGAAAGCAAAACTAGCAGCAAATTGTTGCGTAAAGGCTGCCGTCTGTGTCAAGAATCCCGGACCTATAGCTGATGTAGCCATTATAAATGCAGCGCCCATCAAAGCACTTGCTTTACCTTTTGGTATTTTAACTTTCTTCTTATTCTCAACTTTTACTTTTTCTTCCGCCATTTAAAACTCCCCCTTATTATTTGCCAGTTATTGGTTTAATATCAATATTTTCCATTGTCAAACGTTTTCTGATTTCACTCACGAATTCCAGAGCCTTCGGATTGTCTCCATGAACACATATGGATTCCGCATTTATTTCTATGACCTTTCCTGTTATTGTTCTTACTCGCTTGTTTTTAACCATCTCGATAACCTGCTCTATAGCTTTCTCAGAATCGTGAATGACTGCTCCCGTCTGACTTCTCGGAACAAGACTTCCGTCATCCTGATAAGCCCTGTCTGCAAAAACCTCACTTGCAGTTTTAAGGCCTTTCGCTTTGGCGCACTCAATCAGCTTGCTTCCAGAGAGACCCATTAGAACAAGATTTGAATCCACTTCATAAACGGCTTCCGCAATCGCATTTGCCATAGACTCGTCTTTTGCAGCCATATTATACATTGCCCCATGCGGCTTGACATGTGCAAGGCTATAACCTTCAGCATCCACAAAAGCTTTTAAGGCCCCTATTTGATATTTAACATAATTCTTTAGCTCACGTGGCGCCACTTGCATCTGCCGTCTGCCAAATCCCATCAAATCAGGAAAACCCGGGTGACATCCGATAGCCACCTTATATTCAACCGCTTTTTTTACCGTCTCTGCCATGACATTCGGATCCCCGGCATGCCATCCACAAGCAATATTAACCGAACTTACAAGTTTTATGATTTCATCGTCCATGCCTAACTGATAATTTCCAAAGCTTTCCCCTAAATCACTATTCATATCTACTCGCATCACTTCACCTCCCTTGTCTTTTTTTATTCCACCCTTATTATTCGCAATTCCCATGCCAAGCAAGAAGTGGGAAATTGCATAGAATTTCAAAGCTTAAACATGGAAAAACGAGCGATATCGCTCGTTTTTGAGAATTTTCGCTCAAATATCTACAATTCAACTATTCCGCTTTATCCAATCTTCTCTTCAAGGCAAAACGGCTTATATTAAGCATCTCTGCAGCCTTGGACCTGTTTCCGTGGTTAATCTCCATTGATTTATCTATACATTCCTTTTCAATGTCTAGCAGCAAATCCGGCAAATCAAGATCTTTGCCTTGTTCGAGCCTCAACAAAAAATCATAATTCATTCCGGAAATCGCATCCACATTTTGCTCTTGAACATGGATTGGCAGGTCTACAATATCTATCCAATCTTCAGTCTGAACTATACAGGCTCTTTCTATTATATTTCGAAGTTCACGGATATTGCCCGGCCAAGAATATAAATTCATGTTTCGAATGGCATTATCGGTAAACCCTATAAATTTTTTGTTGAATTTCAAGCTGTAATGATTCATAAAATATTCGGCAAGAATACCAATATCATCTCTTCTGTTTCTTAATGCGATCATCCTTATGGGAACGACGTTTACTCTGTAATATAAATCTGCTCTAAATAATTTCTGATTAACCATATCCAACAAATTTCTGTTAGTCGCTGCAATAACACGTACATTGACATCTATTTCTTTGTTTCCCCCTACGCGTTTGATTTTCTTCTCTTCAAGAAATCTAAGCAGCTTGGCTTGCTGACTAATAGGAATCTCTCCAATTTCATCTAGAAAAACAGTCCCTCCATCAGCCATTTCAACAAGCCCTTTTTTAAGTTTATCAGCCCCGGTAAATGCGTGTTTTTCATGGCCAAACAATTCGCTTTCGAACAAATCCTTGGGAATTGAAGCACAATTTATTTTAACCATAGGCATATTCTTATGCGGGCTGTTCATATGTATATAGTCAGCCATCAATTCTTTACCAGTACCCGTTTCCCCTGTTAGTAGGACCGTTATTTCATCATGAGCAGCGATTCTTTTAGCATTTTCCAATTGCCTTATCATATTTATATCCTGCGTTATTATGGATATTTTTTCATTCTTTTTTTCCTCTTCAAAAATTTGCACCTTCCGTTTCAGCTTTAATTGCTCTAAAGCGCGTTTTATGTGCACCTCAATTTCATCCAAATCGAATGGTTTTGTCACATACTCAAATGCTCCCGCCTTCATGGCATGGACAGCCGACTGAATGTCTCCATAGGCCGTTATGATAATAACCCGTATATCTTCGTCTATGGTCTTTATATCTTTTATATATTCAAGTCCATTTCCATCTTTAAGACGCATATCAAGCAGTATTACATGGGGCCTGAAATCCTCGATAATAGGACCGGCTTCTCTTAACGATTCCGCAGTCTTAACCTGATACCCTGAATCCAAAAGACCCTCACCCAATGAAAATCTTATAGATTCCTCGTCATCAATAACCATGACTCTGTTATTCATTTTGTGTCCCTCCCGTCTTGAATCGCAGTACTACTTTAGTTCCCTCACCCTCAAGTCCATGAACATCAATTTCTCCGCCATTTTGTTCCACAAGCTCATGCACTACAAACATGCCAAGCCCGGTTCCATCCGCTTTTGTAGTAAAAAACGGATCAAATATTTTTTCAATTAAATCCTGCGAAATTCCCGAACCATTGTCGCTTATTGTCAGTTCGGTTTTAGCCAATGATTCATCTGAATACCTTCCTTCTATTCTAATGACTCCTTCATTGGGATTTACTGCATCCATAGCATTTTTAATAAGATTCAATAGAATTTGATTAAAATGTGATGGATCTATAAAAAAATTCAATTCTTTTAAATCAATTTCAATAGAAACAAAGATGCCCCTGCTTTCCAATTCATCGTCCAAGAGAGCCAAAGTATCGGACACGCTTTGATAAATATTCACTTCTTCAGGCTTATAATCGCTCCTTGTAGAATAGTCCAATAAATCGGATATCAACTTGTTAATTCGGTCGATTTCCTTTATCAAACGGTCAAACATGATTTCATTGTTGCCTGTCAGCAAATTCTTTAGACGTTTTTTCAACACCTGTATGGATGTTCTCATGCCTGTAAGTGGGTTTCTAATTTCATGAGCAACTCCCGAAGCAAGCCGCCCTGCTGTTGCCAAACGGTCAAGCCTTTGGATCCTGCTCTCAAGTTTCCTTCTTTCCGTAATATCGTTGAAACTGCATATGTATCCGCGAATATTCCCGCTTTTTTCCCACATGATTGACATGTAAAAATCCAAAACCTTTTTATCTCCATCCACTGATCTTACAAACTCAAAAAGTTTGTTATTGCTCTTTTCCTCGGAATGAGTCAAAAATACTATTTTTTCTACAATGGAAAGTAAATCCTGCCCTTCATATGTATAAGCGTCAAACCCCTCTATGAGTTGGTCTGCAAAAGGGTTCTTCGAAAGAATTTTTCCATTGAAATCAAAGGTTACAATACCTTTCTCAATGTTGTTGAGTATGTCTTGATTATAATTTTTCACACTAATCAATTCATTCATCGATGTATCCAGTTGCTCCAGCATTTGATTGAAAGCCAATCCCAATTGACCAATTTCATCCCCTCTATTTAGAACAATTTTATTTCCGTATTCACCCTTTCCAATCAAAGCGCAAAATTTAACCAACTTTTTAATAGGCTTAGTTATGTTGCCGGCAATCAATATGGTCATTTGCAAGGAAAGCGTCAAGAAGATTATTCCTGTAAGAAAATTATACTTGTATGAATCATAAAAAAAGTAAAACAAATCCCTTTTATCCTCAAGTAAAATAAGAGTCCACCCAAAAGGTTTATAGTAACTGCCGGTAATTAAATAATCATCTCCTACATAATGGATTTCTGAGTTCGAGTCATCATTTAAGTCCCACGCTTTTACATCAAGTGAATAATCTGTGCTATTTAATAAAATATCGTTGTTTTTTAATATTATCAAACCACCTATGTCTACAGCCTTCATTTCTCTTATCACTTCTTCTTCTGTTAAGACCGATATCGTATTGTCTTCGATTTTGTAATCAAGACTCCTTTGAAGCTCGCTAATCCTTTCGTCCATATATCTAAACTGATTGTCGATTATAAAATTATAGTCGTTAACAAAAGATGTTGCCAGCAGAACTGTCATGGAAATAAAGAAAAGAATTACGAACGGAATTAGAATTTTGTGTTCAATATTCAGCTTCATATTATTCCAGCCCCCTCAAGTCTGCTGGCTGCATAAAACACGATAGCTGAAACGATTACCCCCGGCATAGCCGGATGCAAATCAAATACACTTTGCGATTCATAATTATAGATGATTAAAAAAATCATAACCGTAAGCCCTGAAATCATACTGTAAATGGCGCCCTTCCTGCTAGCCTTTTTCCAAAATGCCCCTCCATAAAGTGGTATCAAAAAAGAAACCGAGAACATCCCCCAAATGTATCCTCCGTAAACCAGAAGGCTTTCCGGTGGAGACAGCGCCAGCAAAAGAGAAATGCTTCCGGCTACGAAAACAACAAACCGACTTATGCCTAGCAACTTCTCGTCAGTATGTGTTTTTTTCGATACAATCTCGAAAACATCATAGACAAAGCTGCTCGATACCACAAGAAGCTGCGAATTAGCGGTAGATATGGCCGCAGCCATAATAGATAAGAATACAAGCCCGCTGATTTTTGAAGGCAGCAGCGAATTGAAAACGAATGGGAATATGGCATCTATGGAATCCACGCCTTCTACCATAGGAATGATTATTCTGCTCCCTAATCCTATGAGTATGAGACACGCATACACAAGACTCAAAATTACTATGGAACTCTTTATCATTTTTATCGCCGTTTTATCGTCCTTTGCTGCAATTATTCGTGTTGTATACTGTGGATTTGTAGAAATTCCCAGCCCCCAACCAAAAAATGCCGAAACCAAACTCAAGAGAGGCATGTTGCCGCCCGCCAAGGGATGAAGCAGGGATCCCTTTGGCGTATAATATGGATAGCCTTCAATAGCATAGCCTTCAATCATTTTCGCCTTTTCAAATAGAGAAACAATTCCACCGGCACGATTAAGAATAAGTATAACCGCAATTAGCACACCCATACATATGATTATAAAATTGAAGCTGTCGCTTCTTGCAATCGAAAACAAACCTCCGAAGGTTGTGTACAACACAAAAATATACACTATCAAAATTGCAAGAGTGTATGGGATTTCCAAGAATTCAGAAATTACAATTCCAAATCCTCTAATCTGTATTACTATGTATAAAATGAAATTCATTACAACAAGCAATCCGCCAGTTACTTGAATTGCTTTGCTTTCATAACGCAGATTCAAATATTCCGGTATGGTCATAGCCCCGCTGGCCCTAAGCTTTGGAGCTAGCAAAATAAGGAAGCCCGCCCCTATAAACCAAGGTATGACAGAGTAAAATACAAAAGCATAACCGTATGTATAAATGAGACCCGGAAGCCCTTGCATGGATGCTGCGCTAAACCAAGTGGCCACAAAGGTTGACACACACGCAAACAAGCCCAGCCTCTTTCCACCTACAAAAAAATCACTTATTGTTTCCGTTTCTTTATAGCCTGATTTCCCAAAATAAAGCAAAGCAATCGAATACACAAAAAAGAACAGTAAGAATATGTATGACTTTGGCATCTTAACACCCTCCCCCAAATCCTAGGTGAATAACAACAGTGCCTATTTTTAATGATGCTAGTAATTCTTTATCTTTATATGATTTGCAATAATTTGTATATTCTTTAAGTATAATATGAATCGGATAATTTATCCAAGACTTT
>CAZTZB010000035.1:0-18538 GCA_964617505.1 uncultured Peptostreptococcaceae bacterium | reverse complement strand
TTAATTTCATATTCATCGCTGTGTATATCGTCTACTCCCTCCGGGAATAATTCTTTATATAAAACCATGACAATCCTCCGTTTCGTTCGTTTTATTACTGTATCGCGCTAAAGTGCTAAATTGCTATAGTGACATTTTATTACTTATGAGTCATGAAGTCAACAATAAAAACACTCCCGAATTAAAGTCTTATTATTCTGACTTTAATAGTCCATCCTTTGATATTGATACCCACTCTGTTAGAATATAATATATGTCTTTAACTGGAGGTAACGAAATGTACGATTATCATGTGCACAGCAGTTTTTCAAAAGATTGTGATATTCCCATGGAAGATTTTGTTGAAGAGGCTATAAATCGAAATATTTCCGAGATATGCTTCACCGACCATGTAGATTACGACTATACGGATCCCACCATAGCCTTCAATTTCGATCCAGGCGAAAGGATTCCGGTCATCGAATCCCTAAGGGAAGAACATGGAAAGAAAATCAAGATACTGCGAGGAATTGAAATAGGAGTGCAGCCCCATATAATCGGGCGTTGCCAGGCTTTGCTTGAAAAATGGAATTTTGATTTTGTAATAGCCTCCATGCATACGGCAGGAAAGAAAGACCTTTACAATGGAGATTTTTTCGCAGACATGCCCCCCCGCGAGGCCTACAAAATTTATCTAGGTGAGCTCTATGAAAGTATCAAAACCCTTGATGGCTTTTCTGTCATAGGCCACATAGACATACCCGGCAAATACCAGGAATCGGTGAGGATTCTTAGGCCTGAAGATTTCTTTGAGTATTATGAAATGATTTTTAAGGAACTAATTGAAAAAGGGAAAGGTATAGAAGTTAATACCTCTGCCATGAGAAGGGGACGTGACCACATGATGCCTTCTCTTCCTATACTTAAGCTATATAAAAAGCTAGGCGGAGAGGTTATTACAATGGGGTCGGATTCTCATACTCCGGAAACACTGATCTTTGAATTTGACTATGTAAGGGAAATTCTTATGGACGTCGGCTTCAAATATGTATGTACTTTCGATAAAGGAAAACCTGTTTTCAATAAGATCTAAACGTGGAAAGTAGAAAGTGGAAAGGCAAAAACAAAGCAAAATACAAATGCATAAATACAAAAGCAAAATCAGAAAAAATTTCATCTTCAAATAATTTATTAAACAATACAAACTTCTTGAAACTAAAAAGACAAAACCAAAGGTTTATCCTATCGGTTTTGTCTTTATCTTTTGAAACTTTTACAGTTTAATACACCATCTGAAAGTAGAATTTTTACTATTTCCACGATTTGCTACTTTTGTCTTTCGTTTTGCCTGACAACTGACATCTGACAACTTTCTTTGTTTCTACTTTCCACTTTCCACTTTCCACTGTTTTTACGCTACCCCTTGCTCTTGCTTCCCTGTCCTGCCAGTTTGCTGTGTCCTGCGCCTGAATTTCATACCTCTTTGTCTTTCAAAAAAATCTAAAATTCGCAAACTCGCTTCGCATCGGGCCAAGGCCAAAGCGAATTTATAGCGATTTTTTCTAATCCAAACTGGTGAAAAGAGCGGCTCGGACAATGCTGCATAGCCAGGCAAGAAAGCAATCTTTGCCTCTGTTCTTAATCTTTTGCTCTGGCATTTTCTTGTTGCTTTTTTCTTATGTTTTTAATCGTTTACTGCTCACTGCCTGCTGCAAACTGCCTGCTGCAAACTGCATGCTACCTACTTTCCACTTATACTGTTTCTGGCTCTGGATAGTCCACTCCGAAGGTTTCAACTTTTGCCTTCAGGATTACGACGTCTTCTTTTGGCTTGTCACCCCTGTCTTTCTTAACTCCTGCAATGATGTCAACTACTTCAATGCCTTCTACTACTTGGCCGAATGCGGCATATTGTCCGTCAAGATGAGGGGAATCGGCATGCATGATGAAAAACTGGGATCCTGCCGAATCCGGATTCATTGCCCTTGCCATTGAAAGCACGCCTCTTTTGTGAAGCAAATCGTTAGCATAACCATTTGACGAGAATTCACCTTTGATTCCGTATCCTGGGCCACCTGTTCCGGTTCCTGTCGGGCATCCTCCCTGAATCATGAAGCCTGGTATGACTCTGTGAAAAGTCAAGCCATCGTAAAATCCTTTCTTTACCAATGAAATAAAGTTGTTAACTGTGTTAGCAGCTTTTTCCGGCATGAGTTCAATTACTATTTTGCCGCCATCTTCCATCTCAAGTTCAACCCTTGGGTTATTATTCATATTTACGCATCCTTTCTTGTTATTTACTTTTTTCCTGCCTATTTATTATACACTAATTCCCTATAAAATATCCCGAAAGCCATAAAAACTTTCGAGATACATTTTTAATCATTATGAAGTTTATGACGCTTGTTTCGTTCAAGTTCCTTTAGCTCAATTGAAACGCTATTCCCCTGCAGGAGCCCCGCAACACCCTCCATTTCATGAGTCTTTTCACCTTTGCAATATTCACACTGGCAAGCGGAAACATAATTGTCGGGTTCGGTGTAGGTCGTTATAACTCCTTCATAGTTTCTAAGCACAATCTTGTTGTGAGACATGGATACGACGTAATTTGGCATAACTGGTATCTTTCCTCCTCCTCCAGGCGCATCCACCACAAAGGTCGGAACTGCCATGCCGGAGGTATGCCCTCTTAGGCTTTCTATTATCTCTATGCCCTTTGAAACAGGGGTCCTGAAATGTTCTATCCCCTGCGAAAGGTCGCATTGATAAATGTAGTAAGGCCTTACCCTGATTTTTAGCATTCCCTGCATCAATTCCCTCATTATATGGGGGCAGTCGTTAATGCCTCTGAGCAGAACCGTCTGATTTCCAACCGGTATGCCAGCATTTACAAGACGTTCACAAGCCCTTTTCGATTCAGGCGTTATCTCTGATGGATGGTTGAAATGGGTATTTAGCCAAATGGGATGATATTTTTTAAGCATTTTTACAAGCTCAGGCGTAATCCTCTGAGGAAGCACAACTGGAGTACGTGTTCCTATCCTTATTATTTCAACATGAGGAATTGCCCTTAATCTTGAAATTATATACTCAAGCTTTTCATCCGAAACCAGAAGTGCATCTCCTCCTGAAAGCAACACATCTCTGATTTCCGGTGTTTTTCTGATATGTTCTATGGCCAAATCTATGTTGTCCATGGAGTTTGCCGTATCCTTTTGCCCTGCAAAACGCCTGCGTGTGCAGTGTCTGCAATACATGGCGCACATATCCGTAACTAGAAAAAGGACCCTGTCCGGATATCTGTGGGTCAAACCGGGAACCGGTGAATCCGCATCCTCATGAAGAGGATCCAGCATATCAGCCGAGCTCTTATGTGTTTCCTTAATCGTCGGAACAGCCTGCATCCGTATAGGGCAATTAACATCGTTGAGCCTCATAAGCGACGCATAGTAAGGCGTTATAGCCATGCGAAGCGTCTTGAGTGAATCCATTATGCCTTCTTCTTCATCTTTTGAAAGATTTATAACTTTTTTCAATTGACTGACCGTTGTTATTCTGTTCTTAACCTGCCAACGCCAATCGTTCCAGTCTTCCTTGCTTACATTCTCCCATAGCTTGATTGAAGCATGTTTTCTCAAATTACCACCCCATTATTATTTTAGACTTAATCCGTCTCCAACTATATTTATTCCCTTTTTATTAATTTTCAAACTTTTTCTTGCAACTTCATTATATCTCTTAAGTTGTCAGCTGTAAAGCTTTCATAAAAAACCCACCGTGCATCGGTGAAATGAACGGTGGCAACTTTCAAAGCTTTTATATTTTCGCGATTAGTTTCTACAAATTCTAGGCATATTCCTTCTTTTTATAATAATTTTTTATCATAATTTATTTTAAAATCCGTATGCAATAACAAGCAACTTTCTGCACCCAAACCTTTAAAAACATGCTTTGAAAAATCAATATGGAGTAAGCCTTTGAATACAAAATATATCGATTAATACCCATCATTTCAGATTTATATTTGGAGTGATAATATACAAGAAATGAACGAATAAAGGAAAATCCTTTATTCGTTCATAATCAGGTATCGCTTTATATTTACTTTATGTCATATCTAAATTTCTATTGCTTGCTCTTGATTCGAGTTAATTCTCCATTTGCGGCATTGTGCCAAGCATCATCCCCATAATGAATTCCTCCATCGTAGTGGAATTCTCTTCATTTATTTCCGGCATATCTATTGAAACCGGTTCATCTATATCATACATCTCACTTTTGAAATCAAAGCCCATTGAAATTGTCTTTCCGGTTGTTTCATCCGCAACAGAGTATGCCATTTTTATATTTGTTTGTCTCGCATTGTAGTCCTCGTCAATTCCGAAAACCACTACAAATTCGTCTATTGTAAAAGTTTCTACGGCCTCGTCAAATGATTTAAGCGCCTCCTCAACCATTTTATCCAACTCAGCTTCAATATCTATCTCGCTCGGATTTTTGCCTTCCATTTCCAATTGCATGCGCAGGTTAGGTTCCAATGATTTTCTCATTGTCTCGTTGGAATAGACTTTAGGAAGAAGTCCTTTTATAAGGTTCTTTGCCTCTGCGTCATTTAATATTATTGTTATTTCTTTCAAATCATGGGTTCCATCAATCAATTCTACATTTTTATCTTCCAAAACCATGTTTTCATCTGTAAATCCGCCCATGAAATCTGCTGCTATTTCCTTTGAAAATGTCTTCATTTCCTCAGTTTCTTCTTCGCTCGGGACTTCCCCGTTTCCGTTTATGGTGATGTATTTGTCGCTCATTGGAACTTTTATGGAAACGCTTCCCATATTATTGGCATAAACTTCAAGGTCAAACTGCATTCCCTTCATGTCAAGAAGAATGTTCCCTCCTGAAATGCCCTCTTCCGTGTCAGAAACAAACTCTCCGCTCACTTTCATGCTGTTTAGCATTTCTATTACGCCGCTGGACATTGGATCCTGCGCCATTTCTTCCTCCGTCATTCCCGGGTCAAAGGAAACATCCATATCGAATTCTTGCTTGGATGATTTTATATCCATAGATTTTTCAATAGATTTTTCCATTATTTCTTTAGCAGATTCTTTTTTTGAACATGCGCTGAAAGCAGTCATAATCAAAAGCAGCACAAGCACTCCTGCCAACGTTCTTTTTTTATTCATATTAATCGGCCTAGGCCTTCCCCCCTCATTCTTTTTTTTTCGATTTCTATTCTATCACTATTCATTTGGTTTTGAATGACAATTTAATTACAAGACTTTAATCTATTTTGAAAGAGATAGTATCTCTTCATACCGAAAGCATTCATTATCGTGGTCATTAACCATGCCTACAGCCTGCATGAATGAATAGCATATTATAGGTCCCACAAACTTGAAGCCCTTTTTCTTTAAGTCTGCGCTCATCCTCTTCGACAAATCAGTCTCTGCCGGCATATCATGTGTTTTATCCCAAACATTTTGAATAGGCTTGTAGTCGACGAAAGCCCATATATAAGAGTCAAAACTGCCGTGACTTTCAATTATTTCCATAAAGCGCCGTGCATTATTAACAGCAGCTCCTATTTTACGCCGATTACGTATTATGCCGCTGTTTTTCATAAGTCCTTCTATTTTTTCATTGTCGTAGAACGCAACCAGTCTAAAGTCAAAGTTGTCAAATGCCTTGCGGTAGGCTTCTCTTCGCTTTAAGATGGTAAGCCAGCTGAGTCCCGCCTGGGCTCCTTCGAGAATCAAGAATTCAAATAGCAAGCGGTCGTCATGCACCGGAACTCCCCATTCCTCGTCATGGTAGACCCTATTCCATTCGTTTCCCTTTACCCACTCGCATCGTTTTACATCTTCCACATATAAACCCCCTTTAACCCATTCTCCTTGATTATAGCAAATTTCTAGTTGCATTTTTGCCTTTTTCTGAAATACACGATTGAACTCGAACGTTTGTTCGGTTATAATCAGACTATAGAGAGGAGGCTTTTTATGAATAAAATAATTTTCCACATAGATGTCAATTCCGCCTTCCTTTCGTGGGAGGCTACCTACCGCATTCAACACGGAGATACGCAGGATTTAAGAGATATTCCATGCGTCATAGGAGGCGATTCTACTTCTAGGCGAGGCATAGTGCTAGCGAAATCCATCCCGGCCAAGGCCGAGGGCATCAAGACAGGCGAATCGCTATTTGCCGCTATGAAAAAATGCCCCATGCTTAAAGTCGTGTCTCCTAACTATGACCTTTATACCAAGGCAAGCAAGGCTATGTTCGATATGATTGAAACCTGCATACCATCGCTTCAAATATATTCAATAGACGAATGCTTTGCAGATCTTTCAACATTGCCTGACATAGAGAAAAACTTTATGGATGTCGCCATTAATCTTAAAAACCGTATACGCGCAGAACTGGGGTTCACTGTCAACATAGGCATTTCTCAAAATAAGCTTTTAGCAAAAATGGCTTCAGACTTCAAGAAGCCAGACCGGATCCATACCCTTTTCCCTGAAGAAATAGAGGAAAAAATGTGGCCTTTGGACGCAGGAGATTTGTTCATGGCAGGACGAGCAACCGTGCAGAAGCTTAAGCGCATGGGAATAATGACCATAGGCGATATTGCCAATACAGACAAGGATATTCTGCGCGGCTATTTCAAAAAACATGGCGAAACCATATGGCGCTATGCAAATGGTTTGGATATTTCAGGTGTTGATAGCCCACACACAATAAAGGGAATAGGCAATTCTACAACTCTTCCATTTGATGTTGCAGATAGAGAAACAGCCCACAGAGTATTGCTTTCCTTGTGCGAAAAAACATGTATGCGTCTAAGACAGGAAAAGAAAATGGGGAAGGTCTTTTCTGTATCCATTAAGACCAGTGATTTTTTTAGTTATTCACATCAGAAAAAAATTTTTCATCCCAGCGATTCTACAAATGAAATTTACTCTATTGCAAAAAAACTTTTCGACCAGGCATGGCATGGCGAACCACTAAGACTTCTTGGGCTTCGTATTTCAGACCTTTGCACTTGCGAAAATCTACAGCTTTCATTTTTTGATTCAGGCTCAAATGAAAGGGAACGACGACTCGATATGACAGTAGACCTCATAAGAGAAAAGCACGGTCTTTATTCAATAACTCGTTCGTCTTTCTTAGAAAGCGGCCTAAAGCCGGTGGCCGGAGGTATTCATGCCGATTATAAAATGGTTTCTGCCAAGTTTTAAATAAAACCTCCCCGAAAGGATGAGTTTGACAAATGAAAATAGTTAAGATTCCCATAGAAATGATTGCCTGCTTTTCAAAAAACGGAATACCCCACCCTCTGAAATTTAAAATGTCCCCAAATCTAAGCAGCGAACCTGTGATTGTAAAGGTAGATATGATAATTCACCTGGAATCAGAAAAACTCGCAGGCAACGCCATGTATATGTTTCGCTGCCAAAGCCTCATAAATGATGAGATACGGATATATGAATTGAAATACGAACTTTCTACATGCAAGTGGTTTCTTTATAAGATGTGAAGGGCAGTAGAAAGTTGAAAGTGGAAAGGAAAAAATAGAAGCTATAAGGACAGCGGGCAGCGGGCAGCGGGCAGCAAGCAGCAGGCAGTAAACGATTAAAAGCATAAGAAAAAAGCAACAAGAAAATGCCAGAGCAAAAGATTAAGAACAGAGGCAAAGATTGCTTTCTTGCCTGGCTATGCAGCATTGTCCGAGCCGCTCTTTTCACCAGTTTGGATTAGAAAAAATCGCTATAAATTCGCTTTGGCCTTGGCCCGATGCGAAGCGAGTTTGCGAATTTTAGATTTTTTTGAAAGACAAAGAGGTATGAAATTCAGGCGCAGGACACAGCAAACTGGCAGGACAGGGAAGCAAGAGCAAGGGGTAGCGTAAAAACAGTGGAAAGAAAAGACAGTAGGCAGTTTGCAGTAAGCAGTAAAAGCAAAAAAATAGAAACTAAAAACAAAAACTATAAAGACCGTAGAAAAAAGCCTTGCCTCTTAGTAATTGAAGCGACGAAAGCACTTGGTTGCGAAACATTGTCCGATGCTTGGTTTTCAAGATTTTGGATAATAAAAACCCGTTACAAATTCTCTTTGGCCTTGGCCCGAAGCGAAGCGAGTTTGAGAATTTCAGGTTTTTTGAAAGACAAATCCTAATGAATACCCAAAGGGCACGCGAAATCAAGCCTCGGTCAATACCTCACAATATTAACCCTCAACCTGAAATGACATAAATAGACCCTTAATTCGAATGGTATATTAAACTGTATAAGTTTTAAAAATCAAAAAAAAATAAAGACTAAAAAGATATATCAAAAGTAAAAAAAACGAAACCCCGAGGAAATCCTCGGGGTTTCTGCAATTCCATATTTTTAAGATTTTGCATTTGCTTTTTCCTAAAACTTGCTACTTGCTACTTTCTACTTGCTACTTTCCACTTGCTACTTTCCACTTGCTACTTTCCACTTGCTACTTTCTACTTTCTACTTTCTACTTTCTACTTAATAGTTTTTCGCTCTAACCTCAAAGGCTGATTGCGGAACTGCGCAAACGGGGCATTTTCCTGGGGCCTTGGCTCCACTATGAATATAACCGCATTCTCTACATTTCCATTCAACAGCAGCATCCTTTGCAAAAACTTTTTCTTCTTCAACGCTCTTAAGGAGTGCGCTGTAACGCTCCTCATGCTCCTTTTCAACCTTTGAAATCATCTTCCACGCAGCTGCTATTTTAGGAAATCCTTCTTCCCCTGCAACCTTGGCAAATTCAGGATAAAGAAGTGTCCATTCCTCATGCTCTCCCATTGCCGCCGCTTTTAGATTTTCAGCTGTTGTAGCTACTTTTCCCGCCGGATATGTTGCTGTTATTTCAAGGTCTCCTCCTTCAAGGAAGCTGAAGAATATGTCTGCATGAACCTTTTCATTGTAAGCCGTCTCTTCAAATATCTCGGCAATCTGCTCATATCCCTCCTCTAATGCCATTTCCGCAAAGAAAGTATAGCGGTTTCTGGCTTGGGATTCACCCGCAAAGGATTTCAGCAGGTTTTGTTCAGTTTTTGTTCCTTTTAATTCTGCCATGTTTTTTCCCCTTTTTTCTCGATTATTATTTCATCTATTGCGATGTACTATTCGGCTACAGGTGGTGTGAATACTCTGGTCTTAAGTTCTCTGTCGATCATAAAAAATCCAGAACCTTTTCCTTCGACAAACCTAAGCTGTTCCAAAAGGCCTGAAGCATTTGCTTCCTCTTCTACCTGCTCTTCTATATACCACTGAAGGAAATTAAATGTTGCATGGTCTTTTTCTTCCATTGCAATCTCAACCAGATTATTTATGAGAGCAGTGACTTTTTGCTCATGCTCATAAACCTCTTCGAACACTTCCACAAAATTTTCCCACTCAATGCGAGGCTTTTCAATAGCTTCCAAAACAACCGTGCCGCCTCTTTCATTTACATAGTCAAACATTTTCATTGCATGAAATTGTTCTTCCTGAGCTTGTACCCTAAGCCAATTCGCAACGCCGCTCATATTTTGACTTTCGGCATATGCAGACATTGACAGATATAGATATCCAGAATACAATTCTGCATTTATTTGCTCATTAATTGCTTCTTCTACTCTAATATTGATCATTTTATTCCCTCCGTTTTTCTATATATTGTTATTTTTCACTTTTCCAATGGCCGTGAAGATTACAATATTCCCTTGCTGAAACATTTTCTTCCTCAACCATAAATACAGCTTCAGGAGCCATACCCGGCGCAAGATATTCTCTATAGACCTTGTCACCTGCTATCAATTCAATCCACTTTATATAGTGTTCTTCTTTCATTGGGTGCAAAGTTGTTCCGACAATCACTTTGTATCCACCTTTGATTTTTTCGATTACAGGCACATGCTTCTCGGTTGTTGAATCTGCTGTTTTTTCTTCAAGAAGCGTCATTTCCTCTCCGCAGCATACCAAAGTGCCAGCCCCACCTTCAAACACTTCCACGATATTTCCGCATATAGCGCATTTGTAAACTTCAAGTTTTTTTGCCATTTTATATCCTCCTTTTATATCTTTTTAGATAAGTTCAACACTTTTGCTTTTTACCCATCCATACGCTTTTTAAACAATATTTCAGTAAATCCATCCCCTATATTGTACATCAACTCTTGTTCCATTTAATAAAACTTATTCCAAAATGCAATTATTGCTGCATTATTTACATATTTTTTAATTCATATCCGGAATTTCAAATATCAAAAAACCCAAGCTAAATAAAACGCTTGGGTTTCCGTTTGTTCTTTAATATAATACTTTTCCTAAAAAATCCTTTGTTCTTGGGCTCTTTGGATTATCGAAAATTTCCTGGGGGGTCCCTTCCTCTTCGATTATACCATCATCCATGAAAAGAATTCTGTCAGCAACTTCCTTAGCAAAGCCCATTTCATGGGAAACTATAACCATGGTCATTCCCTTAGCCGCCAAATCCTTCATGACATCCAGTACCTCTCCAACCATTTCCGGGTCAAGAGCTGATGTAGGTTCATCGAAAAGCATTACATCGGGTTCCATTGCCAATGCCCTTGCAATTGCGACCCTTTGCTTCTGTCCACCGGAAAGCTGCTTGGGATAGGCTTCGGCTTTATCCGGAAGTCCTACCCGTTTCAAAAGTTTTTTCGCCAAGGCATCTGCTTCATCCTTGGCAAGCTTTTTTACCTTTATCGGCCCTAGTGTTACATTTGCTGTGACATTCATAAGGGGAAAGAGATTGAACTGCTGAAAAACCATTCCCATTTTCTGCCTTTGCAGATTAACATCGTTTTTGGGGTCGGTTATTGAAACCCCTTCAAAAATGATTTCGCCATCAGTAGGCTGTTCAAGCAAATTCAGGCATCTTAAAAAAGTGCTTTTACCCGAGCCCGAAGGCCCTATGACTACTACAACTTCGCCTTTTTCTATATGTGTGTTTATGCCCTTAAGCACATGGAGATTTCCAAAATGCTTATGCAAATTTATGGTTTTAATCACTTGCGCTCATCCTCCTTTCAACTATGCCTAGTAGCCTTGACAAGGTGAATGTTATTATAAAGTATATTAAAGCCGCCACCATGAGAGGCGCAAAAGGCCTATAGGTGATGCCTCTGATTGTATCGGCTCTGTACATGAGTTCGGTTATGCCTACAACAGAAACTATTGCAGATTCCTTTACGACTACTATGAATTCATTCCCAAGCGCCGGAAGTATATTCTTAAAGGCCTGAGGGATTACAATATAACGCATCCCCATGTTGTGAGGCATTCCTATGGATCTGGCGGCTTCCATTTGGCCCTTGTCCACAGCCTGGATTCCTGCCCGTATGATCTCAGCCACATATGCGCCGCTGTTGAGGCTTAAGGCGACAACTCCCCAAACCATGTCCGGAAAATCAAATGGCACGAAATATGTAAACCCGTAAAAGACTATATAAATCTGAACTATGACCGGAGTTCCTCTAAGAAATTCAATGTAAGCAGACGCAATTCCCCTTAATACCATTTTCTTTGATAGCTTCATGAGTGCAAGAATTATTCCTAGGATTACCCCAAAAAAAACTGCAAAAATAGCCAAAAGCAAGGTATTCTGCACACCGGAAATATAAAACATCTTGTATTCAATAATAAAATCCAAATTCAATTGCTTTCCCCCCATTCACTGCATTTAACGCGTTTTAATAAAATTCTTATCCATTATAACATAGAAAGATAGTGGTATACGCCACTATCTTTCCGGTTTTTATAATTGATGTTTTAAAATCCTTTACTTTCTATTGTTCTGAAAGCTCAATTGCTTCAAATACATACTGAGAAATCATATCTTCATCCATCAATTTAGCAAGTGTTGCGTTTACAGCTTCTACAAATTCTGGAGCTCCTTTTTTGAACCCTATTGCGGATCCGCTGTCGCCTGAATCCAATACCATATCAGCTACCATTATGTCGTCATTGTTGTTTGCATAAGCAGTTGCAACAGGCTTCTCAGCTACAACAGCATCAATATTTCCATTTTTAAGTTGAAGAACCAGGTCTGGCATTTTTCCAAGACCCTTGACTTCAGCGTCTACGATTTGCTCCATTGCTATCTGTTCCTGCGTAGTTCCCTTTTGAACACCTACAATCTTGCCAGTTAAATCTTCAACAGTTGTGATAAGATCCGCATTTTCAACATTAAGCATTACGCCTTGTATAGCAGTATAGTAAACCATTGAAAAATCAATCGACAATGCTCTCTCTTCAGTCGGAGTCAGTCCAGCAATTACAAGGTCTACACCGCCTGCCTCAAGTGCTGGTAAAAGACCGTTAAATGCCATATCCTTGATTTCAAGCTCAACACCCAAGTCTTTTGCAATGGCCTTTGCAATTTCTATATCAAAGCCCACTATAGTATCCTCTCCATCCTTAAGCATATGGAATTCATATGGCGGATAGTCAGCGCTAGTTCCTAGAACCAATTTACCCGATTCCTTAATTTCGTCCAATTTTGTCATCTCTGCAGCCGGTTCTTCTGCAACCGGTGTTTCATCTACAGGTGCTTCCTCCGCCGGCGTCGAACAAGCAACAACGGCGAAAATCATAATGCCCGCCATAAGTAAAACTAATAATTTTTTAATATTCATTAATAATCCTCCTCTAATTTATATTCTGCGTTAATTATACACGCGCTTGCATATTTATGCAAGCGTTTTTCTTTTTTTTTTTTGCTTTTTTCAAAAGTCCGTCAACTATGCCGCAAACACCTCCTTTATTAAAAATTTCTACCATTTGCTAGATGCTAGTAGTATTAACAATCCATTCCTATCACTTGACAAAGTAACAAAATCCTATTGCTTTGGGCCCAAGATGGGCTCCAATAACCGGGCCTAGCTCTTCAATTGCGATAGTAGCCCCCGGAAACTCATTTTCAAGAATACACTTGTACTCGTTTGCCTCATCTTGGCTCAAAATATGTGAAATCGAAATAATCTCTGCATCTTTGGGTATGCTTTCCAAAATTCTTTTAATGGCCTTTTTTTTACCTCTAACTTTATCAATCGGTTCAAGGGCTCCGTCTATCAAAGCAATAATTGGCTTGACCTTCAATAAATTCCCTAAAAATTCTTGAGAAGCAGTAAGTCTTCCTCCACGCTTCAGATACTCAAGGGTTTCAACTGTTAGGCTAATTCCTGTTTTGGCTTTCGCTTTTTCAATCTTATCAACTATGGCAATCCTATCGTCACTTTCACTTGCCATAGCAAGCAGCTTCTCCACCAGAACCTTAAGGTTGGCCGCAGTAGTCCTAGAATCCACAACGCTTATTTTGTCAGGTGCAATCATTTCAGCCGCCATTTGGGCACTGTTGTATGTTCCACTGAGCTTGCCGGATATGGTTATTGCTATAACTTCATTGCCATCTTCCACCAATTCTCTGAAAACCTCGGCGAATGTTCCAACCGAAGGTTGCGAAGTAGTGGGAAAAGACTTGGATTCCTTTAGCCTTTCAAAGAACTCCTCAAATTCTCCCGGGTATCCCTCCCTTTCCGCTTCCCCTTCAAAGTGTATGGTCAACGGAACTATTTCTATGCCCTTTTGCTCCGCATATTCTTTTTTTATATAAGCAGTGCTGTCTGTAACGATTTTGATTTTGTTCATAGGCCCTCCTTGAATTATTATGTCCATCTTATCAGATTACACTAGTTCTAACAATATGGAAAAAATAACGAAAACATGGTAAAATACTAGTACTAGAATTTTCTTTAAACGGGAAGTGATATTAATGAAAGTAGCAAGCAAAATCATAACTATCTTCATCACTTTAGTCACAATAATTATCTTCATGCTTTACGGCCATTTGTTTTCACAAGAGGGTTTCCCTGGACCGTGGAGAGTCGTAGCTTTCTTGGTCATAACCGCCCTGATAGCAGCCATGGCTTACACCGGCTACAAAAGAATCCACGAAATCGAAAAGGAGGATAAGGATGATCTTAGTAAATACTGATTACATTGATGACAAAAAACTAGAGACGCTTTCTATCGTAAAGGGAGCGACTGTACGCGCCAAACACGTAGGAAAGGATATAATGAGCAGCCTAAAAACCCTGGTTGGAGGCGAAATACTTGCCTATCAGGAAATGATGAACGAGGCCAGGGCAATTGCAACGGAACGAATGGTCAAGGAAGCAGAGGAGCTAGGCGCTGATGCGGTAATAAACATACGCTATGCAACAAGCGCAATCATGCAGGGCGCAGCTGAAGTAATCGTTTATGGAACCGCAGTAAAATTCATAGAAATAGAATAAATCAAACCCGGCCTTTTCAGGCCGGATTTTTATTTTGTACTATCTATTTTTCTTGCTTCAATCAATCATGGCACAAGAAAATCTAGAGCGCTTCGTATTATTGAAAACTCGAGCGGAAATTCGACCCCTTTTTCTCCGTCAATATCCACTATGAGTCCGTGACTTTCGGTTTCCACTTTCAGTTTGTCTGTTTTAAAATAAAGAACGTTTGAGTCCTTTATGTGCTGACCTGATATCAATTTCAGGAAAACAGCCGCCATATCTATTATGTCTGATTTTTTTATGGCTATAACATCAAGCAATCCGTCATTCACCTCTGCATAGGGCGCAAAATTCATGAATCCTCCTGTTGAAGATGAATTCATTACCGCAAAAAGGTAAGACTTTATTTCAAATACATTTCCATCGTATTTAAAGCGGAATGTATAGGGCTTCCCAATACCATCACTGACCTCACGAATGCCTGCGGCATAGTAGGCAAGCCGCCCAAACACCGTTTTGCTTTCACCCGGTGTTTCATATCCGACTTTGGACATCATTCCCGCAAAGGCCACGTTTATGAAATATCGGTTGTTTACTTTGCCAACATCTACCGCTTGGAGCTTGAAGCGTTTCACCATTTTGAAAACATCATCCATATCCCTAGGCAAATAAAGGTAGTTGGCAAAATCGTTTACTGTTCCGGCCGGAATCAGTGCAATAGGAATTCTTATTTTGTTCTTAATCATTATGTTTACGACCTCATGGATTGTGCCGTCTCCACCAAGAACCATTACGAGGCCTATGTCTTCATTTGCAGCAGCTTCCAAAAAAGCCTTTTCCCTATTGCCTGCATCTTCATTTATACTCTTAACGCATGAAACTAGCCCTTCAAGGACTAATCGTCCAACTAGAGTATTTAGCTGCTTCTGCACTGTTTTTCTTCCCGCATTCGGATTGTTTACAATCAGCATTTTCATTTTTCTCACCATATGTTTTTATGAACCCGCTCTTCAAAATATGTGTCATTCGCGGGTTTCTGCTCATTAGGATACCCAATCGAAATAAGAGAAAACGGGACTATGTTGTCGGGCAGTTTCAAGAGTTTCTTCAATCCGTTCATCCGCTCTTCCCTCGGATAGACTCCCAGCCAAACCGAACCTATTCCAAGCTCCTCAGCCATGAGAAGAATATTCTGCGTTGAAGCCGCGCAATCCTGTATCCAGTATCCCTCATATAGCTGAAGATTCAAATCCGCACATACGCATATAACATGGGATGCATTCTTGACCATGGAAGCATATGGATGAAACTCCGGAATTCGCTCTATAACACTTTTGTCTTCAATGACTATAAAGTGCCACGGCTGTTCATTTCCAGCTGAAGGCGCACACATGCCAGCCTTCAGCAATTCATCGATTTTTTTATCTTCGATTTTTTTATCCTTGTATTTTCTTATACTTCTCCTTGTATAGATTGATTTCACTAAGCTCGCCTCCTTCATTCATTCCTGATCATTATCCTTCTTCCGCAATTTTCACATATGCCATTTTTTAGATTATAGACTCTACCTTCATACTCACTTCTATCGACAATCAAGGCTCGGCATTCCGGACAGTATGTATTGTTGTCCATTCCCGGAACATTTCCTATATAAACATGATTCAAATTACTTCGGGCTATCTCCGCAAGAGACTTTATCTTTTCGATGGGCGTCGGAGGATCCTTTCTCTTCCAAGCCGGGAAATACCTTGAAAGATGAAGCGGCATATCCTTTTTGAGTTCCCCCAAGTATCGGCTCATCGCACTCATTTCTCTTTCATCTGTATTAAGACCATATATCAAAAGTGTTGTAACCTCAACATGAAGGCTTCTGCATGCGCGCTCTATTGTCTTTTTTACCGGATTTGCCGCGCCGCTACATATATCAGTATAAAATTTTTCATTGAATGCCTTAAGGTCTATGTTCATGGCGTCTACCTGCTCTAAAAGAGCCTCCAATGGATCTTCATTTATAAATCCATTGGTAATCAGAACCACCTTCATGCCCTCGGCGTGAATAAGCTTTGCGCATTTTATTATGTATTCGGCATTTATTATGGGTTCATTGTATGTGAATGCCACACCAATGGACTCGCTTCTGCATAGCAGAGCTGCCTCAAGAAGCCTTTCGGGCTCCATATGTACTGTTTGCGGCCTTTCATGGGCAATTCTATAGTTCTGGCAGAAGTCGCATTTCAAATTGCAACCATAGCTTCCTACTGAAAAAATTTTCTTGCCAGGATAGTAATGAAAAAGCGGTTTTTTTTCTATTGGGTCAATCCCATAGGATGTTATTTCACCGTATCCCATTGCATAAAGCAAGCCACCTCTGTTCTTCCTTGCTCCGCAAATCCCAGTTTCACCTGGGGAAAGCTTGCAGTAATGCGGACACAAAATACACCTCACCTGCAAGTTTTCAAGTTTTTCATAAAACCGTGCTTCCTTAAACATTTACATCAGTCCTTTTGGATTGTAATCCAAACTATATCTTCATATCAAGCAAATCATTGCATCCCCAATATGTTGATTATCCATAAGCTTCTTGATAAGTCTGTGGATAATTTGCTCCGTTTTTTCATATAATCCGAAGTCAAATGAAAACTTATCCACATAGTCCACATTTTTATCCACACAATATATAGTATTTAGTCAATAATGTCTTATTACTCGAAATCGCGAAAGTTCATAATCCTCTCCGGGATTTATATTCGCCTTTTGAAGCGCTATTCTTATTTGTTCCTCAGCTCTATCTATTCCCTCGAGATTGGGAAGCAGCAATCCTCTCCGTATGCCTTTTTCAACGATTACACCGTATTCCTTCGGATTTAAATCTCTTATCGAAGATATCTTTTCCGGTTTTTCCAAAATATCCACCGAATACTCAATCTCATAAAGTTCGTCTTTATCCACCGGCAAGAACCTTGGATCTTCCAATCCTGCCTTCAATGCATTATCCTTTATTTCATCAAAGATCGTTTCTTTTATAGGAGAAATGCTTCCTATGCAGCCTCTAAGCTGACCGTTTATTTTAAGGCTCACAAAAACTCCCGCCCTATTTTCTATCAGATCTTCTCCAAATTCTTTGGAATACTCAACCGGCTTCTTTCCAAGAATACGATTCTCAAGAGACATCCTCGCCAGCCTTACATACTCATCCTCATTGTCCCTTATCTTACGCAAAAATTCCTTCCTTTCTTCATAAAGGCTGTCAACAAGGCTTTCATTTATATCTTCAGGTGCTGTCGCCACATTGAATACTGCGACCCCATATCCGACTCCAAAAGGCTTTTGATATGAGAGCACCTCCGGATAGTTTTCAATTCCGTCAAGGCATCCAAGAAGTATATCAAGAGACCTGAGTCCGCATTCTTCGGCCGGTTCACTTTCCTTACGGTCAAATTTCACTATGGCTTTGTAGTCTTTATTCCTTATAAGATCAAGAAGCTTATCATCGAAGGCCGGCCCAGAAGAATGGAATCCGTAAGGGCCATCTTCACTAAGCCTATGGGACAGGTCTCCGCTTGCTATTACAGATACATTGAAGTTTTTTCTCTCCACAGCTTCCTGTATGGCTTTACCGAAGCTGTACAAATCCTCGCATGACAGCATTCCATATGTTATGTGTATCAAATCGTAAGCCTTGTACTTTTTATCTATAAAGTAAAGCGGCACTATAGTGCCATGATCAAGTCCTTCTTCCAGGTCGTACTGCCTAGCTGTCAAGTCATCTACCTTGGCAGTAACAATAGAACGAAGACCGGCTCTATTTACTATTTCATCAACAAGCACTTTATTGTTG
Source organism: uncultured Peptostreptococcaceae bacterium (assembly GCA_964617505.1). Lineage (GTDB taxonomy): Bacteria > Bacillota > Clostridia > Peptostreptococcales > BM714 > BM714. The sequence goes on along the minus strand of CAZTZB010000035.1, from coordinate 410 downwards.
TTCTTGCTTAAATATACGTTTCCAGCGTTAAAATGCTCTAATGTCCCTCTCAAAATAGGTCCATAGGATATTGCTATGGCATCTCTAAAAACCGGTCCGTGCGGCGTTATTACTATGATGGTATCCGGTCTCTTTTGTCTCACATCCTCTGCAATATATTCCATAGACTCTATGGTCGCTCTTAATTTCTTTTCTTCTCCCTTGCCTATTTCCTTGATTATTATAGGTGGATGAGGCATTAGGTATGCCGACAGTATTTTCCCCATTTCAAAGCCCCCTTTAAGAATCTATTACCCTTATTGCCATATCGCAAAACAGATGTCAGATATCAGTTGTCAGATGACAGATATCAGTTATTAGATGACAGTTATCAGATGACAGATATCAGTTGTCAGTAGTCAGTTGTCAGT
>CAZTZB010000034.1:0-18913 GCA_964617505.1 uncultured Peptostreptococcaceae bacterium | reverse complement strand
TTCCTATGAAGAAAACTGCGTAGAAACAGGAGAAGAAAAGTAGTAGAACGTAGAACGTAGAAAGTAGAACGTAGAACGTAGAACGTAGAACGTAGAACGTAGAACGTAAAAGATTTAAATACATTGCCAACTGAAAACGGCATGCTTATTAAGATGGTAGCGAAGAAATTTGATTGTGAAGTATCGCACGATGCCTTGTTTTGCACCCGTTTGGATAAGATAAAATCGTAAGAAATTTGCTTTGGCTTTAGCCCGATACGGAGTGAGTTTGCAAATTTCAGATTTTATTGAAAGCCAAATGGGAGTGAATACCCACAGGGTACGCAAAACAGCAGCAGGGCGCAACGAACAAGCAAATCATGAGTTAGCATCGGGCAGGAAAAGATTAAGAAACAGATGTCAGATATCAGGAAAAGATTAAGAAACAGATGTCAGATATCAGATGTCAGAAAAAACAAAAGATTTAAAAACAGTAAGCAGTAGTCATTTAGCAGTTTGCAGAAAAGACGAGGAAAAGAAAATAATACTGCAGAAAATACTAAATAAAATGAGCCTTCCATATTGGTAAGGCTCATTTTATACGTTTTTATTCGGTTTCAAGCATTGCTGCCATTTCTATAAGGGATTTTTCAAGATTTTCTTTTAGTTTCAAAAGCAAATCCTTATTGTGCGCCATGCTTGAAAGCACAAAATGAAGTTCGTCTTTATAAATAAGATACCTCAGCGCATAGCCTTCATTAATTGCCGGACCGTAGCCTGCAAAAATAAGACCGATTGGGTTGCTTGTGCTGGTGGATAGAAAATTGCGGGTGATGCTTTTGTAGCTGGGAGAAAAAAATATTTTTGGCAATTCTTTGCCGGGAAAATATTTTTCGTGCATTTTCATAAGCCCAAACAAATGACGCTCTATACCCTGCCCCTTCTTGCATTCCGTTATCCGTTCTATGTGCTTTTCGGCGGCATTTTTCAGTTTGTCTACACTTGGAGCCTTTACAAAAGCTAGGGATTCGGCTGTGACAGGGCGCATGGCCTCTGTTCTTCCATGAAGGAATTGCTTGGTCATAACCGCTTCATATGCATTTTCGACCTTTCCAAAGGTCTTTTTTTGTGCAATTTGGAAGGCTAATTGTATGAAACTGTCCGGACTCACCTTAAGGTCCTTAATACGGTTCTTTCCGAAGTTTCTAAATAACAATGTTTCGACTGACAAGGAGTCAAAGGCCTTATCGCTTTCAAGCCTTGCATTTTCGATTTCTTTTTCAATATTAGAGTCTAGTTTGAAAATAATTTCTTCAATATTGATTGCGGAACATGGGTCTTTTGTTAATTCATAGGCCTTCATGTTCTTATACAGATACCTTACAAGGTTTCCCAAGGTGGTGCCGTCCACACCCGAATGCTCATAATTTACGGCAAAATGGCCATCCTTGCTAAGAATAAGCTGTATGGATTTATCGTACCATCTGTTGCTTGGATTTCCGCATAGCATACCCTTAAACATCTCTGAATTTGAACGATATTCATTTTTATCGAGTGCTATGATAGCCAAGGCGCCTTCAATTTGATCGATAGAATCAGTATTGGCGGGATCTATTTCCTTTAAACGATTTCTAAGCTTTGCCCAAGAGCTTCTCTCCATTGAAGTAAGACTTCCGACAGGAAATTCATTGGGGGATGAGGAGTTTTCAAGTATAAGATTAAATGCGTGGCAAAATGCAGAGTAATGATTGACTGGATTTTCCCCATTCGCAGCTTGCATTAAATAATAGCGTCCACCGGCAATTATTAAAAGGTGCTTTGAGTCTTTATTTGTCTTAAGATTATCCCTATCTATTCCCGGTATTCTCGCTGTGCCTAAAAGAGTAGCGTATTGGCTCATGCAGAGCGGCGTTTTCCCTTGAAAATCTATCGCCATATTTTCACTTTTTAAAATATCCTTGTATTCAAAAAGAGAGACTAAGAGGCTCGCCGCAAATTCGGCAAGTGGTAGTTTTTTAGTTTCGCTATTTTTTTCCAATACGAATGCGACATTGCTTTTTATTGGCAGGGGAGAACGGTTTTTGAGATAAGAATCAAACCAGAAGGGTTCAAGCCAATTCAAGGTTTCCTTATGGCTTTGAAATTCATGAAGCTTCTTCTGCAAAAATTGTCCTTCGCCTTTAGCTGACATAAAAAGATTGATTGATTTATTTGATGAATCATAATCTGCAGATGAAAGAAGGGGCTGGCTCCACTCGAGGAGCTTGCTGCATGTATCCTCTAACAATGGAAGTGGGAGTCTTGGCAAATTGTTTTGCTTGTCATACATATTCATTTGTTTTGCCTCCAATCAATATAGTAAAAAAAGATAAGCCTAAGCAAAGAATAGAAAATTACTAAAATGGAGCAAAATACCAAAGAAGTTTTTAAAGCAGGGACCGGTTTTCAAGACCGACCCCACTATTTGATTTTAAAAGAGTTTTGTTTGGGGCTTAATTTTAGTAACCTAAATCCTTGTTGACTATAAAGACCTTTATTCTTCCCTTTGTGAACTGTCTCTTAATTGATACGAATGAGTTGCATATACGTTCTGGACTTTCGCAATCCATGCAATAGCCAACTTCGGTGCATGGTGTTTTTCGCGCGAGACGTTTAGAATTGGCAGGTCCTGCGGTTTCCCTATACCGCTCTACTGCGCCCTCTTCGGTGGCGACGAGTTTGTTTCGCCCAACTATCACAATTACATTGTCCGGTCCGTAAAGCATGGCTGCTACTCGGTTGCCATTCCCGTCTACATTAAATAAAACGCCTGTTTCTGTAACAGCATTTGTGCTCGTGAAGTAGTAGTCTGCTGAGAATGAGTCCCTAAATACCTGTTTTATATCCGTTGGAGTGAGGCCGTCAGCGTAGCGGTCAAGAAAATTAAATTTGCCTGAGCGAAGGAAATCAATTAAGCCTGTTTCGAACAAGGTCATTGAACCGCCAACTGATACGGTGGAACCCTGACTTATCGTTTTTTCCAACATTTCAATCAATTTATTTTCATCTTCAACAAGAAAAGCTTCCATGTTGTTTTTTTCGAGATTTTCCATTGTTCTTTCAATTCTTTTTTTGTATAGCCATTCCATATTTTGATCCATTTTGTGCCTCCTTGAGATAAGTTTTAATTATTACTTCAATTATAATTCATAAAAGATCATTACAAAAGAAAAGGAGGGGAATACTAGTAAATGTAATCGAATTGTAACATTAAATAGGTGTCTTTATATATGGTTTAGTGATAGTATTTGTCATTGAAATAAACATTCGAGGGAGAAATGAAATGGCTGAAAAAATTAAAAAAAATAAATTGTTGATGGATGTTCTAGTAACATGTTTGGGATGTTTGATGATGGCTTTTTCAGTAGCGGCAATACTCAAACCAAATGGACTTGTAACAGGAGGTTTCACGGGTTTATCGATAATATTGGGTAGTTTGTTTAATGTCAATTATACCTATATATATTATGCGTTTTCGCTCGCGGTAATGTCTAGCGCATTCTTTTTTCTCGGCAAGAAGAGCGCTTTTAAAATAATGGTGATATCTGTATTTTTCCCAATGGTTCTTATAGCCATTGATGGGTTGGGAGTACACTTTGTTGAAAACGATATGTTTTTGGGGTCAATATATTATGGAGTTATTGGAGGAGTAGGTGCAGGCTTTATATATAAACGAGGGCTTTCCACAGGTGGAACAGATACCGTAGCCCAAATTTTGCATAAGAAATTTTTCCCTTTCATAAGTTTAAGCCAAATAATTTTTGCAATGGATGTATTCGTAATTGTCTTCGCTGCAATTATTTTTGATAGGAATGTAGCCCTGTATGGTATGATTTCAAATTATGTCTTTGCAAAATCGGTTGATATGGTCTTATTTGGCTTTGGCTCGAAAAAGCTTAAAATGGAAATAATAAGCGAATTGAATGACCAGGTAGCCGAATACATTATGAGCAGCCTTGGACGAGGGGTGACAAAACTTGATATTACCGGATGTTATAGCAATGAAATAAAAAGTAAAATACTGACCATTTGTTCACCTAGGGAAAGCATGCTTATAAAGCGTTTCGTTGCGGAAATTGATTCCAAAGCCTTCATATATGTGTTGCCTGTCGTTTCGGTTTGGGGAGAGGGAAATGGTTTTGAAAGGTTAGATGAAGAAGCTTAATTGAAAGAAACTAAGATATCAGCCATCAGATGGCAGGTGTCAAAAAAGACTATGCCAAAATCCGGCATAGTCTTTTTTTAGAATTCTCTTTTTTGATAGAATGAGACAGATAAACTATAGGATATTATCCCCAAAATCACAGCAATTGCAAGGATGATCAAAACAACTTGAATCTCCGGCAAGGAGTTTAGCTTTTCGCCGAATTCGATAGAAGTACTTTTTAATAGTAACCTGGCAAGCAATGTGGGTACAAAGAATACGGCAAAGAAAACCGCAAAGTTTACTAGCTTTGCCTTGACATATCCAAGCTTGAAGTAAACGGGTAGATAAAGAAATACAAGTATTGAAAGCGAGCCGGCGGCTATTCCAACATCGGAAAGCCTTATCATTCGAATATTTTCACTGAGCCCAAGAATTGCCATTATGCCTCCGCTAAAGCCCATTAAAATAGAGCTGCCCAATATAAATACGAAAATGGATAGATACCTTTCATTTACTATATCTCGCCTATTCATTGGAAGGCTGTTTAGCATTATATCGCTTTTGCTTAGATCATCGTAGGCTGTAGAGTACATTATCAAAAGATATGAAATCATGTTTATGCCCATTACATATATCATCAGTGGAGAAGAATCTGTTTTTGAGAACATGAAAATAACCATGAAACTATATAAGAAAGGAAGCCATATGGATTTTTTAAGCAAAAGCAAATCCTTTACAAGAAGACTAATCATTGGAATTCCCCCTTACTGTATATAGCATAATATCGTCTATGCTGGGTTTTTCTATTACTATTTTTTCGGAATCCAAATAAGCAAGGGAGCCAACATCCTTTAATAGGGCTGTAAAACCATACTTGTCCCGTCGAAAGCCTATTGTTTTTTTAACCGACAGGCTTTTTTCAAGCAAATCGTTTGGACCTTTAATAATAGTATAGCTTTCGAGAATCGATTCCTTTTCCGAGCTGAAAACAAGCTGTCCTTTGTTAATAAAGGTTATGTAGTCGGCTGAACGCTCCAAATCTTGAGTGATATGAGAAGAAAAGAAAACAGAGCAATTTCCGGGTTCGATTATTTCGGAAAGAATGTCAAGAATTTCATTCCTGAAAATGGGATCAAGGCCCGAGGTTGGTTCGTCCATTATAATTAGTTCTGCCTCGTGGGAGAGGGCAACTGCCAGGGAAAACTTCATTTTCATGCCCTTGGACAATGATTTTATTTTGATGTTTGGCTTAAGGTCAAATTGCTTTAGATAGCTATAGAACAAGGGGTCTTTCCAAGCAGAGTAGAATGGGGCAATAACTCTTTTCATGTTTTCAATGGTAAGCTCGTCGTAAAAGTGGTTTTGGTCATAAACGAAACCGATTCTTTCCTTGACCGATTTTTCGTGAAGAATGTTGTCTTGCCCAAATAGAAGTATTTTCCCATTATCCTTTCGAACCAGATTCATAATGAGCTTTATCGTTGTGCTTTTACCGGATCCGTTGGGTCCTACGAAACCCATTATATAGCCTTTTTTCAAAGAAAAAGACAGGTCGCGGAGCATAAAATTATCATAATTTTTGCTGAGATGCTCCACCTCAAGTATGTTTTCCATATTAATCCTCCTCGATTATTAACATCATTTCCGATAAATCTTTTGAAGAGAGGCCTATCATTCGAGCTTCCTCCAAAATGACCGAGAGCTTGTTTTCTATTTTCCTCAAACGCTGCTCAAAAAGCAATTCCCGGTTCTGGGCTGCAACAAAGGAACCCTTTCCCGGAACCGTATCTATGAACCCATCCCTTTCCAATTCTTCATATGCACGTTTTGTTGTTATCACGCTGATTCTTAGGTCTTTTGCAAGGCTTCGAATCGATGGAAGCGCTTCTCCCTGAGTCAATTCCCCTTTAAGAATATCCTCCTTCAACTGGGTGGATATTTGAAGGTAGATCGGGTCTTTGCTCGAATTTGCAATTATTATATTCATAAAAGACTCCCTATGCTTATACTGTTTATATTAGATATATACAGTATAAGCGCGTTTGGATTTATTGTCAACAAAAATAATATATAGTTTATTTGCAGTATAGACATAATAACTAATATAATACACTTATAAACAAAAACAATAATTCAACAGGGAGGACTACATGGAAAACTTATTTGAAAAAGTTAAAGAATCTAAATTGCATATAGAAGGCAAAATCACCAGCAAACCCAAAATTGGTGTAATCCTGGGTTCGGGTCTCGGCAGTTTTGGAGAATCGATTAAAGATGCTTTGGCAATCGATTATAAGGACATTCCCCATTTTCCGGTTTCAACAGTAAAGGGCCACGAAGGAAAGCTGATTTTTGGCAAGGTCGGGAATGTAGACATTCTTGCCATGAAGGGAAGATTTCACTTCTACGAGGGCTACTCTATGAAGGAGCTTGTATATCCAATTTATGTAATGAAGTCTCTGGGTGTAGAGATTTTAATAGTTACAAATGCCTGTGGAGGAATCAATCGAGGCTTCAAGCCGGGTACACTGATGATAATAGAGGATTTCATAAACATGTTTAAAGACAATCCTCTCATAGGTAAAAACGATGAGCGCTTCGGATCGCGCTTTCCCGACATGTCTGAGCCCTATGACAGAGGATTGATTTCTTTGGCAGAGGGGATAGCCAAAAAGAAGGGTATTGAATTCGAAAAGGGCGTATATGTAGGAGTTACAGGGCCCTACTATGAAACGGCTGCAGAAATCCGCATGCTGGACACCATGGGTGCCGACACGGTTGGAATGTCGACGGTTCCGGAGACAATAACAGCCAACTACCTTGGAATGAAGGTTCTTGGAATATCCTGTGTGACCAATATGGCAACAGGAATACGAAAGGAAAAACATACCCATGAAGGTGTTGTGGAAACAGCCAATGCCGCCTCGGAGCGATTGAGCGCATGGGTCGATGCTGTGATACCTGAAATTTTATAGACAATTTACAGATGCAATAGATGGAGGCGTGGGAATATTTATGGAGAAAAATTATAAAATTTCTAGATGGAAGGGAGAATTTGCCTGTAAAGAAACTGAAAAAGAATATTCCCTATACTACACGCAAAAAATCATAGGGACAATGAAAAAGATAATAATCATATTGGCATTAATGAATTTTCTATTCATAATTCCAGATTATTTTGCCATTTCAAGCAAGGAATTATTCATGAAGATGTTTTATCTTAGAGTTGCATTCTTGCTAGGTTTCTTGATTTTTTACCTATGGTTCAATCAAAGCGATAATTACGGGGATTACTTCAAAGGTATAACGGTAATGGAGTTTTTCAGCGTTTCGTCGTTTTTACACATATATTGGATTTATGAGCCAGTGAATTTTACGATTCAAATTTTGGGACTTATTTTGGCCATGGCGGTTTTATCAACAATACACAATCGCTGGATATATGTTTCAATTGTAAACGGGTATCTTATTATAGCATTTTTTGTCATTTCGTTAACCGCTGGCAAGGAATCGGATTTTTCGACCATGGCGGCTTCGGCAATATACTGCATTATAATAGCAGGATTGCTGCTTTTCCGAGATTACCAGGTGAATGTGTACAAGAGAAAGCGATATGAGAACAGAATGATACTTAAAAGGTTTTCAATGACCGATTCATTAACCGGCATCTATAATCGGTCCGCATTTGAAAATGAAATAAACAGTTCACTTGAAGGATGGAAGAGATATGGAAGAATTTTTTCCATTGCAATCTTTGACATCGACGATTTCAAAATAGTTAACGACAGCAGCGGCCATTTAGAAGGCGACCGCGTCTTGGTGGGTCTTACGGACCTAGTAAAGCAAGAAATACGCAAAATGGATGTTTTTGCCAGATGGGGCGGAGAAGAATTTATTGTCATTTTGCCAGAGACGGATGTACAGACAGCACTTGGATTTGTTGAAAGAATAAGGACGAAAATAAAAGAGAAAAGCTTCAGCAAATCAAAAATCACATGCAGCTTTGGAGTTACCCAGGTGCGGGAGGGAGATACGATTGATAGCATTTTTTCTCGTGTTGACGAGTATCTTTATCTGTGTAAGAGAGCGGGAAAGGACATGGTTCATCATGACCTGAAAAACGAAATTAAAGAGGCATGAAAAAATATTTGCTATAGAGAAGAATGAGGGGGATAAAAATGAGCATAGAAAGCGTGAGAAAAGAATTCAAGGAAAAAGGGCTCGCTTACAAAATTATTGAGTTTGAAGCAAGTACCGCAACTGTCGACTTGGCGGCCGAGGCGCTTGGCGTAGAGCCCGGCAGAATTGCAAAAACGATGGCGTTTGATCTAAAGGGTGAAGATGTCCTGGTTTTAATGAAGGGTGACACAAGGATAGACAACAAGAAATTCAAGGCCGTTTTTGGTAAAAAGGCCAAGATGGTGCAGTCCGAAGTCATAGAGGAAAGGACTGGCCATCCAATGGGAGGGGTATGCCCTTTTGGCAATGTAAAAGGCCTTGAAGTTTTCATGGACGAAAGCCTCAAGGTTTACGACCTAGTTTATCCTGCCGCGGGATCAAGGCATTCAGCGGTAGAGATATCTGTTGAGGATTTGGCCGCCTATACGGGAAACAAATGGATTTCAATAGGGAAGGAGTAAACATGGAAAGAGAAATGCGCAGAAAAGACAGGCAGGTTTCGGAAGAAAAGGCCTGGGAAATGATGAATGGAGCGGAGTGGGGAACCCTGTCCCTTGCTTCTGTCGGCGCAGAGCCATACGGAGTGCCAGTCAATTTTGTCTGTATCGATAAAACAATCTACATACATTGCGCAAAGGAAGGCAAAAAGCTGGACATAATAGAAGAGAATGCAAGAGCGGCATTTTGCGTTGTTGCTTTAGCACAAACAAGGCCGGAGGACTTCACAACCGCATACGCAAGCGCAATGGCGATGGGAAGGATCGAAATAGTTCCTGAAGATGAGAAGAGAAAGGCTCTTGAGAACCTAATCGAAAAATATTGCGTGGGGCTTGAGAAAGAGGGGTTAAATTATATTGACAAGCTATACGGCAGAACGGAAGTAATAAGGCTTGAAGTAGAATCAATTTCAGGGAAATCTAATATTTAACGAATAAATGAAAGCGATGCATGGCTTTAACCATGCATCGCTTTTTAATTTGTGTCATGCCTTGGATTTTTCGTAATAGGCTTTCATCGTGTTTGGGGGAACCATGCTGCCTCCGGTAGCCCAAGGGAGGTGAAGTATATTTTTTGCTTTCAAACCCTGCCTTTTGAGATAGGCTTTTCCCTCTTCGCTGCTTTCAACAAGACATGGCCCTGAAAAACCGGCAAGAGCTGAAGGTTCAAGCCATAGGTCTTCGCTGTCTGCAAGAAGCCCGAGGAGCCTGTAGAGGCGTTTGTCCGTTGCGGTATAGATTCCACTGATTAGGTTTTCCATTGTTTTTCCAACAAAACCGGAAGGCCTTCCTACGGCTAAACCGTCGGCATCTGTCAGGTTGTCTATCGCAAAGTCCTGAACCGATACCTTTTCATGGAGACCTGTCATCATGCCAATCAGCATGCAGGGTGAGTGTGTGGGTTCAGCGAAAAAACAATGTACTGCATCTCCAAATACCGCCTTTAACCCGAAGGCTATTCCTCCCGGTCCGCCTCCTACTCCGCATGGAAGATATACGAAAAGAGGATGCTCGTGGTCTATTGAGATGCCAAGCTCTTCAAATTGCTTGGCAAGCCTAAGAGCAGCCACCGAATACCCAAGAAAAAGTGTTTTTGAGTTTTCATCGTCAACGAAATGCATCAAAGGGTCTCCCTCCGACTGGCGCCGCCCCTCCTTCACGGCAAGACTGTAGTCCGAGTCGTATTCTACGACGGTGACGCCCTTGCTTCTAAGTAGATTTTTTTTCCATTCCTTGGCATCATTTGACATGTGAACGAAAACGCGGAAGCCCAATTTTGCGCTCATTATGCCTATGCTAAGCCCTAAATTTCCAGTGGAGCCTACAGCTATCGAGTATTCAGAAAAGAATTTTTTGAACCTTTCTTCGGCCAATACTGCATAGTCATCGTTTGTTTTGAGCAGGCCGTTTTCTATTGCCAGATCCTCAGCATACTTAAGAACCTCATATATTCCTCCACGGGCCTTTATGGAACCCGAAATAGGAAGATGGCTGTCACACTTGACCATTAGTGATCCGTTTACTTCAGTATCGAAAAAGTCTTCCAAAGCACTTTTCATTAAAGGAATCTCTTGCAAAGGGGATTCGATTATCCCTTTTGATGGAGAGGTTTCCGGAAAAACCTTTTCCAGATAAGGCGCAAACCGCTCCAGTCTGTCGGAAGCATCCTCAATATCAGTCATAGAAAGGTCTATTTCCTTGAAGGCGTTTTCACAAGAAGAATATAGTGGATTTATCCAAAAAACTTCTTCCGTATTGATGATTTTCCTTATCAATGGATATTCGCCTGTCCATTCCTGCAATGACTTTCCTAATATCTTTTTCATAAAAAAACTCCTTTCTTTATGATTCTAAATAATAATCAATTTATGTTTTTTATAAAATAACGTTGATTTGGTTACCGGAAAGGTATCCTGCAAGATTTTCGAAAGCGATAATGGCTCTTCTATCCATGGATTCGTGAGTTGCGAAGGCCACGTGTGGAAGAACGGTGACATTGGGTGCATCGAAAAGGGGGTGTTCCGATGGGATTGGAGGTTCAACCTCGAATACATCGATTCCCGCACCTGAGATTCTGTTTTCCTTGAGAGCTGATGCCAATGCACTATTGTCGATTATGGGGCCTCTTGCAGTATTTATGAGAATGGCGGAAGGCTTCATCGAATCAATCAATTCCTTGCTTACCAGCTTCGTTGTATTGGCGTTTAAGGGTAGATGCACTGTTATTATGTCGCTTTCTTCGAAGACTTCGGGCAGACTGCGGTAAACTATGCCTAGACCTTTAGCTTCTTGTCTATGAGTTCTGCTGTAGGCAATGATTTTCATTCCAAAGGCATTCGCGAGTGATGCAGTGCGCATTCCAATGGCTCCCGTTCCAATTATACCAAGGGTTTTGCCGAAGAGCTCCCTTCCGATATGTCCTATGCGGGTCCCGCCGTTTCGGGTTAGCGTATCGCAAGCGGGTATGTGTCTACATACCGATATCATTAGGCCTATGGCAAGCTCGGCCACTGCCGGTGTAGAATATCCTGCGCAATTGCTTACCTTTATGCCCCTTTCTCTGCAAGCTTCAAGATCCACATGGTCAACTCCGGTAAATGCAACCGAAATGAATTTCAGCTTTGGGAGCTTTTCGATTACTGAGCGTTTTAGCGGATTGTTTGCGATAATAATCATATCTGCATCATGGCATCTTGATATATATTCGGCGTCACTCTCCGGCGGGGTTTCGAAAACGGATAACCTATAGTCTTCTGTAAGTCTTTCCCCGGCAAGCGTCCTTAGGCAATCAATTGAAACACCCAGTGCTTCTGCAACTACAACATTCATATGTGTTACCTCCAATTTGTTATTCCTTTCTTTAATTATATCAAAAAATATGCTATTATTTGTAATTTTTAACCCAATTTGCTTAACTTGAGGCTAACATAATTATGGTATTATAAGAATAAAAGAAAAGGAAATGGTTGATATGAAAAACAATGAATGCATCATTCCTAAAATTTGCGGAGCCGTAAACGGAGCAACGGTCGAGACTGTCAGAAAGCAATTAATGGAAGCGGAAAAATATAAAATAGAGATAATCGAGTGGCGGCTCGACGCAATGGTGGACACATATGAATCATTCCAAAAGGATAATAAAAGCATAATTGCATGCATAGAAGCATTGAGAAAAACCCAAAAGCATATAATACTGACGCTTAGGAGTTTCGAAGAAGGAGGCTTTTTCAAGGGTACTTCCAAGGAATACTTTGAAATTTTAATGGCGATGGATAAACTTTTTGATTTTTGGATGCTTGACATAGAATACGCAAGATGGATGGAATATATAGCAGAATTTGTTGGAGAATTGCCGGGCAGTGCTATAAAAAGAATAGTTTCACATCACGAATTTGAAGGGGTTCCCGAAAGCTCTGAGATATCAGCATTATTGAATAAGATGGAAAAGCTTGATGCAGCATTCCTTAAAGTAGCATTTATGGCTAAAGATTTTTCTGATACTCTGAGAATTATGGAGCTTGCGCTTGAGTTCAACAGGGAGCATCCGGAAAGAAAACTCATATATATGGCAATGGGAGAGGCAGGAATGACTAGCAGAATTCTAACCGGAGAGGCAGCTTCAGCAATTACCTATGCGAGCCTTGACTCGAAAGTTCCAACTGCTCCAGGTCAATTGGAATTGGGAAAGTTGACACAGCTTCTCAATCTACAAAACAGATAATCTGAGAGGAAGGGTAAATACTGCCGAAATTTAAATTATGATATAATGAATTCATGATGAAATGGGTTAAATAAGGGGAAAGTCACTTTACGGGAGGGTTGCAAATGGATAAAGGGAAATACCAAGGATGGCGGAAGGATGCATTTTTGTTGGGAATACTTGCCTGCCTGTTTGCAATCAGTTTCTTCAATTATCTCCTATTCCACAGTCTCGTAGGAATATACAGCATCTCCATCGCTTTCGCTGTATTCATGATCGCGTGGAACGCGAGGGAATACAACAAAGACAGCTACATAATATTCATTGGAATAGCATATCTTTTCATAGGATTCATCGATTTGTTGTACCTGCTTTCATTTAAAGAAATGAACATATTTGCCGACTATAAGTTTTATGCAGGGCAATTCCGGATTTCAGCCAGGTGGATGGAAAGCTTGACTTTTTTTGTCGCATTCAGCTTCAACGACAGAATAAAGCTCAGGACAAGTTACGAGACAATATTTGCGATATACTTTCTAGCTACAGTTTCAATCGTTTCAAGCATTCTATACTTTAAGACATTTCCGAAATGTTGCATAGAAGGAATAGTCAATACACCGTTTAAAAATTTGTCAGAGGGCATTATAGTTTTGTTGCTCATGTTGGCATGGCTTTCGCTGGATCGCAGTAGGAGCAGGGTGGGGGAAAAGGCCTATCCCTTCCTTGTATGGGCGGTTGTTTTTACGATTTTATCGGAAATTTTCATCTTTATATCTTCGGATCCTCAAGAATTATTCAATATAACAGGACAATTCTTGAAATTGGCATCGTATTACATGATTTATAAGGTAGCCATCGATTTGGGAATCAAGAGACCGTATGATGCATATTTTAGGGAGCATCAGCAAAACGAAAGCTTGCTTAAGGATGCCGCTTTGGTGGATATTGAAACGGGTCTTTTAAATAGCAGAGCGTATGAGCGCTTAAAAGGAAAGATGTGGGTATTATTTAAAAAGAACAGAAGCAATGTCGGAATAGGACTTATTTCCATCAATGACTTTGGCAAACTCAAAAATGAGTACGGAAAGAGTATGTCGCGGAAGGTCTTGAGAGAAATGATTGAAGTAACAGGGAGCGTAATTTCGGATGACTACTTCTTTTTCAGGTTGGAAGAAAACAAATTTTTACTTCTTTCCGGTGAAGAGGAAGAAAGAATGCTGCATTATGCAGAAACAATAAGAAAGCAAATGATTATTAATGTTAAGAGCAAGTATAGCATTGAATCTAATATAAATTACGGAATAAGCGAGAGGGATTCGATGATTTCATATAACATGGACAGTCTTTACGAATCGGCAAACGAGAGCCTTTCAAGAAAAAAATTGAGATATATGATTCAGAATATGGAATAGAATTATGGAAAAAGAAGGGGTGGCTTGTCAGTGGAAGAAACTAAGGCAATAGATTCAATATTGGGATACTTCAGAGAGATATGCAAAATACCGAGATGCTCAGGAAACGAAAAAGCGGTGAGCGATTTTCTGCTTGATTTTGCTGAGAGGCAGGGAATGGAAGTCATTCAGGATGATAGCCTCAATATAATAATGAAGAAACCTGCAACAATCGGGTACGAAAGCTCGCCAGTGCTAATGCTGCAGGGGCACATGGACATGGTATGCGTAAAAGAGGAAAAATCAAAGCACGACTTCGAAAGTTCCCCCTTGCTTATTGAAGAAAGGGACGGCTTTTTATCGGCCTGCAATACATCCCTTGGTGCGGATAATGGAATTGCAGTGGCATATATGATGGCTATTGTCGCCGACAAAACGTTAAAGCATCCGGCTCTTGAGTGTGTGATAACCACATCCGAAGAAACGGGCATGGATGGAGTTATAGGGCTCGACACGAAAGGATTGAAAGCCAAGACACTAATCAATCTAGACTCTGAGGAGGAAGGTGTTTTTCTTGCTTCAAGTGCTGGAGGCATCAACAATAAGGTAAAGCTGCATGTGGAATTGGAAAATGAATTCGATGGCGACTGCTGCAGAAAAATATGCATAAAAGGGCTACGTGGAGGCCACTCAGGTTCGGAAATAGACAAGGGCAGAGGCAATGCCATAAAACTTGCGGGAAGGCTTCTTTCGAAACTTGACCCAAGCGGATTCAGATTGCTTGATATTTATGGCGGAAGCAAGAGAAATGCAATAGCCGAACATTGTTGCATAGAAATAGTTCATTCCAGCGAATATGCAGAAGCACTCGATAAAACCATTAATAGAATGGAAAAAATATTTAGAAGCGAACTTAGGTCAACAGAGCCTGAGCTTAAAATAGAAATAGAAGAAAAGCTAAAAAAGAACGGAATGATGGATAAAAGAAGCACAGAAAACCTTATATCCTTTTTAAGGCTTATGCCAAACGGAGTCCAAACAATGAGCGCCGACATTCTCGGACTTGTGGAGAGCTCGATAAATTTGGGGGTAATAAATAAAGATGGAAATGAGCTGGTAATCAACAGCTCTGTTAGAAGCTCGATCAAGTCCCTAAAGGATGAGATAAACGGCCGAGTAGGAAACCTTTGCAGACTTCTTGGGGCCGACATGAAGCTTGAAGCTGATTATCCAGGCTGGGAATTTGTTTTGGAATCGGATATAAGGGAAATCATGAAAAAAACATATATGAATCTTTTCGGAAAGGAACCTTTAGTACAAGCCATTCATGCCGGTTTGGAGTGTGGATTTCTTAAAGAAAAAATGCCGGATCTTGACATAATATCGATAGGACCAGACATGTTTGATGTTCACTCCACAAGAGAGCGTCTTGATATTGCTTCCACTGAAAGGACTTGGCAGTTAATTGTTAAAACACTTGAAAATATTAGATGAAAGAACTTAAAAATGAAATGAGGGGACTTTAAAATGACAAAGATTGAAAGCTTTGAATTGGATCATACAAAAGTTAAGGCACCCTATGTAAGGAAGGCGGCTATAAGTAGAGGGAAAAAAGGCGACATTGTCACAAAGTTCGACTTGAGATTCACACAACCGAACAAAATGGTTATAACGACGGCTGCAATACATACCCTTGAGCATCTGCTGGCAGGCTACATGCGGGAAGAAATGGAAGGGATAATTGACATTTCTCCAATGGGATGTCGAACCGGTTTCTACATGATTTGCTGGGGAGAGCCCGAATCGAGAAATGTTGCAGCGTCTCTTAGAAAATCGCTTGAAAAAGTTATGGAAACAAAAGAAATTCCGGGGGCTTTTGAGGTTTCCTGCGGAAATTACAGGGACCATTCATTGCCAGGAGCGAAGGAATATACGGAGCTTGTTTTGAGAGAAATGATAGACAGCTGGTAAAAATGGAGGGCTGAGAATGAATATAGATCAAACAATTCTTGCAGGAATTGAAGCATTGCCGACACCGGTTTTCATCAAGGATTTTGATGGGAAATTAATATACTGCAACAGGGCATTCTGCGATATGTTTGGATTTAATTCAGAAACTTTAATTGGGGAAAAAGTGACGGGGAAGAGCTTCGGATTGCTAGCGGACAAATTTGAAGAAACAGATTTGGCTATTATTCAGGGCAAGGGGCCACAAAGCTATGAGATTCAAGTTCCTTCTGAAAACGGAGAATTACGTTGTCTTCAAATAATGAAGAATCCTTTTGTATCGGATGAAGCAGATGGATCCAAGGCAATTGTGGGAGTGGTTTTGGACATTACGGATAGGGTTTTTTTCGAAAAAAGAATGAAGCGAATAGATAGAATGAAGGACATAGCCATTCAAATCAATCAAGGACTCTTGCAAGCAGAGGAAAGTTCGGATACCGTAAGCTGGCTTCTTGAAAAGTGCATGGAATCTATTCCCGATGCAAAGTTTGGTGCAATTCTAATTCTTGACGATGAAGGTGTTTTAAGAATGCCGACTACCAAGGGTTATCCGGCTGAAATGGTAAAAAATTTCCGCTTAAAGCCTGAGAACAGCCTGGTATACGGGGATATAGGAAGAATACCAAAAGAGATTTGCATAGTAAGGGAGATTGACAAAAAGCTGAAGGTACAGAGTCCCGAATTGCTAGTGCTTGAAGGGGAGAGGGTAAAGACGTCCCTGGTTGCTCCCGTATGGATAGATGGAAAGTTTTATGGATTTATTAATATAGACAGCACGAAGAACAATGTTTTCGGCAAAGACGAAATTGAAATTATGGAGTACATGAGGAATCAGATACAGACAGTCCTTTCAAAACAGCGCAAGTATCAGAAAGAACTCATTAACATGAGAACCGATAGCCTTACAGGCCTATTCAACAGAGGTTATATTGAAGAGATGGCCCAAAAGGCAATTGAATTTGCAAAAAGCTCGGATCAAAGTATGAGTCTTGTTATAACGGATATTGATGGATTGAAGCAAACAAACGATTGTTGTGGTCATATAGCAGGGGATTTTCTTCTAAAAAGCTTCTCACAGAAGATGTCGGCCGAAATTAGGGACTGCGACATATTGGGAAGGTTTGGAGGGGATGAATTTGTTGCAATTTTTCCCGGTAGCAGAAGAGAAAAAATCAACAAGAAAATGGAGGAAATTCGTAATTCAATAGAGAGTGTTCTTGTCGAATATGAAAATAAGAATTTGCAATTAAGATTCAGTTTTGGGGTTTCAGAATATCCTCTTGATGGAGACACATTCAAAAAACTTTTTAAAACTGCCGATGGCGATATGTATGAGGATAAGAAATCCAGGAAAGAAAATTATAAATAAAAAAATCTCAAGCGCCATTTTCGGCAGGCTTGAGATTTTTTCTTCTTATTTAAAATTGTTCGATAGCTTTTTAAGAAGCCTAAGAAGATTATCTATTTCATCAGGCAAAAAATTTTTGTATGCGTTTTCAATCAATTCAGCTGAAATAGTGAGAAAGATTGGCTGAATGTCTTTGCCCTTTTGTGTCAGAGCCACATAACTGACTCGTCCGTCGCTTTTGCAACGAGTTTTAACAACATATCCTCCCTTGACTAATTTGTCAACTAGCTGGGTAGTTGTTGACTTGTTTCTCGAAATCATTTGGGATATTTCCTTCATGGACAAAGCCCTATTTTCTGAATACAGTGCCGAAAGAATTGTTCCGTGAGAGGAGCATAGGCAATCTAAACCTTCCTCTTGCAAACGATTTTCAATAAAACCTTTGGACTTCTTTCTAACCTTGCTTATATAGTAAATTATATAATCTTTATTCATAAGCCTACCGGATGTAATTGACTACATCTTTTTTTCTGACCGGTGTTTTCCATGTATAGGCGGGATCCTTGTATCCTATGGAAATTGTGTAATATGGAAGATATCCATCGGGAATATTCATAGATTTCAGATTTTCATCATCCATAAAGAAATATTCCGTAAGCCCTATGTAGCAGCTTCCAATATCCAAACTTTCCGCGGCAACTATCATGTTCTGTATTGCATTTGCGCAATCTGTCAAGGGAGAGTATGCGTTTTCCTGACGACCAGAAACAACAATAACCATTGGGGCGTCTCCCAAAATGTGAAGCCTTTCTTTTTCGCCCATTTTCTTAACCCAGTCTATATCCGACAGGCGCATAGCCGCCTTGGTCTTTTCGTTCATTTCATTTATGAATTCCTTATTTTCAATTACAGTAAAGTGCCATGGCTGCGAGTTGTGACCTGTGGCTGCATAAATACCGGCTTCTATTATGGCATCAAGTTCCTCTGCTTTGATTTTTTCCTGTAAGAACTTTCTGACGCTTCGCCTTTTCTTGATTGTTTCAAGTACTTCGTTGCTGATTGTATTCATGATTTCCTCCTCGAATCTGTATTTTTTTACATTTGCCTTCCCTTTAAATTATAGTTCGGTGCCGAACCAATGTCAATGGCAAAGTTTTGAGAAAAGGATTTTTTCAAAAAAAGAGTAGCATATGGGTTTGAATTTTGTTAAAATGTAATATGTAGCCACGAGGTAAATGAGTGGTGAATGCCTGTGCGAGGATGGCGGAATTGGCAGACGCGTAAGACTCAGAATCTTATATTCTTTGGGATGTGGGGGTTCAAGTCCCCCTCTTCGCACCATTAAAATTTATGCATGCGGAATTAACTCAGGTGGTAGAGTGTTTCCTTGACGTGGAAGAAGTCGGGGGTTCGATTCCCTCATTCCGCACCACAAAAGCCCTCGAAAATTTTCGAGGGCTTTTGATTGTTGAAAAATTCCACTTTCCAACTGACCAACTTTTCAACTTGTTGTTTCAATCTTTTCCTGCTCACTGCAAACTGCTCGCTTTTTTTCCTGATAACTGACATCTGATAACTGACATCTGTTCTGTCTTTTCTTTTTTCTTTCTACGTTCCACGTTCCAC
>CAZTZB010000033.1:0-19109 GCA_964617505.1 uncultured Peptostreptococcaceae bacterium | reverse complement strand
CTTGCTACTTGCTACTTGCTGCTTAATCTTGCATCAAATGAAGTCCAAAATGTCTGTCCCTTTTCAGTTCTTTTTTGGGTTTCTCGTTAATCTGTATATTCTCTGAGTTCTTCCTCGCCTTTAAGTACTCGAAGAGCTCCCATAGCCAACGCTTCAAGTTCATTTTCTCCAGGCATAATGTAAACA
Organism: uncultured Peptostreptococcaceae bacterium; assembly: GCA_964617505.1. Classification (GTDB taxonomy): domain Bacteria; phylum Bacillota; class Clostridia; order Peptostreptococcales; family BM714; genus BM714. The sequence goes on along the minus strand of CAZTZB010000033.1, from coordinate 18,923 downwards.
GGAGCTATGAACTCCACGCTTTCTTTAATCCATCCTGTCATCATTTTAGAATGGGCTATTCCTCCGGTTATGACTATTCCATCAACCTTGCCCTTAACTACTGTAGCCAATTCTCCAATGCCCTTGGCAACCTGATAAGCCATTGCCTGGTACACCAGTAAAGCCTCTTTATCTCCCGCTTCTATTCTATTTTCAACTTCAAGCGCACTGTGAGTGTCGAGATAGGACTTTATGCCTCCCAGTCCTCTGAGTTTTTTCATCATGGTACGTTTATCGTATTCTCCCGAATAACACATTTCAATCAATCTTCTGCATGGAACTCTTCCGGCACGTTCAGGGGAGAAAGGTCCCTCGTCATCACTGACTATGTCGACCATTTTTCCTTTTTCATGAACACTTACAGAAATACCTCCACCCAAATGGGCTATCAATAGATTAAGACTCTGGTATGGACGCCCCATGCTTTCGGCTGCTCTTATACCCGAAGCTCTCATGTTTAGAGCATGGCAAAGGCTAGCTCTTTCTATCTCACGCATTCCCGAAAGCCTTGCAACCGGCTTGAACTCATCAACCGATACAGAATCGTATATGCATGCCATTATCCCAAGCGGTTTAGCAATTTCGTTGGCTATAATCGCACCTAGGTTTGATGCATGCTCAGCCACTGGTCTATTCTTAAGTCTGTCAAGCATGACTTCATTAACTCCATAAGCACCGGATTTTACAGGAGGCAAAACTCCGCCCCTTCCGACTACAGCTGTAAGAGTATTCAAATCAAATTCATTTTCCTTAAGAAAACTCAAAACAGCTTGTTTCCTCATTTCTAATTGATCCGGAACTCTTTCGAAGGGCTCAAGCTCTTCGTTGGTATGATTAAGTGTTTGGCTAAACAAAAGCGTTTCTTCTTCGTAGACTGCAATCTTTGTAGATGTGGACCCGGGATTGATTGCCAAAACTCTATTTTTCTTTTCTGTCATTTCTTCCTCCTTATGATATCATCCTGTTAATTTCTTCCTTATGCCACTTTCCTTCTCTTTGCAATTGCCAATATGCCTCCAAGGGCAATTGACAAAAATGCAGCCGCCATGACCCTATACACAGGGGGTAATAAAAAAACCACGGTATGAGCCGGTATCCAAAAAAACGGAACCGTTTTCATTACTACAAAGGTTATAAATCCGTGCCAATCAATACGTCTTATAGCTTCTTTGAGAGTTGCTTTTGATGCCTCTCCTTCATATTTTATATCAAGCAAGGTATCCGTTATACGATGAAATGCCATCATTGTCGGAGCAAAACTCAGGTTCATAGTAGCGCTTATAAAAAATGCAGTTATTAAAGCAGATCCTTTACCGGGAAGGTAGCCCTTGTCCATAGCTCCCGTTACGCCAGATGCAAAAATTTGAAAAACCAGAGCTATTGCCATACCTAGAAATCCCCAAACAAGAGCCCTCCAAATCCAGCCTAATGGAAATTTCCAATCTCCCGAGTTTATGCGAATTGCCAAAAGCTCACCCATGGTTGCCAGAATAAAGAACTTTATAAAACTCATCATGTAGGGATGAGCAGTCGTCACCGCATTAAATATCTCGCGTGTTGGACGATATGCAAGAAAACCCACAAACATTGCCAAAATTCCTACCCAAATCAAATCCTTCATCTTCATATAATTACCTCTTTTCTTTTGATATTAATCATAAAAAAAGGAATACAGCAAGGAGAGGCTTGCCTCTCATGGGGGGATTACTGTATTCCCCAGGAAAAAATTCCTTTGCCCTATCCTTTTGCAATTACCATGCCAATTATAGAAAGCTTAGAGTTCGGCATTTGCAGCAAAGCACATATCGACTTCTTGATTTCATGCAAAAACATGTCAACAAAAGTTAACATGTTTTATTATTTTTAAACACTATTCTTTTAATTTTTTCCAAAGAGCCGTCCGGCTTATGCCCAGTATTTCAGCAATCTCGGTCTTGGTCTTACCCTTACTAAGGAATGTCTCTATTATCATTTTCTCAATCGTCTTATTAATATCCTTTAGGTTTATCTCCGAATTTTCAAGTATTTCGACGCCGCTTCCACTTTCTTCTCCAAACAATTCCTTTGGATTCACCATATCATCCTTGAAAATAACATATCTCTCCGCTATATTTTTTAGTTCCCTTACATTTCCAAGCCATTTATGATTCAAAAGCATTTTTTTGAATTCTTCGTCCGGCTCAGGCATATCGTCTTTTCCCCTGATAAGTTCATCTACAAATGAATTAAATAACGGAATTATGTCTTCCCTTCTATTCCTAAGAGGGGGTATATTAAGCTCCAATACATTCAATCTATAGAAAAGGTCTCTTCTGAATTCATCTCTCATGACCTTCTGCATAAGGTCTTCATTAGCCGCCCCGATTATTCTTATATCGAGAGGTATTATGTAATCCGAACCTATGCGCATGACTTCTTTCTCCTCAAGCACCCTTAAAAGCTTCGACTGCAGGTTAAGAGAAATACTGTTTATTTCATCAAGAAAAATTGTTCCACCGTGGGCTAATTCAAAAAGGCCGGGTTTGCCGCCTTTTCTAGCTCCGGTAAAAGAACCCTCCTCGTACCCAAAAAGTTCACTCTCCAAAAGAGACTCGGTAAGCGCCGCACAATTCACAGCAACGAATGGCGACTTTCCTCTTTCGCTTGCATTGTGTATGCTTTGAGCCATAATTTCCTTCCCGGCTCCGCTCTCTCCATAAATCATTATGGTTCCGTCCGTTCCCGAAAGCCTTTTTGCTCTTCCCAAAGTTTTTTTCATGGCTTCGTCTTCTGCCAAAACATTGTCAAAAGTAAATTTCGCTGTAAGCCCTTTTTTGTTTAGTTCGAAACGAATGCGCTTTTCCAGATTCTGTAGCTTGGTTATGTCTTGGAAGGTGCAAACGGCTCCGTTTATTTCTCCGTCAATCAATATTGATGAAGCCTTTACGGTTGCGATAAGCTTGTTCATATGGACTATCTTTTCGCTTTTCGAGCCGGTGTCCTTAAGCAATTCATAGATAAAATCAAGCTCTGGAAAAGTCTCACTTATGGCGCAGCCAAGCATATCCTCGGAACGCTTGCCAAACATTTTTCTGGCATTCTTGTTAAACAATATGATATTGCCCAAATCGTCCACCGCAATTATGGCGTCATGAACATTGTCCGCTATGGTATCAGACAACTCTCTCCGTTTCTGTTGATCTTCAAGGTCATCCAAAATCTTGTCAACATATCCTATGGTTTCCTGGAGAGTTTCCTTTCTAGAATCGACGAAAACAGTCTTAAAGCCTTTGGCTTCGGCTTTCTTGCATGTTATTACCGCTCCTACAACAACTGTATTTTTTTGTCTGCTTTCTAATAAGGTCAAAAGCTCTTCCAATTCCTTCACTGTTGAAAAACGGTTCAATTCTATTTTTGAGCCGAGTACTTTTCCCCAATCGCTGCATGCAAAGTGAACATCATCGCTTAAAATAAGTGTCAAATGAGATTCTATGCGGCTGGCTTTCTTTATAGCGTACAATATGTCTAGAGCATTCATTTTAAGATGAAATACCGGAACCTTAACTTCGTTCACAATACGGTGATATGTCCCTCCCCTGGCAATTATCGCTTTGGCTCCCAGTTTTTCAAGACGCATTGCTTGGGCCACCATGTTGTCCGGATCGAAACGTTCCAGAATCAGTTCCCCCGCAGCCAATCTTTCGGGAAACAATTCGTATATTTTTTTTTCTATTTCTTCATTCGGTACGATAAATCCAATAGTCTTTTTCATTGCATCCTCCGGAGTATTGAGTATACCGCAATTATACCACAGCTTTTATTAGCCTTATTTATAGAAAATCAAAGCTTGCCCGATTTAACCATTCGTCTATATGTTTTGCCAAAGAAATGAATAATTTTTCATCGAAAGGGGAATCAAGCCCTGCTGCTTCAACCAGTTCCAAGAATGATTTGCTTCCGCCCAATCCGCAAAGATTTGCATATGAACTCCATGCCTTTTTTCTTGATATTTCGGCATTCTTCCAAAATTGAAAGGCGCAGACCTGCGCAAGCGTATAATCGATGTAATAGAAGGGATTTTTAAATATATGGCCCTGCTGGTGCCAAAATCCTCCCGAGTTCAGGTAATCATTCTCTCCGTAATCACGATGTGGAAGGTACTTTGTCTCTATTTCGCGCCACATCATTCTGCGGCCTTCCGGCGATACATCCGGATTTTCATACACCTCATGCTGAAACTCGTCTACAGCCGCTCCATAGGGTATGAACATCAATGCATGGCTTAAATGCCCGAAGCGGTACTTGTCGGCATCCTTACCGAAAAAGTTTTCCATCCATGGCCATGTCAAAAATTCCATACTCATGGAATGGATTTCGCAAGCTTCAAGGGTCGGAAAATTATACTCCATAAGCAAATATTTTCTGCTCATGTATGTCTGAAAGGCGTGTCCCGCTTCATGGGTCAGAACATCCACATCATCTGTAGTCCCATTAAAATTGCTGAAAATGAATGGCGATTTATATTTCGATATATATGTGCAATAACCTCCAGGAGATTTTCCAGGCATCGATTTAAGGCTCATCAATTCATTTTTCTTCATGAACCCAAAAAACTCACCCGTTTCAGTCGAAAGTTCACTATACATCTTTTGTGCCTGCTCTACAAGAAAGTCGTGATCGCCTATAGGCGCAGCATTTCCATCTTTATAAAAAATAGATTCATCATAATGATAGAGACTGTCTATTCCAAGACGCTTTCTTTGACGCTCCTTCATTTCAATTGCCAGCGGGGTTATATAACGGTGAATACTCTTTCTATAATTCGCCACCATCTCGGCATCGTAATCAGTCCTCTGCATTCTGTCATAGCCCATCTGCACGAAGTTGTCATAGCCAAGCTTTTTAGCCATTTTAGTTCTCACCTTTACCAGACGATCGAAAATTTCGTCGAAATCGTCCCCGTGTCCGGACATGAAGTTGTACTTTGCTTCATTTGCGGACTCACGAACCCTCCTATCCAAATCCATTTGAAAAGGCTTCATTTCAGAAAGAGTCCTCTTGCCTCCTTGAAATTCTATCTGGGCCGAAGCCAGAACTTTTGTATAACGCGTCGAAAGACGGTTCTCCTCAATTAAATCATCGATTATCTCTTCCGAAAAAACCTTTACCGCTTTCTCTGCCAGCCTGAAAAGCTGTTTTCCCCAGTGCTCTTCAAGTTTTTTCCTGAATGGCGAAGCAAGAAGAACCTTGTAGTATGCACTTATGAATCCCTCGTAAACCGGCTCATTTTCATCGAAAAAATTCTGTTCCTCTTCATAAAATGCATCCCTTGTGTCTATGGTATGGCGTATATAACATATCTGAGACATGGACTCAAATTCCTGCCTCAATATATTAATCTCCTCGATCACGCGGTTTTGAGAATCCAACCCATCCGCTTTTTCAAGATAAGATAATTTGCTTTCAAACCTTTCCCCTATTAATTTCATGTCCGGTCTTTTATAATCAAAATCTCCAAATATCATCTGCATCCCCCTATCTATTTATGATTTTATCAACCATAGGTGCCCTCAATCGTTCTGCCGTGGCAACTCCCTCTCCAACGAGGGGCCCGACATATCCAACAAATTCTCCCGTGACGCCATTGCCTTCTTTATTGATAAACTTGTCCGGCATGGTCCTAGTCTTGCCCGCTATGGCCTCAAGAGGCTTAAGCACATAATTTACCGAATAGTTTCCGGTTCTCTGTATGGATACAGAACCGTCTATGTTGTTCCATATGGCGAATTGTGCAGCCCGCTCTCCTACTTCTCTCGCTTCATTTCGGTCCACCCTAGATACAATTTCGGCAAAGGACCTTTGAAGATATCCAAATGTATCGGCACGAACCCTCGAAATCCCCAATTTTTCTCTTATAGTCGAGGCTAGAACATCCCCCAAAACGCTACTACCCGATAGTTGCAGATTTCCGAATTCATCAGTACCTGTTCTTTCGACAAACTTTCTCGAAACGAAGTCTCCTGAAGTATCCTTGATTCCTTCTGAAACAGCAATGAGGCATCTTCCCCTCTCCTTGTAGGTACGGTCAACATCGCTTAAAAATTTTTTCATGTCAAAGGCTCTTTCCGGAAGATATATCAGGTGGGGTCCATCGTCGTCATACTTTTTTCCCAAAGCACTCGAGGCTGTCAAAAATCCCGCTTCCCTTCCCATTACGACCCCTATGTGAACGCCCTCAAGCGCCCTATTTTCAAGATTTAGCCCAAGAAATGCATTTGAAACAAACCTTGCCGCAGAGCCGTATCCAGGCGTATGGTCGTTTTCAACCAAATCGTTGTCGATTGTCTTTGGGATATGCATGGCCCTAAACTCATACTGGTCTTCCTCGGCATAATTATTTACAAGGCGAACAGTCTCCGCCGAATCATTCCCGCCAATGTATAAAAAATATCTTACATTGTGGGCCTTAAATGTTTTGTATATTTCCAGACAAAATTCTTTTGTTGGCTTCATACGGGTTGAAAGAAGAGCCGCCGAAGGTGTTTTGGCGACCATTTCAAGATTATGCGTCGTTTCCTGCGTCAAATCGATGAAATCTTCGTTTACAATGCCCTCAATTCCCTTTACCGCACCGTAAACCCTCGTTATTTGAGTAAATTTTCTCGATTCCAAGACCGCACCGACCAATGATTGGTTTATTACCGGTGTAGGCCCGCCTCCCTGCGCTATTACTACTTTTCCTTCTAGTCTCATATCTCACACGCTCCCATTTCGTAGTGTTTTTATTTATACCCACCCGAAACACTTTGAAAGCGGGCAATTACATTGCGGCTATTATCGAAATTTCAACGAGTATGTCTTCAGCCGCCATATCAGCCTTTACACAGGCCCTTGCCGGAGCATGACCGCTTGGAAGCCATGATTCCCACGCCTCATTCATTTTTCCAAAATCATCCATGTTTTTGAGATAAATAGTCGCTGAAAGCAAGCGGACTTTGTCCGTCCCAATCTCACTTAAAATTTTATCTATACGTCCCAATGCCGAGAGCGTCTGCTCCCCAACATTTTTTGTTCTGTCAGAGGCTACCTGTCCACACAAATATGCAGTTTCGTTAAAAACAACAGCCTTACTCATTCTTTCAGAGCTTTCATGCCTAGAAATATCTCTCATGATAAAATCTCCCTTTTTTGTCCATTATAACACATCTTCTCCCTTATTATGGTAGTGGCATCCAAACCGATTCTCAAAACAGCTATGCATATTTGACGCCGCTATGGGTATTCAAGTAATATGTAATATATACGGGAAAGGAGTGGGTATAATATGAAAATGCACAATTACATGGAAGAAGTAGTCGACAAAGTATTGACAGATCATCTGGATGAGGCTTCACACATCGCCAATTGCGAAAAATGCCGAAAAGATGTGCTTGCTCTTACATTGAACAATTTGCCTGCCAAATATGTCGTCACAGAAGACGATGAAACTTACGGGAAGCTCAATGAAATAGAAGAGATGAATATTGAAGAAATAATGAAGGAATTGAAAATTGCAATCGAAATAGTTAATATTTCACCGCTTCACGATTAAAGTTTTTAAGCTACAAGTTGCTTGCAAAACAAAAGAGCCCACCAGGGGCTCTTTTGTTTTGCTTATCCTATTGCAAATGTAAGCTCGGCTTCAACAGCGACCTCGCCATCTACCCTTGCTGTCGCCTGGCCAAAACCTATGCTTCCCTTTGACTTGACTATGCGGGTTTCTAGTGTCAATGTATCTCCAGGTATTACTTTTCTTCTAAAGCGAGCTTTCTTGATACCTCCGAAATAGGCTGTCTTACCTTTATTCTCCGGAAGAGACAGAATCGCCACTGCTCCAACCTGTGCCAATGCCTCTATTATCAATACGCCCGGCATGACATGTTCGTCAGGAAAATGCCCCTGAAAAAAATACTCGTTGGCGGTTACGTTCTTTATCCCGTTGGCATAAACGCCTTCCTCGATTTCATTGATTCTATCAATAAGCAAAAACGGATATCGATGGGGAATAATTTCCATTATTTGGTTTGAATTCAGCATTTAAGTCCTCCTACTCCTTCCATTTTTTAAGAATTATGGATGCGTTGTGGCCTCCAAAGCCTAGCGAATTGGAAAGTGCGTATGAAAGCTCCTTCTCGCGTCCCTTGCCTGGAACATAATCAAGGTCGCATTCAGGATCCGCTTTTAAAAGACCGGCAGTAGCCGGAACAAATCCCTCCTCGAGTGCCTTTATGCATATAATGGCCTCAATAGCCCCTGCGGCTCCAAGCATATGCCCTGTCATGGACTTGGTGGAGCTTACCGGAATATCTTTTGCAGATTCGCCAAATGCCGTTTTGATTGCCTGGGTTTCAAACTTATCATTGTAGGGAGTGCTTGTACCGTGTGCATTAATGTAGGATACATCAGAAGGCTTGATTCCGGCATCCTCTATAGCGAGCTTCATTGCTCTAGCCCCGCCTTCTCCTCCCGGAGCAGGCGCCGTTATGTGATGAGCATCGCATGTGAATCCGTAACCCACTATTTCTCCGTATATTTTTGCATTCCGCGCCTTAGCGTGTTCCAATGTCTCAAGAACCATCATCCCAGATCCCTCAGCCATTACAAAACCGTCCCTCTCAACATCAAAAGGTATGGAAGCCCTGGCAGGATCAGTGCTAGTGGATAGGGCTGTCATTGCCTCGAATCCAGCCACTCCTAAAAGTGTAACTGCAGCCTCGGTTCCTCCCGCAACTATAATATCGGCATAGCCATGCTGCAAATTCCTGAAGGCCTCTCCAACAGCATTTGTTCCCGACGCGCACGCCGTCACAACCGTGTTGCAAAGCCCTTTTGCTCCCAGCGCTATGGCAACGTTTCCGGATGCCATGTTTACGATAGACATAGGTATAAAGAAAGGAGATACCCTCTTCGGTCCTCTGCTATGCATTTTCCCCGCCTGCTCCTCGATAGTGCCGAGGCCGCCAATGCCGGAGCCCACTATTACTCCCATTCGTTCAGGGTTATATGGTGATTCTTTAAGCCCAGAATCTTCAAAAGCCTGCTTGGAAGCCGCTATTGCAAACTGCGTGTATTTGTCCATTCGCTTGGCTTCCTTCTTGTCAATATATTCAACCGGATCGAATCCTTTGACTTCACCGGCCACCTTAACCTTTATATCATCTGTATTGAAATGGCTTATAAAATCTATTCCCGGCGCAGTTTCTCTTATGCTTTTCCAAAGGCTATCAATATCGTTTCCGATGGGAGATATTGCTCCCATCCCTGTAATTACAACTCTCTTTTTCATATTCATCCCCCTTACATTACCATTCCGCCGTCGACATTAAGCACCTGCCCGGTAATATAGGCAGCCCCGTCCGAAACCAGAAAAGCAACAGCCTCGGCTATGTCCTCAGGCGAACCCAATCGCCTAAGTGGTATTCCCGAAAGCATTCCTTCTCCCGCTTTTTCAACTAGTTCTTTTGTCATATCCGTTTCAATGAATCCTGGCGCAACTGCGTTTACGTTTATATTTCTTGCGGATAGTTCCTTCGCTGCGGATTTTGTCATTCCTATGACTCCGGCCTTTGACGCCGAATAATTTATCTGTCCCGCGTTTCCTGTCACACCTACAACTGAAGCCATGTTGACAATCTTTCCACTCCTTTGCTTCATCATAATTTTAGCGGCATGCTTAATGCAATTATAGCTGCCCTTTAGATTAACACGTATGACCGAGTCAAAGTCCTCTTCCTTCATTTGAATTATGAGTTTGTCCTTGGTTATTCCGGCATTGTTGACTAGTATGTCCAAAGACCCGAATGTATCCTTTGCAATATTCATAAGTTCTTTGGCATCATCTGAGTTTGAAATATCACCTTTTAGCTTTACAGCCTTTATGCCTTCCTTTTCAAGAAGCTCAAGCAATGAGTCCATAGACTCGTCGCTACTTCTGTAGTTTAAGACCAGATTTGCTCCGGCCTTTCCAAGACGTATTGCAACAGCCTTTCCTATTCCTCTACTTGCTCCCGTGATTACAGCCGTTTTTCCCTTCAACATGCCTTATCACCTATCTTTCTGTTTTTTTTTGTGGTCAAATCGTTAATGCTTTTGATTGTCACGCTCATTTTGGGTGAAAGCATTTCGACCGCTTTTTCGAGAGATTTGATATCCTCTATGTTGACTATTCTCAATTTTACATTTTCCTTCTTGCCAATTTTCTTTATGAATCCCGTCAGAGTCTTGCCCGGACCAACTTCAACAAAGGTATCGACTCCATCATGAACCATTCTCTGTATGCTTCTTTCCCATTGAACCGGTTTCATTACCTGATTTTTGAGTATGTCCTTTATATGGTCCTTGTGCTGTATATAATCCGCGAAAACGTTAGAAACAATGGGAATATTCAATTCTTTGAAATCTATATTCTTGAGTTCCTCTGCAAGCCTATCGGCAGCCGGTTTAAGCATTGATGTATGAAACGGCGCACTTACCTTTAATGGAGCTACAAGCTTTGCTCCCTTTTCCATGGCAATAGCAGAAGCCATTTTCACCGCTTCGATTTCCCCGCCTATGACAATCTGACCCGGGCAATTGAAATTAGCGCACTCAACAATCCCGTACTCCTTGGCTTCATCTACCGCTTCTTGAACCTTTTCTTCGTCAAGGCCTATTATGGCAGCCATTGTTCCCTTTCCCTCGGGTACTGCCTCCTGCATATATCTGCCTCGTTTCTTTACAAGCTTAACCGCAACCGCGAAAGCAAGCGCTCCAGCCGCCACCAATGCTGTATACTCTCCAAGACTAAGGCCGGCTACCACATCTGGCTTTAAGCCCCTTTCCTCAGCAGCCCTAAGTGTGGCCATGCTTGTGGTCAAAACTGCCGGCTGCGTATTCTCTGTCTGATTGAGTTCCTCTTGGTTTCCTTCGGTTACCATCTTTGTTAAGTCCATATCCAAGGCCTCATCGGCCTCGTCGAATACATCCCTGCTGCTCTTATATTTTTCTATAAGCTCTTTTCCCATGCCAATATATTGTGACCCCTGGCCGGAAAATAAAAATCCTATTTTGCCCATATAACTACCTCCTAAATATTAAAATCTTTTGCATTATCAAGGAGATTCTTAAACTCTCCAAACATCTCTTCAATTATTTCCACAGCCGTCTGCTCGCATTTTACGAGTCCTGCAATCTGTCCGCTCATGATAGAGCCCATGGACACATCACCCAGGCAGGCTGCTTTGTGCAAGGCACCTCTTCCAAGTTCTTCGTATTCCTCCGCAGAAACAAGATCTTTATCCATCTTCTTGTAGATCCTGGCAAGCTTGTTTTTTAGAACGCGAACCGGGTGTCCCGTTGTCCTTCCAGTCACAATGGTATCTATATCCTTTGCTTCCAGTATTTTCTTCTTGTAGTTTTCATGGACATTACATTCCTTCGCCACTAGAAAACGAGTCCCAACCTGAACACCTGAAGCACCCATCATAAATGCAGCTGCAATGCCTCTTCCGTCCGCAATCCCTCCGGCAGCTATAACCGGAATGCTGACAGAATCCACAACCTGAGGCAAAAGACACATTGTAGTTAGCTCGCCTATATGTCCGCCCGCCTCTGTACCCTCTGCAATAATGGCGTCAACGCCCGTAGATTCCATTCGCCTGGCCAATCCTACCGACGGTACTACAGGAATTATAGTAACCTCGTTTTCACGCCATTTTTTGATGTATTTTCCAGGATTTCCGGCTCCGGTAACTATTACCTTAACCTTTTCCTCCCATACAACCTCGGCCACCTCTTCTACAAAGGGACTTAGGAGCATGACATTAACCCCGAAGGGTTTATCTGTCAGGGTTTTCGCTTTTCTTATTTCATTTTTTACCCAGTCACCGGGGGCATTTCCCGCGGCTATTATCCCCAATCCTCCAGCGTTTGAAACGGCAGCAGCCAACTGTGCGTCTGAAATCCAAGCCATTCCTCCCTGAATTATTGGGTACTCTATTCCAAGCAAATCCTTGAATTTTATCTTTGCCATCAAAACCTCCCCTTTCCAGAGTATGCCTCTGATGGATTATTTATTTGCTTCAACGTAACGTACAATGTCACCGACCGTCAGCATTGTTTCAGCGACTTCTTCTTCAACTTCAATTTCGAAAGCCTCTTCCACAGCCATTACAACTTGTACTATATCCAATGAATCAGCATCCAAGTCATCCTTTATATTGCTTTCCATGGAAACCTCTTCTGCCTCCACACCTAATTCTTCGATTAAAATTTCCTTCACCTTTTCAAACACCATTATAATTTCCTCCCTGTTTTTTTATCAATTTTAATTTAATTGCCATTCAAGGAGTGCAGCGCCCCATGTGAGCCCGCCTCCGAAACCTACAAAAATAAGCTTGTCACCTTTTTCAAGCAAACCTTTTTTAGCCATTTCATCCAATGCTATAGGTATGCTGGCAGACGATGTATTTCCGAATCTTTCAAGATTAACATAGAATTTTTCTTTGTCAAATTTCATCTTTCCAGAAACATACTCGAACATCCTGTCATTCGCCTGATGGGGTACAATATACTTGACATCGCTTAGGTCTATTCCCGTACCGCGCAATACATCATTCAAGGCTTTCCTCATTATGCGCGTAGCGAATTTGAAAATTTCCTTTCCGTTCATTTGAAGATAGTTTTCTCCCGTCTCCGGCGTTTCCATGAATGGATTTGAAACATTTCTCGATTTTGAAATCAGATTGCCTTCTATATCTCCCTTTGAACCTATGACAGTATTAAGGATTCCGGTCTTTTGCGAAGCCTCCACTACAACAGCACCCGCTCCGTCTCCAAAGAGCACGCAGGTGTTCCTGTCTTTCCAGTCTATTACCTTGGACATGACTTCTGAACTGACCACCAAAATTTTCTTGGCTTTCCCAGCCTTTATAAAGCTATCTGCCACATCAAGCCCAAAAAGAAATCCGGAACAGGCCGCTGATATGTCAAAGGCCACTGCGTTCTTAGCGCCAAGCCTTCTTTGCACAAGACAAGCCGTAGCAGGCGTAAAATAATCCGGTGTAAGTGTGGAAAGAATAATCATATCCAATTCCTCCGGCTTGATTCCTGCGTTTTCAAGCGCAGCCTCCGATGCCTTGAGGGCCAAATCAGATGTATTTTCCCCTGTCGTTATTCTTCTTTCCTTTATGCCTGTTCGAGTTCTAATCCACTCATCATTTGTATCGACAAGTTCAGATAACATGTGGTTGTCTACAATTTTTTCAGGAACATAAGTGCCTGTACCAATAATGCTGGCGTAATTCATCCAGTCACCCCTTTTTATTTTTCAGTTTGATATTTCTTCGTAAAATACTTGTTAAGATTTTCAAGAGCCTTTATGAGTGGCTTGTCCTCTTGGATTTTCAAATCCTCCATTACTCCATTAACCATGCCTTCGTGAAATTTGGCATGCATAAGATATGCTTCCTTACCTTTGTTCGTCAGTTTTATCTCGACGATTCGTCGATCCTGCTGGTTCTTATTTCTTTCAACATACTCCTTCTTTACAAGCCTGTTGATGGATGTTGTCAAGGTACCTATTGTTATATCCAGTTTTTTCGCCACCACGCTCATCGATTGAGGCTTTCCCAAACCGATTTGCTCAATTGTATGCATCTCCGTCATGGACAAAAGGCAGCCCATGCGCTTCAATTCCTTTTCCTCTATATTGAGTATGTTTCGAAAAAGCTCAACCAGTATCTCGTTTAAGACCTTTGCGGTATCTGACACAATCCTTCACCTCCCTGATTATTGTTTCAAACGATTAATACTTTGAATATCAAAGCATTAATACTTTGACTTTCAAAGTATATAACGGATTAAATCCTTTGTCAATAATTTTCAATTACGCAAAGGTTGACAGAAAAAGGCCTTTTGATTATACTTTGAATATCAAAGCATTAAAACCAACTTGAAAAGGAGATATTCAATTTGAAACTTAAACCATTGATAATAGATGATTTAAAGGCTCGAATACCCATAATACAAGGCGGAATGGGCATAGGGGTTTCCCTGTCGTGCCTCGCCTCGGCAGTTGCAAATGCCGGCGGAGTAGGCATCATCTCTGCTGCGCAGGTAGGATTTCACGAACCCGATTTTGAAACGGACAACGACACCGCCAATCTTAGGGGACTTAAAAAGGAAATTCGAAAAGCAAGAGTCCTAAGCCCCCAGGGTATATTGGGCGTCAATATAATGACGGCAACAAACAACTATGCTGAGCAGGTAATGGTATGCGTTGAGGAAAAAGCAGATCTTATTATATCGGGGGCGGGACTTCCCACAAACCTACCCGGCTTGGTGAAGGATTCGGCTACAAAAATTGCACCCATAGTATCCTCCGCAAAGGGCGCAAAGGTAATAACAAAGCTTTGGACAAAAAAATACAACTATCTTCCCGATCTAATAGTTGTAGAGGGCCCTGCGGCAGGCGGCCATCTCGGCTTCAGCCCTGAAGCGCTTTCTATGCCGGTGCTTCCCGACCTAAAAACCATAGTGTCTGAGGTCATTGAAATACTAAAGCCTTTCGAAGAAACCTATAAGAAAAGAATACCCGTAATAGCAGCGGGGGGCATATACACCGGAAGCGACATCGCGGAATTCATAAAACTCGGAGCCGCCGGGGTACAGATGGCAACCCGTTTCGTAGCCACAGATGAATGCGACGCGCATCAAAACTTCAAAGAAGCCTATATTAATGCACAAGATGACACAATCAAGATAGTGGTAAGCCCGCTCGGAATGCCTGGAAGAGCCATATACAACGACCATGTAAAAACAGTTGAGGCAAGCGGAAAGAAAATCAGTAAATGCTTTAGATGCCTGAAGGCCTGCAACCCGGCCACAGCGCCCTACTGCATAACAGAGGCCCTTGTAAAAGCTGTAGAAGGCGATGTTGAAAATGGACTAGTATTCATTGGAAGCACAGGCTGCCGCGTTGACAAAATTGTTCCGGTTAAGGAGCTCATGGATGAACTCGTGACCGAAGCCGAAGCCAATCTATAAGAATCTCATAAATAAGCAAAAGAAGCTGGCAGCTGCCAGCTTCTTTTGCTTATTTATGACTTTTACAGTTTAATGCACCACACGAATTGAGAATCCACTCTAGTTTCTATACATTTCATTCATCATCTGCATTATCGACTCAAGATTTGTCTGTTCACTGCGCTCTATGGCTGCTTTTCGTCGCCATCCGTCCTTTTTTTATCTGCCTTGTATCCCTTATATTCTGTGCTTTACCAGTTTCTACTACTTCTCTATCTTTCGTTTTTTCTGATATCTTATACCTGACATCTGATATCTATCTTTTTTCACTTTCCTCTTTTCAGCGTTGCCCGAAGCCCTTTCTCTTCTTTCCTTATTATTTTTTTGATGTTTCCAATATGCATCCAGAGTCCCAAAATGGCAAGCGCCACGGCTTCAAACACAACAGCTGAATCCATGCCGTAAAAATAAAGAATAATCGGCAGCCCTACATAAACCGTTAGCGATCCCACAGCTATGTAATCCGTGATTATGGTCAAAACCAATACTGATGCCATCATCGCGATGCCAATTTCAGGCATAAAGGCCAACATCATTCCGGTTAGGGATGCAAGCCCCTTTCCACCTTTAAAGCCAAGGTAAAACGGGAACATGTGCCCTAGAACAGCGAATGTTCCGGCCGTAAAGGCCTCTAGCTCTCCACCGAAAATCCAAAACGAGATTTTAACTGCGATAAAAGCTTTAAAAATATCCACCAAGGCCGTAATAAGGCCGAAGCGCCATCCCATTACCTGAGTCACATTTGAAGCTCCCGCATTGGCCGAACCCTTTTCTCTTATGTCCATTTTTCCAAATAGTTTTCCTATTATATAAGCCGTTTGAAAATTCCCCAAAAGATATCCGATAATCACAGATCCAAGCATTTATTTTCTACCTCCAGTATCGTATTCTCTACCGGTTCCATTTTATCATATAGCAGAGTCTAGAGCAGATTTCAAATTTGTTAATTTTTCATTCTCTTGACGACAAAAATAATTGGTGTTATACTCCATTTAGAAAACTAAATATTTTCTTCAGGGTTGGGTGATATTCCCTACCGGCGGTAAAGCCCGCGAGCCGAGAAATCGGTTGATTTGGTGAAATTCCAAAGCCGACAGTTAAAGTCTGGATGTGAGAAGAAAACAATAACGATACTTAGTGCCCTGGAATCCCTGATTCGGGGCATATTATATTGGGAGGAAAATTATGAATAGAACAAGTTCCACGAACAAAATGGTCAAGACATCAGTCTTGTCAGTCATCGCATTTGTACTTATGCTTATCGAATTGCCAGTTCCATTGTTCCCGGTATTTCTCAAGCTCGACCTGAGCGATTTACCCGCACTTGTGGGAGGATTCGCAATGGGTCCCGCCGCCGGTGTTGCAATCGAGCTAATTAAAAACTTTCTCCATTTCATTACAAGAACATCTACCGCCGGTGTGGGAGAACTTGCAAACTTCATAGTGGGCGCTGCCCTTGTGTTCCCCGCCAGCTACATCTACAAGATGAAGAAATCGAAAACCCAGGCCCTCAAGGCCCTGGCAGCCGGAACCATATGCATGGCCATTGCAGGCGGACTGGCAAACTACTTCATATTGCTTCCGTTTTATGCTAAAGTAATGCCACTTGATATAATCATAGAAATGGGCAATGCTGCAAACGCTGCAATCTATGACATGAAAACACTCGTAATGTATGCCATCGTCCCCTTCAATCTTATAAAAGGGGCTGTAATCTCTGCAATTACACTGTTGATTTACAAGAAAATATCTATCATACTTCACAAATAGATAGAAACAGTGGAAAGTAGAAAGTAGAAAGTGGAAAGAAAAAGCGTAAAAACAAAGAAAAAGAACAAAGATAAAGTCAAAGTCAAATACAAATATCAGCTGTCAGGTGTCAGAAAAAACAAAATAAGAATAAAGATTATCACTATTCTAGCTACAGAATATCGATATAAACCACATTATTACACTAAAAAAACGCCTTCCTATATGGGAAGGCGTTTCTATCGTAATGATTAAAAAATCTGCTCTACTGCGTAATCCTGTGAGTTCTTCTCGAATGAATAATCCACTCCATTGTCAAGATAGTATGCATCGAAGGTTGTATCCACTGTCATCCAACTTTCTGTACCAACGTTGTATACCTCGTTCCATGCATGGTAAACATCGATTCCGTTTCTGTATCCCTTAACAAGACGAGTCGGTATGTCGTTAATCCTTAGCATTGCAGCAAAAGCCGATGCGTAATCGTAGCAGATGCCCTGTTTCTCTTCAAGCATTGCGTTTGGATTCGGAACGTAGCTTCCGTCTATGTGATTTATCTTGTCGTAATCATAATCGAAGGAGTTAACCGTGAAATTGTATATCGCCATTATTTTTTCATTATCTGTTTCGAGCCCATCTGTAAGCTCCATAGCCTTTTGGTAAATGGAATCTCCCTCTGTCCAATCTATTATGTCCATTGGATTTGTAAAGCATTCATTCTCGTCTGCTGCTATGTATTCAATCTTTTTACTTAAGGCAACCCTGTATCTATTATCTACCTTCTGCTCGAGGACGCATATTCTGTATGTTCCATCTCCCGACTGAAGCGGCAGGATTGATTCAAAATCTTCATCAAGGTCATAGAAGAATCTTTCCCCAGCTTTTTCCACCATGAGTTTTATGTTTTTTTCGCTTTCATACCTGACCCTAACAGTACCATTGTCGAGGTTTTCAATCTTTTCTATTTCCTGTGCCGATACCCCTATTGTGGTCATCGCCATTACTATAATCATAATAAGTATCGCTAATTTCTTTCGCATAAAAAACTCTCCTTTCGGTGGCTGGCTGCCTTTCCTTTCGGGGAAGGCCCTTTAGCTTTGCGTAGCCGGTTTTCACCGGTTTTGCCTTTATCGTTTGAAAGTTGTATATTTGAGCAAATAAAAAAACTTGCCTTTCGGTGGCTGGCTGCCTTTCCTTTCGGGGAAGGCCCTTTAGCTTTGCGTCCCGGGCTTTCGTCCGGTTTGCCATTGTCGCTTGAAAGTTTAAAAATAAACCTATTCACTTGTCTATTAATTATGTTATCACGCTGTTTTTATCTTGTCAAGAAAATTTTCATCTTTTTTCTGAATTTTACATTTATTTCTGAATAATCATTTTTCTGTCCTGTTTTCTGTTTTTTTATAATCCGTGAGTTCTCCCCTGACAATGAGCCTGTGGCTTGCAACGCGTATTGGTGTGCAAGTGACAAGTGTTATTGTCCTCATTCCGGGCACATCGTCCAGAACCCAAATTTCCTCGGGCTCAACGACAAAGACCTCAGTGACTGTGTAAGTGTAGGAGTTCTTACCGACTATAGTTTCAATCTTGTCCCCCACCGCCACCTCGTCAAGTCGGTTAAAATCACGTCCATAGGTATAGTATCGGTGACCCGCAACAGCAAAGTTGCCCATTTCACCTGGACGTTTGGAGGTCTCGAAGCGAGCGGGGGCTATATGAAGATTCTCGTCAGAAATCCCATCCACTATGGGAACTGTCAAATCAATCTTCGGTATCTTCATTATCTTTGAAATTCCTTCAATGTCATAGTCGTCAATTGGATAAAGAACCTCAAAGCTTACATGCACCTCATGCTCTTCCTCCGTCGCAATTTCCTCCGCCTCTTCGTAGGTGGCATTCATGTTTTCAAGAAGTTCGGCCTGTTTTTTGACTCCCATGTATTCATTTATGGAAGGATATGCTATGAACATAATGCCTGCTATTATAAGTATATATGAGAGTATTTTTTTCATTCTCAATTCCCCCTTTGAAACAGTGGAAAGTAGTAAGTAGTAAGT
>CAZTZB010000032.1:1581-19899 GCA_964617505.1 uncultured Peptostreptococcaceae bacterium | reverse complement strand
ACTATCGATATTACTCAAAGCCATTTCAATAAAGTTAAAGGCATCATTAATTTCAGCAATTTTGAGCTTGTAGCGTTCAAATACTCCTCCTATATGCTCTATATTGTTGAACTTTTTAATATCTGCATAGATTTCATAGGGAAAGCTTTTTCTGACATCATAATCGACACCTGACGCCCTTGCTACGACCCCTGTCATCATCAGTTCCTTTGCAATATTGTTCTTTACAATCCCGGTATTTTCAACCCTATCAAGAAAGGTAAAAGACTCCAATGTGACATCTGTAATCGCCTTTATCCTATATCTTATGCCGTCTATAGTTTCTAGTATATCTCTTTTGTTTTCTTTGCCGAAATCAATATTGCTTCCCATTGGAATTATCGTATTTCTTGCATATCTGCTGCCTGTAACTCGCTCCAGTAGCTGTTTTATGGTTTCTGCCATGTAATTAAGTTTTTTTGCCGGATAGCTAAAACCCACATCTGTACATATTCCTGATATATCCTGCAAAAAATTATATAGTCTTTCAAGTTCTAGAAGAGCCACCCTCAAGGCTTTGACCTCGCTCGAAACCTTAAAATTTAGCATTTTTTCTATCAGTAAAGCATATGCTTCGCCATAGGCTACACTTGATTCGCAGGCTACTCTTTCAAACAGAAGGTTCAACTTGTTAGCATCGGTATTTTCGGCTATTTTTTCTATACCCCTATGTTTATAATTGAGCCTTATCTCTAGATTTTCAATATCTTCTCCGATAACACTAAATCTAAAATGCCCCGGTTCAATAATTCCCGCATGTATAGGCCCTACAGGTATCTGAAATGCAGAATTTCCCACTATTTTTTTAAATTCATAGTTTGGAATTCCATGATTCTCCTTTATCTTTCCCTTGTATGGAAATCCTTTTCTTAAAGGAAAAGCTTTTTCGTCCCAAATTTCATGCTTTACCAAATGCCTCACATCTTTTCCATCATCTATGCTTAGTCCGAATAAATCGGCTATTTCCCTTTCAAACAGATGAGCCTGACTGAAAGTGCTTTGCATGGAAACCAAGATATCGTCGGTTAGGTATGTCAATATTACAAAATATCTTTCTTTACTATTTGTAAAAACGACCTTGACTTTAAATTTGTCTTCTTTGCCTATTTCCATGCAGAATTCCGCAATAAATTTTAATTTATATTGAGTTTTCAACAATACAGCAATTGCCTCTATGTTCGACTTAATGCAATCGACATAAAGCTCGTTAAGATTGTTGATTCTGCTTTCTTCGCATCTGTACTTGCCAAGTTCCTCTTTCAACTCATCGATTCTCACAACTTCACTTCCTCGGATATATTATTTGAATCCTAATTGACTTAATTAATCAAATTCAAAATGTTGATTATTATGGGATTGATTTGATTTTGGGAAAGGCTGATATAAAATATTATAGTTATGGTCGCAATCAAGGGTAGTAAATTCATTTTATCCATAGCGCTTCTTTCTGCTGGAATATCGCCCGACTCAAATACCATTCTAATAAAGGCATTGATAAAACCAGCGAATACAATAAGCAGGCAAAGCAAATATGTTCCGGCCAAAATATAATTGCCGCCTGTTATCATGCTTATAAGAATACTGTACTCGCTGATGAAGGATGCGAAAGGCGGCACTCCCGTAATAACAAGCACTCCCAGTATAAGCATAAGAGCATTTATTGGCATTACTTTTATAAGATTTCTTACTTTTTCGATTCTTTTCGTGCCATATACATTCAGAATATTACCGGAAACCAAGAACAACAAGGTCTTCCCAAAGGCATGGATTATCGAGTGAAGAATAGCTCCATATATCGCAAGATTAGAACCTATTCCAATTCCTATTGCAACGATTCCCATGTTTTCAACCGATGAGAATGCCAAAAGCCTTTTATAATTCTTTTGCTTCAATATGCTAAAGGATGATACAAACAATGAAATGAATCCGAATATCAAAAATAATTGTCGGGAATTTTCAAGCCCAGTAACATTTTTAATAATCATATGAAACCTTATTATGTAGTAAAGCGCCAGATTAAGCAATACACCCGACATCATGGCGCTGATTGGCGATGGAGATTCGCTGTGGGCATCCGGCAACCAGGTGTGCATGGGTGCCAGCCCCGCTTTTGTTGCAATACCTATGAAGACAAATGCAAATGCATATTTCGCAATGTCCGGATTTATAATATCCGGATTAATTGCTAGGTAATTCCAGTTAATCATCCCATATGATGCATTCTCTATCGAAAACAGGAAAAAGATTATTCCAATCAAGCCAAGTGCAATTCCTACCGAGCATATTATTATGTATTTCCATGCCGCTTCTAAAGATAGCTTATGTCTGTTGAATCCTATTAAAAATGCGGTCGAGAGGGTAGTCGCTTCAAGCCCCATCCACATCACTAGTATATTGGCTGAAAGTGCCACAAGCAGCATTGAAAGTATGAAGAGGTTAAACAGAAAATAATAAATCTTCGCATATAAGGCATCTATTTTCTTTTCTTCTATTTCGTGGTTTATGTAGCCGTATGAGTATAGTGAAACTATTAGGGATACCGTGGAAATAAGCACAAGCTGGATATAATTTAGACTGTCAATAACAATCATTCCATCCATCAAGGAATACACAACATTGTTTTTCATATGCGGATATAATTTTAAAGCCGCCGCTAGAAGAATAAACAAGGACAAGCTAGTCATGTATGAAATCCAATTGATCTTCTTTAAAAATGGTATTAAAAGTAAAATAGCTGCCGCTGATATAAGATAATATATTATCATTTTATTATTCTACTCCTTAAGTTCAGTGAGAAAATCGGTATTGATAGTGTCAAAGGTTTTATTTATATGAAATATTATAACGCCCATAATCAAAGCAAGAATTAACACCTCTAGCGCCATTCCAGCTTCCAATATCAATGGTATCTGCACGGCCGAGATTTCAAACAATATGATTCCGTTTTCGATAATCAAGAATCCAAACATCTGGGTGATGGCTTTTTTTCTCCCTATCATAACGGTGGCACCAATCAAGACCAGAAAAATACCGGTTTGAAAATACAAATTACTGCTTCTTCCGAAAAGCGAAGAAATGATTATTATGTATACGCTCGACAAAATGAAAGAATAGTAGCCATTGATGATAAGATTAAGTTCTCTGTTGACTTTTAACATCTTTATATATTTGTTTATAATAAACGGTATTGCAATTACCTTGATTATTAAAGTTATCAAAGCCAAAATATAGTAATGGTTTTCCTGGTATGAAAAACCCAAGTTAATGCATAGAAGCGCTATTGCAAAAGACTGAAACGCGAAGCTTGAAATCAGTATCTTCATTCTACTTGTTCCTGATATGAGGATGCCTGTTATTATTATGATTGATAAAAATAATTGCGCCAAAAGTATCCCCCCTTAATTAATAAACCGGTTAAATGATATCGCAGCAATAATTAATGAAAAAGACACTGCAATCAAGTCCGGTGCTCGAAACAGCCTTGATTTGGCTATCAAAACCTCTATAATCGCTATGACGAACAATATCATGCATGCCTTCGCAAAGAAGAATATCCCCGCCCCAGCTAGCAAGAAAAACGACAGCGACGTCGCTATCCCAAGCGGGAAAAACATATTGGCTATCATAGAAATGAATACAGTGAATTTTATCATGGATGCCAATTCGACCAATGCCAAATCCCTGCCGGAAAGATCGAGTACCATTGCCTCGTGAATCATTGTTAGTTCCAAATGCGTTTCAGGATTATCGATTGGCAACCTTGCATTTTCTACTAGCAAGACAATGAAGAAAGATACAAATGCAAGTATATCCCCTACCGAATGTGATATCGACAGAGAATTTTTTGCAGATATTTCAAATATGTTGAAGCTTCCATATTGAAAATACAGAAACATTATTATCAAAAACATCACAGGTTCGGCAAGCATTGACAAGAACAATTCTCTGCTTGTACCCATTCCGCCAAATGTAGACGACGAATCAAGTCCGAGCAATGTATTTAATAGCTTGATACCTCCAAGTAGAAAAACAATAACAATCAAATTTCCGACAGGGCTGCCTCCGCCACAGAAAAAGACCGGAATCATGAATGCGCATGTCAAGGATATACATATCGCTAACAATGGCCCAATTTCTGTAATGAAAGAACTTTTGCCGGATCTGATTGTCTCTTTATTAAAAAGCTTTATAAGGTCATAGTAGACTTGAAAAACACTAGGTCCCTTATATCCCCTCATTAAAGCCTTCATTTTTTTCAAAATCCCCGAAAACATCGGCGACAGCAGTACTAGAATCATTCCCTGTAAAATATTAAGCAAATAATAGTTCAAAAAACTTCCTCCAATCTAAAAAAACCTTTGAACCAATGCATGCCGAATTTAAAAATTACGATTCCGGCAGCCTCCGATTTTCCGCCCTTATCCAAATCTATAAACGCCTAAAAGCGTCGCTCCCAGGGCTATGAATATGTATAAAACATATACCCTTACCTTTCCAAGATGAATTCTTACAATCTTTTCCGCCAAATAATTAATTAACCTGACAATTGGAATGTATGCCTTCTTTTCGAAAATATCGTATACCTTATCATCTATATAAATTAGAGAAGTTATTTTTACACGTTTCGAATATCCTTGAACTTTTGCAAATAATCTCGTTTGAGGTTGTGACAGTGCATTTGCCGTATATTGCATCCTGCTAGTCTGATTAACAAAGCCGCAACCCCATGTGTCTCCATATAAAACCGTTCCTTTTCTTGATTTAAGCAAGGGTTTCACAATAAGAAATGTCGTCAGCAATAAGCCTGAAACTATCGATATTTCATAATTAACCGCAATTATCGGAATATTAATATAGGTTCCTGCATATAGTGTCGACATCGAATTAAGCAAACTATTTGCTATCCATGGCGAAAAAATACCGAAGAGAAGGCATTGTGCAGCCAGTATTCCCATCCCTATTTTCATTGTCGCAGGTATTTTATGTATGTTTTCTGCTTTTACGCTTCTGGGGGATCCCAGATATGTAATCCCAAAACTCTTTATTGCCGCATATAATGCTCCTCCGCCAGTCAATGCGATGATTGCTCCAGAAATCATTATAATTCCAACAACCCAACTGTCCGGAACTTTTGACGCTCCCAGTATGAAGCTTTTCAAGATTAGCATTTCACTCGCGAAACCATTCAAAGGCGGAATTGCCGAGATCGATAGGGTGCCAATAAAAGCTGCTATGGTTGCAAATTTCATTTTGCCGTATAACCCGCCTAATTCATTCATGTTTTTCGTACCGGTTGCAAACAAAACACTTCCCGCACTTGCAAACAACAAGCTCTTGAAAACTGCGTGGTTTAAAATATGAAAGAGCGCAGCCACCAAACTCAATAGGGAAAGACTGTTCAGTCCATAATGCTTAAATACAAAGGTCAATCCTATACTTGCCAGAATCATTCCTATGTTTTCCGCGCTGGAATACGCGAGCAGTTTTTTTATATCCTTCTGAACCAATGCATTTAAAATTGAAAATATTGCCGTTATAGCACCAATCACTAGAAGCACCAAAGACAAATTCAGTGGAAGCCCATCTATAAAGAAATAAAGCACACGTAAAAGGCCATACAAGGCAACTTTTAGCATAAGCCCCGACATAAGCGCCGAAGCATTTGACGGGGCGCACGGATGCGCCTTAGGCAACCAGGCGTGAAGAGGAACAAAACCGGCCTTAGCTCCAAATCCAATGAGAGCCAATATGAAAATAACCACAACTCCAGGTTCAGTTATTTTGTAAGAAAATTGTCCTATTGCATTGAAGTCCATGCTTCCTGTGTATTTGTATAAAAATGCAAACATAGCCATCAAGAAAAATCCACTTATGTGGGTCATTATCAGATACATTATTCCCGAATTGATGTTCACTTGATCCTTGTATTCATAAATGACCAAAAAGAATGAACTAACACTCATCACTTCCCAAAAAACTATAAATGTCATACTATCCTTAGATATAACCACAAATAACATTGAAGCAATGAAAACCAGGGTCATTATAAGGTTGTAGCCAACAGAATATGTGCCCTTGTATTCCTTCAAATATCCAAGTGAGTATATAAGTACCGGAATGGATACCAATATAATGGCCATGACAAAAAACATAGACAGATTATCAATCATAATTCCATTTTCAAACAGTATCGAAAGCAAATAATCATCTCCTGAAAAAAATTAATTATTATACATAATTCCGTATATAGAGCATTATGAAACAAGCCACACCGACTAGTATATACCTAGTTTTAATAATCACAAGATAAAATTTAACATATTCATTGATTTAGAAATAGTTGCAGTTTATCGAATTTTCTGTTTTTAGTTTTATATAAAACAAACGGGTTATTCCGGTTTTATGCTCATAATAAAATCCCCCCAAATTATTTAGGAGGATTCACTTTGCTATTTGCTTTTATTATATTAAATGTATTGAATCTAGTCCTTTTAAAAATCCTTTAGCTAAGGTATCACTGCATTTTTTGTAATGCTTATGTCCTTCTTTTCTAAACAATGGACTTAATTCTCCCTTTGTTAAATTGACACCAGCCGCTTGAAATATATCTATCATATCATCCGATGATAAGGATAATGCGATTTTTAGTTTTTTCAGCATAACATTATTAACACTTGTATCATATTTTATTGCCAGTACCGGTTTTGGGGGCTCTCCAGACAGGGATTCCTTTTGCCCTCTTTTAAAAATAATAAAACCATTTAAAAATGCTTCCAAAGAAAAATTGTCGCATTCTAAATCATATTTTTTTTCCTCAATATCATTAGGGCCACCTTCTGTTGATTCTACAAACATCATTCTAACTTCTTCGTCAATCAAACTACTTCCACCAAGCATGAATATTTCTGCAATATCTTCATTTTTTATATCTAAAGCATCTCTTAGTCGAATTATAATTTCATTATTTTTCATTTGTAACCTCCCGCTAATAATTATGTGCTTTATCATTATAGCATATTTATATTTTGTCATTTTATACCTGCAAACAAACAAAAAAGTAAAGCAATAGCATTATGCCATTGCTTTCTATATATCCTGCGCATTCAATTAAACAAATCGCAAAACCAATGCAATTATCGAAGTAACAGTAATTGCGCTCATAAGCGTAGTCTGGAAAACTGTCTGCGAAGCAAAGTGATGGTCTCCATTAAACTCTATTGCAAGAACCACCCCGTTTACCGCACCAGGAAAAGCTGCTCCTATTATTAGTATCTGTGCAAGCAATCCCTCAAAACCAAGCAGTTTCACCAAAATCAATGCAATAATCGGCGATAGAATCAATCGGAATCCATCAGCCAAATAAACCATTGGATTCGTCACTTTTATTTCCGTATTTGCTAGCTGCGCTCCCAAAATAAACAAGGCCATGGGCACCACCGCCTGCGACATGAACCCAATCGCAGATACAACCGGCGACCAAAGTTCAATAGAGAATCCTTTCAACAGGAAGCCGGCAATTATGACATATACAAGCGGCATCTTGAAAACATTCTTGAAAGCATCCAATCCAGAATAGGATCCGCTACTCGCATTGTATAAACCAATAGTGTTGATCAACAAGCTCATTGTCAATACTACAGTCATTTGTATCGAAACAGCATAATCCACCTGAGCTCCAGCATAAAGAAGAGTTATCAGCGGAATCCCATAATTGCCTTCATTTATGAGTGAGCAAGCATTTACAAAGGTTTTTTCCATCGACTTTTCAAGCTTCAATATTTTTGCGACAATTGTTGATAATATTATTAGAATTGCAAACAAGCTTACGACAAAAATTACCACATTAAAAATAATAGCCCCAGACAAGTTGTTGAAATAAACATTGTAAAACATCAAGGACGGCAGAAAAACAAATATATGCACCTTGACCAACGATTTTATATCCAATTTAAATTTCTTTTGCATTGCGAACCCTAATCCGGCTTGTATGAAAATAGGAAACAATATGTTTGTTAATATGTATAATAATGTAGACATAAAAGCTCCTTTTCTTTCTTGTTTTATTAATTTAAATGTTATTATTTAAGCAATAATGAAATTTTATTAGGTACACTATATAATATCATAAAATTTTATTCCAATATGGTAATTATTAAAGTTTATTTTTAGGCTTATTATTGTACGATTCAAAAATGAATAACTTACAAAAGCCCTACATTCAACATCTAATTGTAGGGCTTTTGTAAATTAGTTAAATTGGTAAGATTCAATGGACAAATACCAAATCAGCTCTTGTCATCGATCAGCCGGTCCCATGTATTTTATATCATAAGAACAATTGAAGCTTTTATAAAAAAGCCCTTTAAAGCGCATTGCAGCCTCAATTTCTAGCATTGGCCTTTCCTTTGCATAAACTTCTATCAACGCATTGCGGCCATTTAATCTGACGAAAAAATCCTCTATATTGTTGTTTACGGCACGGTCCATTTGCTCAGCCATTTTAAGGAAAATTGCTAGCTTTAAAATTCTCTTTATATCCTTATTTGAAAAAAGCGAGTGGTACTCCTTCATTTTTTCTTTTATGCTATTTTCTCGATGATTTCCTACTAGAAATGCAACTATAAAATGTTCGTGGTTTGTTAACCCATTGATTTTCCCGTATATGAGAAGATACATTCCATGAATATTATGCTCATAATATTCAATATGCATTCCTATATCATGAACAAGTGATGCTATTTCAAGCACCTTCCTGTCATTTTGATCGAATGAATGAATTCCTTTAAATTGATCAAAAAGCTTTAGTGCCAAAAACTTTACATGATATGCATGTTTAGGTTTTACATTAAATCTTTTCATTGTATTCTCACAGCTGTGATAGAGAACATTCTCAACCACCACAGGCAACTCGGCTTTTTTAAAATACTTTTCGTAAAAAAATCCATTCCTAAGTCCATTACCGCTGATGCTTATACCCTTTGAACCTGTAAACCCAAGCAAGGCCTTAAGCGGAACCATTCCCATCGTTATAACGTCGGCTCGCCTGCTGTTAATTCCATCGACAAATTCCAAATCCTTGTCATCTTTCTTGAATACAAGTGAAAAAACGCGTTCCACTTCACCATGGGTCATTCTGTAGTTGTGCATGTTTTTTATGGGATAATTGTTGAAACCGCGGTCGATTTTTCCAATTGCCCTTATTGTCCCTCCAAGTCCTATTACCCGAAGTCCTTTTAATTTATGAATCCATTTTACCTTGCTCATTTCCCCTTTTACATATTGAAATGCCTTCTGTATACGCTCTCGCTTGCTTTCAATTCCACTGAACATTTCCGTTAGGATAACAGAACCGAAAGGAAGGCTTATAGATTCTTCTATGCTGCGATCCCTGACCCATACGATTTCAGTAGATGCTCCACCTATGTCTATTATGGCGCAATCCTTAACGTCAATTGAATTGACAACACCCAGATAGTCGTAGTAGGCTTCTTCCTTTCCGGTAAGTATTTTAAGATCAAATCCAACTTCCTTTCTAACCCTTTCAATAAATTCATCACCATTCTTTGCAAGCCTTACGGCCGCAGTTGCAACAGCATATATTTCTTCAACCTCAGTAACCTCAATCAGCCTTTTAAAATACCCAAGTGCTTTTATTGTCCTCTCGATGGGAACTATCTTAAGCATTCCATCCTGAGCAAGACCCTCGCTTAGGCGAACCATCTCCTTTGCAGAATCAAAGACGCTGTATCCACCAAGCTCGTTTATTCTCATTATATTCATTCGTACAGAGTTTGATCCGAGGTCAATAATCGCCATTTTTTTCATATTGTTACATGCTTCCTTTCAATCTTTTTATAAACTCTTCATTGTCTTCATATTCAATATTTTTAAGTATTTCGTGGGCGCAAACTCTATTTTTCTTTCCGCTTTTTACTTTACTGTATTCACCATCACTCTCCATTTGCCAAGATCTTTGATTGTCTGCAAGATAGAGTTCGAGAATAAGACGAATACGTTTAGCTATGCGGCTGTCAACAATCGGAAACAAAAGCTCGATACGACGGTTAAGATTTCGCGTCATCCAATCGGCTGAGGAAAGGTATATCTCGGGATGGCGATTGTTGTGAAAATAATAAATCCGAGAATGCTCGAGAAACTCTCCTATAATGCTTTTAACCTTTATGTTCTCGCTCATACCTAGAACTCCCGGTACAAGGGTGCATATTCCTCTGACAATCAGGCGGATTTCAACTCCTGCATTCGATGCTTCATACAGCTTGTCTATAATCCCTATGTCCACAATCGAATTCATCTTGGCTATTATTAAACCCTTGTTTCCGTCTTTCGCATTCCGTATCTCTCTGTCTATCAGCCCATAGAAATCTTCTCTTAACGTATATGGTGAAACGCTAAAGTGTTGTGTTTCAATCTGGCTAGTAAATCCCGAAACCATATTGAAAAATATCGTTGCATCCGTTCCTATGTCCTCACGACATGTCAAATACGACATATCCGTATATAGCTTAGCTGTAACATCATTATAGTTGCCGGTTCCTAGATGAACATACCTCTTTATCTTTTTCATTTCCTTGCGAACTATAAGAGTAATCTTAGAATGGGTCTTAAGACCATATATACCGTATAGGACATGCACACCTTTTTTTTCAAGCTCTTTAGCCCAGTTTATGTTGTTTTCTTCGTCAAATCTAGCCATAAGTTCAACCAAAACTGTTACCTGTTTTCCTTGGTCTGCCGCATCCGAAAGAGCCTTAATTATTTCCGATTTACCGCTCACCCTATAAAGGGTTTGTTTTATAGCTAAAACCGATGGGTCCATGCTTGCATTCTTAATGAAATTAACTACAAAATCAAAGCTGTCATACGGATGGTGGAGAAATATATCACCATCTCGAATCGTCTTGAATATATTCTTCTTTTTCATGAACGGCAGAACTTTGGGAATAAACTGTTCACTATTCAGATTGTTCATTTTTTTAGGCGGTTTGAATGAAAACCAGCATGTTAAATCAATCATACCCTTTATGAAATATACTTGATTTTTTTCTATTTCCAGAATCTTTTCAAGCTCAGTTCCAATCCACTCATCAATGTCGCTTTCAATTTCAAGGCGGATTGCATCACCCCAACGTCTATTTTTAACGGCCTCTTCTATAACCATAAGAAGATCGTCTGCTTTATCCTCAATGAGATTTAAATCAGCATTCCTTGTAACCCTAAAAACACTGCTGCTCAAAACCTTTTGCCCGACATACAATTGATCCATAAACTTTATTATTATATCCTCAAGCAATGCATATGAATGCTCCTTAGAACTCTCAATCCTCACGAAGCGGTCAAGAACATCAGGAACCTCAACGATAGCCAGCTTGAACTGCCCATCAATCTCCAATTTTGAAACAATGTTCAAACTCTTGTTTGGCACGAATGGGAATGGTCGACCAAAATCAACTGCCATTGGTGTCAACACAGGAAAAACTGCACTGTCGAAGTATTCCTTAAGTTCATCCGTTATCTTGCCACTAAAATCTTTTCTCCTTAATATTTTTATCCCCTGCTTTTCAAGCTTATCAAAGCAAGCCGATGTTATCTTTTGTTGCGTTTTTAGAAGAACCGATACATTTTTATTTATGCTTTCGAACACTTCCTCAGGCAAGTATCCCGAAGCATCCGGGGCCGAATAACCGGCTATCATCTGCTCTTTTATTGATGCCACACGAACCATGAAGAATTCATCGAGATTTGATGAAAATATTGCATCGAATTTGAGTCTTTCCAATATCGGCATTGAGGCATCTTCAGCCCTCTCCAATACGCGCTCATTGAATTTCAGCCAGCTGAGTTCCCTATTCAGGTATTTATTCATCGTATTCACCTTCCACCAGTCTTGGAACAAGTCCAAAAGCGCTTATGAATTCTTTTGCACGATTCTCAAAATTCCATTCCTCAAGTGTTATATCCGTCGATTTGCTCACCATTATTTTAAACTCGTCATCGGTAATTTCAAAACCTATTATTTCTATTTTCTGCTTCTTGCTCTTGTCGAGGGCATCGGAAATCGAAAGTATTGAGGATAATTTCAGTATAAGGTTCTGGTCGTTTTCTACAAGCCTTTCAATGCTCGCCCTTGATGATTGACCATCCTCAAGCATCTTGCATATATATGCAACAAGCATCATCTCATGATAATTAGTACCCATTATGCTTAGATTTCTTATCTTATGGAATGATGCTGCCAAATAGTCCTTCGCCCTAGTAAATTTGCCTATTTCATGCAAAATAGCAGCAAGTCGCATAAGCAATTCATCTCGTTCATTGAATGTGAAATGCTTCTTCAGTTCATCCATTATTAGCATCCCGTTTTTTTCAACCTCTCTGCAATGACAAGTGCTGCTCTTGTATCTTGCGCTTGCATTCCTTGCAAGTGAAATTACATCATTGTTGAAAAGCTTATATCTATCAAGTCCGTGGTCCTTCTCGATCATTTCCGCAATCATTCCGTCTCTCAAATTAATTTCAGGAAAAACGAGATTATTTGTCTTGACCAGCTTCAGAAATATGCCATAAACCAAAATACAAGAAACAAATTCATACCAGTCCATTCCGTAACATTCAATCTCCTTGCGAAAACGCAAATGATCCGTCATAACCCTGTGATGAACCGACTCGAAGTCCAGTCTGCTTATTTTTTCCCGGTCATCGAACAAACAACGTTTCAATGTGCCTGTTTCTCCGCCGAGCATTAGGAAATTTTCTATCCTGCGCCTTTTAATTATTCTCCACATGTGTCCCGTGCGTGATTCTATCAATTCAGTAATAATTTTGGGGTAATTTACGTTTCTATCCTCTATTTCCTGCATTGTATTCTTTAAAACCATCGTTCCAAGTATGAACTCTTCATTAAAAACCAGCTTGTTCTTGTTATATATACTCACATCACAGCTTCCGGAATTTAACTCGACCAAAATAGAGCTTTCCCGAATTCCCCTATAGTCATCAAGATTGTCTCTCATCGATTTGTATGTTAGAAATTTTTCTATAGCATCTTCAATTATTTCAATCTTTATTCCTGACCTCATAAGCACAATCTCAATCACATTCAGATTGTTGCTTGCCGTGCGCATGGCTCCCGTGGCTACAGCTCGATACATATCAACATTGTAGGAATCCATGATTTCCCTAAACGATCCCATTATTCTAATTATTTCCTTAACTGTTTCATGCTCAATATTGCCATTAGCAAATACATCTTCGCCTATGTTAGCTGTCTTTGCTATGTTGTCGAGGACAACTATTTTCTTGTCTATATACTGAACTATTTTAAGCTTTAATGTATTCGATCCCACATCGATAGCGGCATAAGTTGTATTCATTGCGTCCTCCTTTTTTTCAAATATTATAAAACGAAACCGTCTTTTAAAATTATCTCCATTATATAACATAATATTTACTTCTTATTAATTCTGAAACGAAGCTTCAGTTCAAATAATCCATTTGCTATGTTAAATATCGTTTTCTCCTCTATTTTATCAAAAATTTCTTTAACTCTTTTTGCTTCCTTAGCGCTCAGCTTTTTTTCCCCGACATATCTTGTTTCCTTAAGCAAATTCCTGTTTACATTTATGTCATGAAGTATTCCTATTTCGCTATGCATATTCTTTACCAGCCTTAGACACTCCATATCCATAGTAAAAATGCCGAGCATTGCAAGGTACTTTACGGTCTTTCCTCTTATTCTCATTCGATGCAAAGACTCCACATCATCAATTTCTGCCAAACGCACCGAATCTCCGTAATTTCTCATAACGTTTTCCGAGGCTATAAATTGCAAATCGACATTTTCTAAAATATTTAAAAGCATTTTTTTCATTTTATTAATTTTATCACTTTCATTTAAAGCTCCCACTTCTCTCACTAATTCCGCGAGCATGTCTTCGTGAATGTTATCTAGGCGCTTCTCCAGCCAATCAAGCTTTCCTATTTCGTTTACATATTGCCTCAATACATGGCATTCTCGCAAATCCGAATATTTCTCAAACAATTTCTTTAATTTTTCTTCTAAGGGTTTGATCTTTATGCTTTTCATTGTTTTCAAGATAGCCCTTATTTTTCGTATGCGAATTCTCGTTTCATGCACAAGCTCATCATCAACATCATTCGAGCAAACCCTTTCGAGTTGCCTCTCCAGAGCCTCCCATTCTTTAAGTAAGGTTTCGACTATGCGCTTCCCGTCAGCGCAAAGCAGCAAACATTCCCCTTTTGCGGCTATTTTGCATCTCAACTTTTCCTCTTCATCAATGTTGCCGCCAAATTCAAAATTATGAGAAAGGCAATCTGCGTCCTTAATTAATTCGGAATACGCATCGTCAATCTTATTTTTTCGCCTATGATTTCCTATAGCGGTTGAAACTATTTTAATTGTATCTTTGTCAAAAGATAATTGTTCGAGCATCTTTTCTGCTTCTTTTTTTCCCTCTTTTGCATGTTTTTTACCTTTAAACCCGTATTTTATTCTTGCAATATCATGCAAGCATGATATTAGTTCTGCTATCTCCAAATCAAGATTTCGCATTTTTGCCAACGCCAATGTATTTCTTTCCACATCTTCAAAATGCCTCTTCTCAAAGTCATCTTCGGTCACAAGATTTCTTATTATATTACGCAAATCATCGAGTCTTTTATTTTCCATATTTTCTCACCTTTCCGCACATTATACATTATACCCCTTCAAGAATATGAAAAAACAAAACAACCCTGAAATGGCACATCAGGATTGTTTTGTTTTTTCCCATCGTTCCAGCCAAATACCATATTCAATAAACCGGATATTTGCCTACATTTGCTACTAGCCGTGTACGATGAATGACACCTTAGCATTGACTCGGTACTTGACAATTTTATTGTCTTCTACAATTGCCTGCAAGTTTTCAATATTTACAGACTTGATATTGTCAACAGTCTTTGATGCCGCTTTAACCGCCTCCTGCGCAGCTTCTTCCCAGCCAATTTCAGATTCCGCTAAAAGCTCAACCACTTTAAGAATCGCCATTTTTGCCTCCTTTTCTTTTCCTTTTCAATAATAGTTTTTCATCTGCCACTATATCTCAACAATAATATTATTACCCTTAAGTTGTCACAATATTCTATAAACTACTTGATATTTAAAATTCCCTTAGTTTCTGTATTAGAAACACTCTCTCCTTGCTTTTAATGCAGCACATTTATGATTAAATATAAATAAACCATCATTAAATGAACGATGGTTTATTCTGTTCTGCTTATTTATAATTTTTAGGTGCCGGCGCTTTTAAAACAAATATTTCCAAAACCTCATCGTGTTTGTTTCTTACATTCATCTTGATATTGTAGGGAATTTCAATCATATCGCCTTTTTTGTATACATGATCTTCCTGATTGCCCAACTGAATTGACAAACGCCCTCTAATCACCGTCATATAAACATTTGAATTTGAGTAATGCTCCGGCAGTCCTTCGTCTTTGTTGAACACCATATGATTGTAGTTGACATTTTCGTCAGCGATTATTTTTTCAACCGCTTTGTCATCCGCCGTACTGTACTTATATGTTTTTTCTATCATATCCTACCTCCTTTGAGTTATTTACATTATACCCACAGGAAGCTTTCTTTACCGTAACATAGGTTACGAAATTTAAAATTTGTTATCTTCATAACAATAATATATATTTATATCCTTTGAACTTAGCCATATCAAATACGGATTATAAAGCTTTATTTATGCTATAATTGCTTTACACTTTATTATAGGGAGAAAAATTTATGAAAGAAATACTGGTTTTGGGATCTGAGTGTATGAAAAGCTCCTATTATCGCGACATGGTTCAAGCGATAGTAGATGAAATGAATTTAGATATCACTGTTAAAAAAATTATCAATTCCGATGAAATAGAGAAATACGGCGTTGAAGTAGGCTGTTCCAATTCATATTGCCCAGGGTGCAACTTCGTAAACATTGGCAAAGAGGAACATTATACCCCTGCCTTGGTGATAGATGGAAAGGTAGTTGCCTATAGCAGCTTCCCATCCAAGCAAGAGTTTGAAACTTTGCTAAAAGAAGCACTATGATAATGATCTCCCAT
This sequence comes from uncultured Peptostreptococcaceae bacterium, assembly GCA_964617505.1. GTDB lineage: Bacteria > Bacillota > Clostridia > Peptostreptococcales > BM714 > BM714. The sequence goes on along the minus strand of CAZTZB010000032.1, from coordinate 3,723 downwards.
ATTATCAATAATTAATATGGAAAAAAAGAGATTATCCGATAATCTTAACACTTTGAATGAAATCGGTATTTATAAGCTCCTTACCCTTTTTCGTCTCGATCTCTATCCAATTTTCTCTGACTTCGACAATCTCGCCTGTCACGGTTGTTCCCAAGGCTCCGGTTACTATTTTACAACGTTTTCCTATGTATTTTCCAATCACTTCATTCGCCATGCGAGTCAGCCCCCTTCTTCTCTTAATTCTAGCCACTATCATTTTTTTAACTCTGTTCTGCTGTGGAATTATTACAAAAAACACCATAAACATGGGTAAATATATTGCTATCCAAGTTGATGAATTCAAGCACGCACCTCCTCTTGAATCATTAATGCGTTATATAAACATCAATTTTCCTTTTTCTTCAATTCTAATATATCATTTCCTCGCTTTTCAAATCAAATAAATGGCTCATGATCTTTTAAATCATACATAACCATGACATTCTATCTAAATAAAAAGAGAGCCTTCCAGCTCTCGATTTTTCGGTTAACAAAAACTTTCCAACTCGCAATTATATTTACATGCAATTAATGCGTTTTTATTTTATTAAATCCTTCAGCATTGTCATTTAAATATATTTCGTAGCAAAACTTCAGTTTTCTGTGATAGTCCAACTCTACCAAGTCCGCCGGTTTGACGTTGCCGTCAGCTTTATCGAAGTATTCCAATCCAACATGTTTCAGCATATTATAAACGAATTGCGAGCAAAACATTATATTTGGTCTAAGCGGCTTCTTAATTACGAATCCAAGCATATTATATGAGCTTCCACTTTTGTTTATTTCCTTGACCTTTTCAATTAATTTCGTCTTTTGCTCCCATGTTACATCCATTTCGTAAACTATCAGTGATGAATCATCCTTTTTATTAAAAAACTCAATCATCTCTCTATTTAGTCCGGGAGGATAAATCTTTTCGCCACCATTATAGCTAATGATAGTTTCTAAATCTCTGTCAAAAGCGAGTGATGCATGATTATATTGTTTTTTAGTAAATGCGGAAATAACCTCACTGGCTGCGCTCCCGGTGTTTGAAACCACGATATAGATATGGAGATCCGATAGACTCGATTCAGCCTCAGAAAAATACGCATCCGTCAGCGAGCCTCCGTTGAGGTATTGTATTACACTGTGCCTAGGCAATTCTCCCGCAATTTCAATCAATCTTTCAGTAGTCAAGGCCTTTCTCAATTTACCCATTTCTTCCAATCTTCCTAAAATTGCGTCATTGACATCATGGAGTTGGGCAAAACTCATTGTGTTAAACTCCTGAACGGAAGGCAGATAAAATTCTGTATAATTCTGAATTGTCACAAAATATTCTAACAGATACGGCAAGGCTACTACAAACACACCCAAAGCGTTGTTTAGCATATTGACTACATTGAAACTCGAAACAAGATGCATATATCGCGCAAAAAATATAGTCTGAGCAAATACCAACAACATGTATAAAAATATAAGAAAAAATTTGAACCGCTTCCTTGATTGAATTCTTACAGCGCGCATTATCATTACCCAAAACACTAGGTGCGCTACTATGGTAAACAGCAATGCGTCTCCATACATTATAAGAACCAAGACCAACAATATCTTGCTAATCTGAAGTATTAATTTATATTGCTTTATATCATTCATAATTAAAACCTTTCACTAAATAATCCTCATTTTATTATACCTATCAATGAACTATAACACATGCTCTCACAGAGTTCAAATATTTCCCTTCTCCCCATAATAATCGTCTCTGGCATTAATTATTGGCACCTATTCAGCATCAAAACAGTCTTCTTTATTTTTTTGTAAAAAACTCAAAATCGCCTTTAAGCAACTGCTTTCCATGAGAAAAGTTTTGTTATATTTATGATATTTTTACTTTTCTCACTGTAAATCTTTTGATTATGTTAAAATATATAAGTGAATTGTTGCAACCAAATACTATATTTTACAGGAGGATATAATGAAAGATTTGAAAGGCACAAAAACCGCAGTAAACTTAATGGTTTCTTTTGCAGGGGAATCCCAAGCAAATATGAGATATTCATACTATGCATCGCAAGCAAAAAAAGACGGTTATGTTCAAATAAAAAATATTTTTGAAGA